>JADGPQ010000099.1 GCA_017882325.1 Thermoleophilia bacterium
GCGGCGTCCTTCTCGATGTGGGCGCGATACTCGTCGAGCGTCGTCGCGCCCACGCACTGCAGCTCGCCGCGGGCGAGCATCGGCTTCATCATGTTGGAGGCGTCGATGGCGCCCTCGGCGGCGCCGGCACCCACAACGGTGTGCAATTCGTCGATGAACAGCACGACGTCTTTGGAGCGCTGGATCTCGTCGAGGGCGCCCTTGAGACGCTCCTCGAACTCGCCGCGGTACTTGGAGCCGGCGACCATGGCGCCGAGGTCGAGCGCCAGGACGCGCCGGCCGCGAAGGAGTTCCGGCACGTCGGCGTTCACGATCTTCTGCGCGAGCCCGTCGGCGATGGCCGTCTTGCCCACCCCGGGCTCGCCGATGAGCACCGGGTTGTTCTTGGTGCGGCGGCTGAGCACCTGGATCACGCGCTTGATCTCCTCGTCGCGGCCGATGACCGGGTCGAGCTTGCCCTCCCGCGCCATCGCCGTCAGATCGCGCGTGTACTTCTTCAGCATGCTCTCGCCGGTGGCGTTGGCCTCGTAGTCGGTGCCGGTGGCGCGCACCTGTGCGAGCGCGCCGCGCAGGCGCTCCTCGCTCATGCCCACGTCGCGCAGGATGGCGCTGCCGGGACCCTCGCCTTCGAGGAAGATGCCGAGCAGCAGATGCTCGGTGCCGACGAACTCGTCGCCGAGCTTCTGCGCCTCCTGCACCGCCAGGTCGACGGCGGCCTTGGCGCGCGGTGTCATGTAAAGCATCTCGTCCGGGCCCGACGGGCCGCTCGTGCCCACGGGCTGGTTCTGCGCCATCTGATTGGCGCGCGTCATCACGGCGCCCTTGTCGATGCCGAGTACGTTGAGGATCTGCTCGACCACGCCGCCGGGCAGGCTGAGCACGCCGATCAGGAGGTGTTCGGTGCCCAGCACGTTGCCGGGACCGCGGCGCACGACGCCCTGCGCGGTCTCAATGGCCTCGCGGGCTCGTTCGGAGAACTTGTTCACATCCATGAAATACCTTGCCTTGGTCTTGGGCTTGAGTCGAGAAGCCGGGGTGGGCGGGCCGGACCCGAGAGGGTCAGGCCCGGCGGCGCCGGCGGCCGAGCGGCACGATCTGCGTGTGGCTCACCGGCACCAGCTCGAAGCGGTGGGAGCGCTCGACGCGCTCGATCTCGCGATGCATCGCGGCGGCGGCCTCCTCGAGACGCGCTTGCAGGCGCTGGACCTGGGCGGCCATGGCGTTCATCTGCTCCTCCATGGCCAACACGCGCTCCACGCCGGCCAGGTTGAGCCCCAGCTCGGTGAGCTGCTGGATGCGCTGCAGCCGCTCCACGTCGCGCTGCGAGTACCGGCGCGTGTTCTTTGCCGTGCGCTGCGGGCGCACCAGCCCGCGCCGTTCGTAGAGGCGCAGCGTCTGCGGGTGCATGCCGGCGAGCTCGGCCGCGACCGAGATCATGAAGAGTGCCATGTCGTCATCGTGCTGCCTCATGGTTCAGCCTCGCCGCCTCAACCCAGCACCGCGACTCGCGGATCGGGCAGGGTAGCGCCCAGTTTCTCGAACAGCTGCTTCTGTTCCTTGGTCAGCTTCTCGGGCACGTGCACGTGCAGCCGCACGTGGAGATCGCCGTGGCCACCCTTGAGCTTGGGCGCGCCTTTGCCGCGCACCCGGAACGTGCGCCCGTCCTGGCTGCCGGCCGGGACCTTGAGGGCAACGCGGCCCCCGCCGGGGATGGGGATCCTGACGCTGGTGCCCAGAGCCGCCTCGGAGATCGTCACCGGGACGTCCAGCACTACGTCGTCGCCGCGGCGCTCGAAGAGATCGTCGGGTTCGACGCCGACCCTCACGAAGAGGTCGCCCGACGGCCCTCCGCGCAGGCCGGCTTCCCCTTTGCCCTTGATGCGGATCTTGCTTCCATCCTTGACGCCGGCCGGGATCTTGACCGCGTAGCGCTTGGTCTTGTGCTGCACGCCGCTGCCGCCGCAGGCCGTGCACGGGTGCTCGATGATCGTCCCGTTACCGCGACACTGCGGGCAGGTCTGCGGCATCGCGAAACCGCCGAGGTTGCGGGCGATCGAGCCGCGTCCCTGACACTGGGGGCAGACCTTGGGTGTCGTGCCCGGCCTGGCGCCACTGCCGTGACACGTGTCGCAGGTATCGGGCTTGTCGACGGGCACACGCACGGTGACGCCATGCAGTGAATCGTCGAACGACACCGTGACGTCGACTTGCAGGTCGTCGCCGCGCTCAGCCGCCCTCCGGCGGCCGCGGCCGCCGGCGGCGCCGCCGCCGAACAGGTTGCCCAAGATGTCACCGAGATCGCCCATGTCGAATTGGGCGCCGCCCTGGCCGAACATGCTGGGATCGAAGCCCGGGCCGCCCGCGCCCGGGCGAAAGCCGCCGGCGCCCGGGCCGAAGGCCCCGAGCCGGCTCAGCTCGTCGTATTGCTTGCGCTTCTCCGCGTCCGAGAGAGTCTCGTAGGCCTCGCTGACCTGCTTGAACTTCTCCTCCGCCTTCTTGTCGCCGGGGTTCTTGTCTGGGTGGAAGTCCCTGGCGAGCTTGCGAAACGCCTTCTTGATGTCGTCCTGCGAGGCGTTCTTGGGCACCCCGAGCGTCTGATAGAAGTCGCTCATGTCAGCTCGACACGATGACCTTGGCCGGGCGCAGCAGCCTGCCGTGGAGCAGGTAGCCGCGCTCCAGGACCTGAAGCACCGTGCCCTCCTCGTAGTCGGACGAGGCCTGCGTGAGCACCGCCTCGTGCACGTTGGGATCGAACAGGCTGCCCGGCTCGACCGGCACCTCGTCGAGGCCGTGGCCTTCGAGGGTGCTGCGCAGCTGGCCGGCGACGAGCTCGAGGCCGGCGATCAGCTGGCCCTCCTCGTGCCGGGCGGCCGCGTCGAGCGCCCGGCCCATGTTGTCCATGACCGGCAACAATGACTCGACGACAGCCTCTGCGGCGCGCAGGCGATGCTGCTCGGCGTCGCGCTGGACACGCTTGCGGTAGTTGTCGAACTCCGCCTGCAGACGACGCAGATGGTCGAGGTACGTGTCACAGTCTGCCGCAAGCTTGGCAAGCTCGCCGTCTACCGCAGCCGCGTCGCCCGCCGGCGCGGCCTCGGCGGCGCCGCTGTCTTCGGGCGCCACCTTGGGGCGCGCGGCCCGCCGTTTGCCGTCGTCCTTCGTGTGCTTTCTGTCCGTCATGTGAGTCGTGTGCTCCTGTTTCGTTCAGACAGTCCCGGCAGCGTCAGGGCTCAGCCTTCTTGGCCTCGACCGTCTTCTTGGCCTTGATCTCGATGCGTTTGGGCTTCTCCTCCTCGACCTTCGGTACGGACACCGTGAGGATGCCGTCCTCGTAGGCGGCTTGGATCTCTTCGGGCTTGACGCCCTGCGGGAGCGCCAGGCTGCGCTGGAAGCTGCCGAAGCGCCGCTCGACCCGGTAGTACCGCGCGTCGTCGACCCGCTCCTCGAACTTGCGCTCTCCCGTGATGGTGAGGACGTTGTCCTCGACCTCGATCTCAATGTCGTCGGGGTCCATGCCGGCCAGCTCAGCCTTGAGGACCACGGCGTCCTTTGTGTCGAAGACGTCGACCGCCGGCATCCAGCTCTCCTGCCGCCCGCCCCACACCTGGTCCTCCAGCCGGTTGAACTGGCTCTGGACTTGGGTCATCTCGCGGAACGGGTCCCATCTGATGATCGCCATAGTGACACCTCCTCGGGCGTACCGGCCCTTACTTGCCCTCTTCCTCGTCGATGATCTCGAAGTCGCCCTCTTCGACGTTCTCGTCGGTCGTCGATTCGCCGCCTTCGCCGCCGCCACTCGCGGACTGCTGCTGCTGGGCCTGCTGATAGACGGCCTCAGCGAGCTTGTGCGAGGCCTGCATGAGCGTGTCGG
Source organism: Thermoleophilia bacterium (assembly GCA_017882325.1). Classification (GTDB taxonomy): domain Bacteria; phylum Actinomycetota; class Thermoleophilia; order UBA2241; family UBA2241; genus CAIXSE01. The sequence continues at coordinate 3,872 of JADGPQ010000099.1, forward strand.
TCTTGGCCTTGATGGCCTCCTCGTCGTCGCCCTCGAGGGCGGTCTTCAGCTCGGCTCCAGCGGTCTCGATCTCGGCCTTCGTGGCCGCGTCGACCTTGTCGCCCATGTCACGCAGCGACTTCTCGGTGCTGTAGACGAGGTTCTCGGCGTTGTTCTTGACGTCGGCCAAGTCGCGGGCTTTCTTGTCTTCGTCGGCGTGCGACTCGGCGTCCTTCATCATGCGTTCGATGTCCTGCTCGCTGAGGCCGCTGCTGGCGGTGATGGTGATCTTCTGCTCGTTGCCGGTGCCGAGGTCCTTGGCGCTCACGTGCACGATGCCGTTGGCGTCGATATCGAAGGCGACCTCGATCTGCGGGATGCCGCGCGGCGCCGTGGGGATGCCCACCAGCTGGAACTTGCCCAGCGTCTTGTTGAAGCGGGCCATCTCGCGTTCGCCCTGGAGCACGTGGATCTCCACGCTCGTCTGGTTGTCGTCGGCCGTGCTGAAGATCTCACTCTTCTTGGTCGGGATTGTGGTGTTGCGCTCGATGAGCTTGGTGAACACGTTGCCCTTGGTCTCGATGCCGAGGCTGAGCGGCGTGACGTCGAGGAGCAGCACGTCCTTGACCTCGCCGGCCAGCACGCCGCCCTGGATGGCGGCGCCCACGGCGACGACCTCGTCGGGGTTCACGCCTTTGTGCGGGTCCTTGCCGATGAGCTGCTTGACCTTCTCCTGTACGGCCGGAACGCGCGTCATGCCGCCCACGAGGATCACGTGGTGGATGTCGCTCTTGCCGAGGCCGGCGTCCTTGATGGCGCTGTTCACGGGGTTCACGACGCGCTCGAGAAGCGCGTGCGTGAGCTCGTCAAACTTGGCCCGCGTGAGCGTCTGATCGAGGTGTTTGGGACCATTCTCGTCGGCCGAGATGAACGGCAGGTTGATGTTGCTGCTCTGCGTGGTGCTCAGCTCGATCTTGGCCTTCTCCGCGGCCTCGTAGAGGCGCTGCAGGGCCATCTTGTCCTTGCTGAGGTCGATGCCCTGGCTCTGCAGGAACTCGGCCACCATCCAGTCGACGACGGCCTTGTCGAAGTTGTCGCCCCCGAGGTGCGTGTCGCCGTTGGTGGAGCGCACCTCGAAGACGCCGTCCCCGAGGTCGAGGATCGAGACGTCGAACGTGCCGCCGCCGAGGTCGAAGACGAGGATGGTCTGGTCGTGCTCCTTGTCGAGGCCGTAGGCGAGCGCGGCGGCCGTAGGCTCGTTGATGATGCGCTTGACCTCGAGGCCGGCGATCTTGCCGGCGTCTTTGGTCGCCTGGCGCTGCGAGTCGTTGAAGTACGCCGGGACGGTGATGACCGCCTCGTTGACCTTGTCGCCGAGGTACTCTTCGGCGTCGCGCTTGAGCTTCTGCAGGATCATCGCCGAGATCTCCGGCGGCGTGTACGTCTTGCCGCCGATCTCGACGACGGCGTCGCCGTTGGGCCCGGCCTGGACGTGGTACGGCACGATGGTCATCTCTTCGGCCACGTCGCCGTACTTACGGCCCATGAAGCGCTTGATCGAGAACACGGTGTTCTCGGGGTTGGTGACGGCCTGGCGCCTGGCGACACTTCCTACCAGACGCTCGCCGCTCTTCGAGAACGCGACCACCGACGGCGTGGTGCGACCGCCCTCACTGTTGGGGATGACGGTCGGCTCGCCGCCCTCGAGCACGGCCATTGCACTGTTGGTCGTGCCCAGGTCGATGCCGATTACCTTGCCCATGAATCTGCCTCCTTGCGGGGTTACTCCGGTACGTAGCATAAAACTTGAGTCACATGCTGTCAACTTCATGCCCCGACCCGGCAGGGCCGAAACCCTGCGCTCCTGAAGCCGGACAAGCGTTGCCGGAGAGCGCCGCTGCGGCCGGCAAGGCAGGCTCGGGGCAGGCTTCCGTCCGCCCGCGCCGAAACCGACGGCAGAGGTGATGCCGAGGCATGGCCGCGCAACCCGATTTCACTCCAGGCAGGATCTACGTCCCCCGCTGGGTACAGCTGGCGGTCTTGCCCGTCCTGCTGATCATCGCGTGGTTCACATTGGGGGCGATCGCCCAGGTCGTCTTCATCTTCGCGGTAGCGGGCCTCGTCGCCCTGGTGCTTAACCCCCTGGTTCACGGGTTGGAGCGCCTCCACGTGAACCGCTACATCGGCGTCTTCGTGGTCTATGTCGGCTTCGTCGCCGTGCTGGTCCTCGTGGCGGCGCTCGTGTGGCCCCCGGTCGTGCAGCAGCTGCGTAACCTCACGACCGCCCTGCCGGGTATGGCCGACAAGGCCGGCGACACGATCACGCGCTTGCAGCGCCTGTCCGACCGCGCCGGCCTCGCAATCGACGTCCAGGCTCAGATCAAGGCATCGCTCACGGCGATCGCCGACCGCGTACCGTCATTCACATCCAACGTGGTGGACGTCGGCGTCACCGTGGTCCGCCAGATCACCTACCTCATCATCATGATCGTGATCTCGATCTACATGCTGCTCGACTCGAAACGCATCGGGCGCTTCGTCTCCGGGCACTTCCCCACGAACAACGTGAGCGACGGCGAGGAGTACGTACGGCGGGCAAAGACCGCGGTGGTCGACTACGTCAAGGCGCAGGTGCTGCTGTCTGCAGTTCTCGGAGGAAGCGTGGGCCTCGCGATGTGGTTCCTCGGCATGATCGGCGCGTTTCCGTCGGGCACCCGCTACGCGCTCTTCTTCGGCGTCTGGGCGGGCCTCATGGAGGCCATCCCTTACCTCGGCCCCGTGCTTGCGGCTGTGCCGCCCAGCCTCGTGGCCGTCCTCGACTCCCCACTGTCTGCTCTGTGGGTCATCATCACGTTCGTGCTCATCCAGGAGGTCGAGGGCCACATCCTCGTGCCGGTGATCATGGGCGGCCGCTTTCGCGTGCATCCGCTGGTGGTCATCTTCGCGATCCTCGCGGGCGGCGAGATCCACGGCATCAGCGGCATGCTCATCGCCATCCCGCTGATCCCGCTCGTCAAGGAGACCATCGTCTTCCTGCGGCCGCGGACGCAGTTCGAGAGCTGGTGCGCGGCCGCCGACGGCCCCATCGACACGGTGACGGATGATGGCGCGGCCCAGCGGCCCGAGCCCGACGGACCCGCCGCAGCAGTCTGAACCCAGCGCGTTTCGCGGTCTGCCCGGTCTTCCATTCTTCTGTACCGAGCGCACGCCGGACCCGGGGCCGAGTGCGGCGTGGCCGCAAACGGCCAACGGTTCTTCTCTCTCGCGCACGGGGCACGATCAGCGGGCAGCGCATGGGGCTGAGCATGTTGCGGACCGCGTGGCAACTCATTTCTTTATGATTGCTAACACGCACGGAATCCTGTATACCTTCCCGGATAGGCTGGCATACCCCCACGGGTGTGCCGGTCCGCGTCGAGAGAGAACGCCATGGGGACAGCGAATCACCGACATCCGGTCCGGTCGCGGGGCAGTGACACGTCACTGCGTTGCGGCCGTTTCGTCGGCACGGACACGTATGGCCCGTGTGACCGTGACCGCACCCCCCTCGGCCGTTCATCACACCACGAATGCCGCCGCACGTTGCCCGGGCTTCGCGCGGCGCCTTCGACACTCGATCCGCACAGCGGGAAGGAGGTGATTCTGTGAAAGCGGACAGACATTCTTCTTCCCCGACCAACAAGGAGGTGACCATGGTAAGACGCCTACTTCTCGTCGCGATCGTTGTGGCCGCCGTCCTTGTGATGGTGGCGCCGGCGATGGCGTTCAACGGCTATCGCGCCGATTTCAATGTGTCTTCGGACTGCGCCGTGTGCCATACCAGCACGCCCGGCATCCCGCAGGTCTACGGCGTTTGGTCTGGGACCAAGCACGCTGTAGCCGACGCCGACGGCCAGCACGCGCGCCTTCCGAACTCGATGTGCGCCGGCTGCCATACGGCCAACTGGGACCCGAGCAAGGTGATCCCAGTGGCGACCGCGACCTCCGCGACCGGCGTCGTGACGTGGGGGGCCGCCAACGGCGTGCCCACCGCTCCTCAGGCCACCGGCAACGCCCCCTCGTCCGAGCTGGACGTCGGCTGCTCGTCGTGCCACCAAAGCGAGGCCGCGGCCCATACCGGCACTGCCGCGAAACTGGCCAGCGCTGACATCTGTGGCCAGTGCCACTCGCGGTATTCCTATACGGTGGACACGTATGCCATCACGCCGCTTCCGTACGTGAAGGTCACCACCCTCCCGACTCCGGGTACGCCCGTCGTGCCGAACCCGAACCCGACGAGCCTCCTGCAGCCGCAGATGGCCATCGGCTACGAGACCATGGGCAACGCTGCGAACGGCTGGACGCCTGAGGCGCTCAGCACCAAGCTCAACGTCGCGTTCCCGAGCTGGACTCCCACGCCGAACCCGGCGGCCACGACGGCTGCTGGCCTCATGCAGTATTGGAAGCTCGACGGCCAGGACACGCCGTGGGTCGTCAATGGCCACGACGGTAGCGCCACGCAGTACACCGACTGGTCGGGCGGCGCCGACAAGCACGCCCAGGCTCTCAAGGACCTCAAGGCCGCCATGGGTCCGAACCCGCCGGCCACGTGCCTCGAGTGCCATTCGGCCGACTACCGCATCGCGCCCGACAATGCCAAGCCTAGGGGCGACCAGACCAAGTACGGCATCACGTGTGTCGGCTGTCACACGCCGCACGACAAGGGTACGGCCACGGGCGTCTGGAACCAGGACTTCACTCCTCAGCTCATCACGGACGGCCAGAAGACCCTGTGCGTGACCTGCCACAACGCCGAGATCGCCGCTGTCGACGGTAGGCCCGGCACCGCCGCGCCTGGCAGTCAAGTCCATCATCCGATGGATGAGATGATGAACGGCACCGGCGCTATCGACGTGCCGCAGGGCTCGCCGAGCGTGCACAAGGGCAAGTGCGTGCAGTGCCACATGCCGCCGACGACGGTAAGCCGCGGCGACATCCAGCTGGGCGCCAACCACACGTTCAAGATCATCGAGCCCGACGTGGCCGCCTCGGTCACTCCGGTCCCGCTCAGGACTACCACTCCGGTCCCCACCGCGGCGCCGGTCGTGGAGAATATCACCATGCCGTACTCGGCGTGCAGTACCTGCCACAGTCGTCCGGACGACCCGGACGCCACCTGGCTGCAGAACACGCTGGACGACCGCCAGGCGGCCATGCACAACTGGAACGACCAGGTGACCGTAGCCTTGTCGGCGGCCGCCAAGCGTCTCGGCTTCGCCGGTGCAAACAGGGCCACCAGGATCGCCAACGCCAACGCGGCGCTCAACGCGATCAAGGATAAGGGCGGTAAATGGAACGCCTCCCGGCTCAATTTCCAGAAGGCCTTCACGAACCAGAGCTACATCGTGAGCGAGGGCAGCTGGGGCATCCACAACTGGGACTACGCGAGGACCATCATTCTGAAGGCTCTCCATGAGGCCCACGCCGTTACCGCTACCTCGGTCATCAACATCAAGGCTTCCCCGAGGTCGGTGAAGATCAAGAAGACCGTGAAGTTCACCGGCAAGGTCACCACTTCTACCACCGGCAAAGTCACCATCCAGGTGAAGTCCGGCAAGTCGTGGAAGAAAGCCGCGAAGCCTGTGTCCCTCAAGGGAGCTGGCACCTACGCCGTCTCGATCAAGATGACGAAGAAGGGCACCTTCCATTACAGAGCCGTCTTCCCTGCCAGCGCGAAGCAGCGCGGCGGCACCAGCGCGACGATCAAGGTGGTCGTCAAGAAGTAAGACCGCCTGACACGAGCCCTGAGAGGGCCCGTATCTACTACCGCATAGGGCGGCTCCCCACCAGGGGAGCCGCCCTTTCGCTTGTGACTGAGACCTCCACACAGGCAACTCTTCTTGCTTCCGAATCGGCTGCCGAAACGGCCAAATCATTGCCGAACCCTACACATCTGCTCACCAACGCTGTAGAATGTCACGCGCGAGGAGCACTTCTTGGTTGACGGAACAGAAGGAGAGAACCCAGCATGGCAACGAACCAGATCGACCGGCAGCTCATCGCCGACCTCACCGCCCGAGAAGAGACGAAACTCCAAGATCAGTCGCCGAAGTCCTTCGAGATGTTCCAGCGCGCCGTCAAGCACATGCCGATGGGCGTCGCTTCCACGTACCACGCGCGCGACCCGTACCCCGTCTACTACACACACGGCAAAGGCCCACACATCTGGACGGTGGACGGCCAGGAGATCGCCGACTTCCACAACGGCTACGGCTGCATGGTCCAGGGCCACGCCCACCCGCTGATCGTCGAGGCCATCCAGAAGCGCGCGCCGCTGGGCACCCAGTTCGGCCTCCCCACCGAGGACGCCATCATCATGGCCGAGCACCTCGCCGGGGCCTTCAAGCTTCCGCAGTGGCGCTTCGTGAACTCGGGCTCCGAGGCCACCATGGACGCCATCCGTGTGGCCCGCGCCTTCACCGGCCGCGAGACCATCGTCAAGATGTTCGGCTCCTAT
>JADGPQ010000284.1 GCA_017882325.1 Thermoleophilia bacterium
CTGGCCTCAGCCGTCGAGCCGCCCCAGCCTTTGTGCCGGCATGCCCGGGCAGCGGCCGAGGCGCTCGTGGTCGAGGCGCGTGGCGAGCATGAGGCGGCGGCGGCCGGCTTCGCCGACGCTGCCGCCCGCTGGCACGACTTCGGCGTCCCCTACGAGGAGGCGCAGGCACTGCTCGGGCAGGGGCGCTGCCTCTTCGCGCTGGGCAGAGCGCCGGAGGCAGCGCAGCCTCTGGAGCAGGCCCGCGAGATCTTCGCGCGGCTCGGGGCCAAGCCGGCGCTGGCGGGGACAGAGGAGCTCATGCAGCAGGTGTCGTCCGCCCGGCGAGGCGACTGAGCCTGCTCGCGTGAGGCGGGGATACCAGCCTCACTCGCGGAGTGTGATGACCCGTCAGCCTCCTCCCACGAGCTCACGAGCCCTCGCCTTCAGTTGCCGCCGCAGGAAGGCGAAAGTGGCCGGCGCATCGTCGTCGTCGAGGATGCGAACAAGCCCAGGCAGCTCTGTTTCATGGAATGCCGGAGCCTCGCACAGCCTGTCGGAGTCTCCACTCAGTCGACCTTCTCCAGACCGCTCGTCGCGTTGCCGGCCGTGTAGGAGTGCGCCCCCGCTCCGGCCAGCTCGCCCTTGTCGACGATGAGATACTCCTCACGGATGGGCGTGCCGGCGAAGAAACCCTCGAGGATCTCCCGCGTGCCTGCCGCATAGCGCGCTTGGGCGGACAGCGAAGATCCCGAGATGTGCGGCGTCATGCCGTGGTGGGGCATGGTGCGCCAGGGATGCGACTGCGGCGCCGGCTGGGGGAACCAGACGTCTCCCGCATAGCCCGCGAGCTGCCCGCTCTCGAGCGCTTGCACGACCGCGTCACGGTCGCAGATCTTGCCGCGGGCCGTGTTCACCAGGTACGCGCCGCGCTTCATCTTGCCGATGAGCTCGTCGTCGAAGAGGCCCTCGGTCTCGGGATGCAGGGGTGCGTTGATGGTCACGACGTCGCACACGCGCAGCAGTGACTCAACGTCCGGATGATACGTGACGTCAAGCTCGCGCTCGATATCGCCGTCGAGCCGGTGCTTGTCCGTGTAGTGCAGCTTCACGTCGAACGGCTTGAGACGGCGCAGCACGGCAAGCCCGATGCGGCCGGCTCCGACCGTCCCCACCGTCATGCCCTCCAGGTCGTAAGACCGCTGCACACAGTCGGCGATGTTCCAGCCGCCCTTCACGACCCACTCATAGGAGGGGATGTAGTTGCGTACCAGCGCGAGGATCGCCATCACGACGTGCTCGGCCACGCTGATGCTGTTCGAGAATGTCACCTCGGCGACGGTCAGACCGTGCTCCATGGCCGCCTGCAGGTCGACGTGGTCCGAGCCGATGCCGGCGGTGATGGCCAGCTTCAGGTTCTTGGCCTTGGCGATCCGTTCGGCGGTCAAGTACGCCGGCCAGAAGGGCTGCGAGATGACGACGTCGGCGTCGACCAGCTCGCGCTCGAAGACCGAGTCGGGGCCATCCTTGTCGGAGGTTACGACGAGCGTGTGGCCCTGACTCTCGAGGAACTTCCGCAAGTCGAGTTCGCCGGACACACTTCCCAGCAACTGCCCGGGCGTGAAGTCGATGTCTTTCGGTGTGGGAAGCATCTGCCCGTTGGGGTAACGCTCAAGGATGGGAATGTCAGCGCGCGGGTACGTGCTGGGATACCCTTCGACAGGGTCCGGATAGAGAACACAGAGGATCTTCGCCATGGTCGCGGCTCTCCTTCTCCTTGGTCTGGGACCGCCGCCATCGAACAGCGTTGCCGAAGGCTGGGACGGACCATGCGAGCGTTGTCACCATCACAACGCTGTTATTCCCTGCGAATTCAGATACTAGCCGCAACGTCTCCACCGTCGCCGCGTACTGTTTTGTGTTGACCACAGCGCCGCGACACCGTAGTAGACCGTGCAGCGGGGAGGCCGGCCTGTCGCCGGGGGGGCGGGGTCTGAGGCGGCGGTCCACAGCGTGACGGTCGGAGCTGGCGCGACGTAGACGCGCCAGCCCTACTTTGCCAGAGCAGCTCGCAGCCCCGCGTCGATCTTCTCCGCCGCACTGGTCAGTCGCCGCCGACGCGCACCAGCATCTTGCCGACGTTCTCGCCGCACATGAGACCGATGAACGCGGAGGGGGCGTTCTCGACGCCATCGACTATCGTCTCGGCGAGACGAATGCGCCCCTCGGTCAGCCACCCACCCATCTCCTCCAGAAACGCCGGCCTGCGGTCAACATGGTCGCCCACGAGGAAGCCGTGCAGCGTGAGCCGCTTGCCGATCATCAGACCAAGATTGCGCGGCCCGAGCGCCGGCTCCTCGGCGTTGTACTGCGAGATCGCCCCGCACAGGGCCGCGCGCCCGTGCAAGCGCAGGGCGCCAAGGGCCGCTTCGAGATGCTCTCCGCCGACGTTGTCGTAATAGACGTCGATGCCCTCCGGTGCGACCGGCGCCAGAAGCTGACCCGGAGAGCCCTCGTGGTAGTCGAAGGCGGCATCGAAGCCGAGGTCGTCGCAGACGTAGCGAACCTTGGCCGCCGAACCGACGCTGCCGACGACGCGCGCCGCGCCCCAACGCTGACAAGTAGACAGCTCACTGGCATGATCGTGCCTGCCGTGCCAGGGCCGAATTGACGGCGACCGTTTCGTCACCTGTCGCAGGGAAGGAGCGCCGCGATGCCATACAGGGTCGGCTACTTCGTCGGGAGCCTCGCTGCCGGCTCCATCAACCGCATCCTCTCCAAGGCGCTCATCAAGGTGGCGCCCCCCGACCTCGAGTTTGTCGAGATTCCCATCAAGGACCTGCCGCTCTACAGCTACGACTTCGACGCCGACTACCCGCCCGAGGGGCGAGCCCTGAAGGACGCCATCGCCGGCGTCGACGCCGTCCTGTTCGTCTCCCCCGAGTACAACCGCTCGATTCCGGGCGCGCTGAAGAACGCCATCGACTGGGCCTCGAGGCCGAAGGGTACGAACTCCTTCGCCCACAAGCCCTCGGCGATCATCGGCGCCTCGACCGGGCGGATCGGCACGGCCGTGATGCAGTCCAGCCTGCGCAGCGTCCTGGCGTTC
>JADGPQ010000285.1 GCA_017882325.1 Thermoleophilia bacterium
GTCAGCGAGACCGTAGGTGACGGAACGGCTTCGATTGCTGCGAGAAGGGCGAGGGCCATCAACATGAGCGGGCCCCTCCTCACCACCAAGCATAGGGCGCCGAGAGCTCCGCCGCCAGAGAGGAATCAGAGTCAGGTCTGTGTTGGCCGCCCGGTCAGAGTCAGGCGAGGACCGTGGCCGCAGCTTCAGCCGAGGACTCGCGCGTAAGACGAGCCGGCGGCGCATGGTCCATCGGAGATGGTGTCGTTCGCGTATGCCGACTGACGCCGCTTCGAGAGAGGAGCGGGAGCCGGGATTCGGCCTCGGACTCCTTCAAGACCACGATGATCTGCTCCTCGGAAAACCTCTTCCCTTTCATGAGCTCTCCCCTCGTAAGTCTATTGGAGGGCCCGACGAGGTGTGACGGCGCGCGATCGCAAATCGACCTGCGCCTCCTTCTCTGCACACGGTCCGATAACGTGTCTAAAGTCAAAGTGACGGGAATACATCAGGCCGCATCAACGCCACCTGTAGGGGTGCAATCGGAATTGCTAGCGGCTGTGGCGCGTATAGACCATGAGTCACGCCCTCGGTTTCTTTCTCAATCCCGGCCTGTAGACGGGCATTCTGCCCCGACGGCGATTTAGGTTCGAGTAATCGGCCTTTTTCTAGGAGGCGTCCCCGGAGTAATGGCTCAGCGCGCGAGCCTCCAGGATCAGACTTCGCTGGCCGTCGAGAAGCGGCGCTCCAACCGCACCGTCTACATTCTTCGGAGTGGAGCTCGGGCCGCTTAGAGGGAATGGCGCGTCAACGATCAGGATCCGCCCCCTCGTCATCTTCGCGGCCGCGCGGCAAACGAAATACCGGACATCGGCGTCGTATCCGATGTCCGGCATTCATTCGAGGGATTGCCGGTCATGACAGTTGCAGCGCTGAACCCCCGCATGCGCGTCGCATCTTACTGTCAGACCGCGATGTCATCAGGCAGAACCGATCAGTGCGGCTTCGCGTGTCCGGGCTTGGGCGGCTTGCCATGCCCATGCGGCTCCGACCCCGCGATCGCGGACGAGCCATCGCCCGGCGAGACGAGCTGGATCAGGTAATCGACGAGTCCGTCGGCCCTCGGGGAGCCGAGACCCGTCACGGCGTCCCAGCCCGATCCGGCGTTGAAGCCCTGCACACCAAAGAAGGAGTTATTGCCGCTCGTCACGTCAAAGAAAGAAGCCGAGTAGTGTTTCTGTGCCTGACCGATATGGTAGGCCGCCTTGTTGATGAAGCCCAGGTCATACGAGGCTTTCTGGTCGGCAATCGCCTGGATGGCCGCCCACTGCGGCGAGCCGGCGCTGGTGCCGCCGAAGAGACTCCAGCCCCCGAAGATGCGTACGAGCACACCATGGAGGACGGCGGCGTTGTACGACACGTCGGGCACTCCCCGCTGCTTGCCGCCGTGGATAGTTCCCTGCTGGTACGACGGCTCGTCGTACAAAACGCTGAATCCGCCACCAGTGGCGCCAAAGTCGGGTTCGTTCCACGCAATCTCGCCCTCGTATGTTCCGGGAGGAGGCGTGGTGCTGCATGGCGGGTGGGTCGGCAGGCAATAGCGAGCCGCGTGCAGCTCGGTGCCGCCCACGGCGGTGACCAGCGGGTCACTGGCGGGTGACGAGGCCGCCTTGACGAACGCCGTCCCGTCGCAGTTCAGCTGTGTGGCGCCGTCATCGCCCGAAGAGGCGAAGAGCGTGATGTTCTTCCTCGTTGCGTCCGCAAAGACCTGATGTTGCAGCGCGAGCGTGTTCGGGTCCATACAGCTCTCGTTCTCACCGAAGCTCTGGGAAATGACGTCGCCGAGATTGTGATCCACCGCATACTTCGTGGCGCTCAGGATGTCGGCGTCGGCGTTCGATTTCGCCAGGACGAGCGTGATGTTGGCGCCGGGGGCGATCGCGTGCGCCCACTCGACGTCCAGCGTGATCTCTGACGCCCATCCGGAGTCAAACGGTCCGAGGCCATCGGGCGCGACCTGCGTGAACGTGCCTAGGCTGGAGTTGGGCGGGCCGCCAAGCCCGTTCAAACTGGGCAGACCGTAAAAGGTGTTGAAGAAGTTCAGATCCCCCACAAGGAACGGGTCCGAGAATGCGTCGACGATGACGATCGTCCTTCTCCTACCGTCGAAGCCTGCATTGATAAGCGTGTCGATGTTGTAGGCATGCCGCATCTGATAGGGGTCGTAACAGGTAGCACCTGGGCTCTCGTTGTATACCTGACAGGTGAAGAGGCTGTAGTCCGGGCTAGCGGCATCGGTCGGAATTGCCCGCGGGCCAACCTTGAGCAGTGGCGACGCGGAGGAGCGCACGTTGGCTGCACTAACGGGCGCTGCCACGAGGCCGATCATCAAGGCTACTGCCAAAACGGATAGAACGTTGCGGATTCTCATATATACCCTTTCATCAGAATTGAGATGATTGTCAATTCGGTTCCATTACACGTTCTTGGATCAGCTAATGGACGAGTCAAGGCTGGATCGGCGCGCCTCCTTCAAACGATCAACAGCGAATAAGTCGTGCAGTTTCAGCGGAACTGCGACGAGGATGGCCCCTCGGCTCATCCGGACCCGGAGTCTTAGTTGAGATCTGGTCTCTGTCAAGGGGTGAATCGTCCGTCGAGACTTGTACGTTCGGGAGACAAAGCTCGCAGATTCCGGGGATCCAGGAATTTCCCCAGCGCTCGCGGAGAGGGGCCGGTTCCTCTAGCATCCGGGGCCGTCATGGAAAAGACGGTCGAAACCCGTTTGATCGCGGTCGTCGGCGCCGGGGCGATGGGGAGCGGCATCGCCCAGGTCGCGGCGACCTCGGGGTTCAGGGTCACTCTCTCCGACGTTTCGGCCGCCGTCCTCGAGAAGGCCCTCGCCTCGATCCGGAAGAGTCTCTGGCGCTGTAGGGGCGCAATGGGAATTGCCGGGGGGCTGTGGTACGTAGGGACCAGGGTCACGCCCTCGGTTTCCTTCTCAATCCCGACCCGCAGGCGGGAATTCTGTTCGGACGGCGATTTAGGTTCGAGTAATCGGCCTTTTCCTAGAAGGCGTCCCCGGAGTAATGGCTCAGCGCGCG
>JADGPQ010000286.1 GCA_017882325.1 Thermoleophilia bacterium
GACCGTGTCTGGACTGCGGGTGATATGGCGTAGACTGCGCCTGGCCAGCGTCCAGGTATCTGCGAGCGTGCGTGTCATTCGTCCTCCCGGCTGGTGCCAGTTACCTTGAGGAATACGTCGTCGAGCGTAGCCACTTTCTGGGAGAACTCGGTCGGCTCGATTCGAGCATCCTCGAGTCCGACGAAGATGCTGGCCACCTGAGCTACCGTGCCATCTGTGGTGATCGTCAGCGTTGCGCCCTCGCCTTCAGTATGGGCGTAGCTCTTGCCAAGCACCTTTGCAGCAGCATCACGGGTCTCTTCGTCATGGAAAGTCAGCTCGATCAGCCCACCCGGCACGAGCTTCTTCAGCTCGCTGGCTGTTCCACTGGCGACGATTCTGCCTTGGTGTAGGACCGCGATGTCGTCGGCCAGCTCATCGGCCTCTTCGAGATGCTGCGTTGTGAGGAATACCGTCGTCCCGCCTTCGGCTAGCTTGTGGATCGTCCGCCACATCTCATTGCGGGCTTCCGGGTCAAACCCGGTGGTAGGCTCGTCCAAGAAGATGACTGCAGGACTACCGATCAAGCTCATTGCGATGTCGAGGCGGCGGCGCATCCCACCGGAGAACGTCGACACACCGCGATCGGCCGCTTCCTCCAACCCAAACCGCCGCAACAGGTCTGCAGCGGTCTTGGCGGAGTCGGCAACATGGCGCAAGTCGCCGATCAGCAGTAGGTTCTCACGACCCGTCAGCCGATTATCGACGGCAGCGAACTGCCCAGTCAGACTGATCTCGTTGCGCACCTTGTGCGGTCGTGCAGCAATGTCGTAGCCGGCCACCGCGGCCGTGCCGCCATCGGCCTTTATGAGCGTCGTCAGGATATTGATGGTCGTGGTCTTGCCGGCGCCATTACTGCCCAGCAGGGCAAAGACCGTCCCCTTCTGCACGCTGAAGCTGACGTCTTTCAGAACTGAGACGTTCTTGTACGACTTGCTGAGTGACTTGGCTTCGATCGCTGCTTCCACGGTTAGTCTCCACCTTCCACGACGTGGTCGCCGAACGACTTGCGCAAGCCGTTGGCCTCCAGGGCAGGCCGCACGGAAGCAGTAGTCACGCCTCGGCCCTCCCCGGCCCGTTCGCGAGCGGCGATGAGCGACGAACGGTGACGTCGCCGAACGAGCTGCGGGCGCGAACCTCGACGGTGGCTTCGCCCGGCTCGGAGCGCTCGGCGGCGTTCAGGTCGTTCTGTACGTTGCCGTACTGCGTGTACAAGTCCAGCCAAGCGGCGACCCCATCGAGGACGCCGATGTCGACCTTGCCGCAGGCGGTCTGGGCGTGTACCGCCCCACTGGCGATCTCTGAGAGGCGCACGTCGCCGTTGGCGGTCTTGGCCGTCACTGCGCCGTGCGCCTGATCGACTGAGATCCTGCCATTGGCCGCGCTCACCCGTAGCTCGCCGACGACCTCGCCGATCCAGGTGTCGCCGTTGCCGTTCTTGACCACGGCACTGCCGCCGATGCTTCTCGCCTGCACAGCGCCGGTACCCGTGCGGAGCTCGGCATGGTCTGCGACTTGATCCACGATGATGTCGCCCCCGCCGGTCTTGAGCTCCACCTGGCCTGCCTGGTCGAGGCGGATCTCGCCCAGGCCTGTCTTGAAGTGCAATTCGCCGAGACGGCCCGTGCAGCGCACTGCCCCGAGGTCCGCCTCACCGCGCATGTGCGAGCCTGCCGGCAGATTGATCTGCAGATCGATCGACTCGCGGCCACCCAAGGGCGTATACCGCTTCCACCCTTTGGGCGCCCTGATCTGCAGCCTGCCGGCGGCGAACTCGACACGAGTCTGCTCAGCGGCAGCTACATCGCCCTTCTTGGTTGGATTGGTCGGACGGACCTCAACGACCGTGTCGGTACGGTCGCCGGCCACGATCCGGATGTCACAGACGCCGAGTTCCAGCGATACTGAGATCGGCTCGGGAGTGTCGAAGGTAGGCATGACCGTGTCCTTTTGGTTGATGGGCGGCGTGTTCTCGGCTGCGCTCGTGACGGTGTGCTCTCTTGCCTCACCCAGCTAGCGCGCCCAGCCCGTGTAGCGCTGAGCACCCTGCGCAGTCCGCCGTTCTGGATTCGCGCGCTCCAGTGCCACGGCTGCCGCCCGCACGAGCCAGGCATTGACCGAGAGTCCCTCGTCAGCAGCCGCGTGTTCGACCCGAGCCTTGAGGTGCTCGGGCATGCGAAGGTTGATTCGCGACATCGCAGCCTCGTCGCCCACGCCCTCAGCGGGCGGCGTGACGCCCGTGACCGGCCGGTGGCCCAGCCGCTCGTTGTCGCCATGAGTCTGGTCGTCAACGGACGGATCGGCCGGCGGTGGGGTCACGACGAACTCGGGGTCACGGCCCCTCAAGCGCACCTCGACCGAGCCTGGCGCGAGATCGCAGGTGATCTCCTCTGCGGCCGCTGTCAACACATCGAGCAGCGTCAGGCGGATCGTGGAATCGAGCGGCGCCATCAGCCGTTCCATCGCCGCACGAGCCTCGTCGCCGCCGGCCTCGGCGGTAGCGGCAAGCTGCTGGTGAATGCTCTCGATATGCGGGCGCAGGTTCATGGCATCATTATGATGCCACATTGGTGCCATGTCAAAACGGATGTGTGTCATGATGGCGTCGTCCGAGTCGCACAGGAACCAACTCGTATCCAAAGCCGATCGACTACTCGGACGCCTCAGGCTGCACTCGGTTGGGGGTCGTTCCGAGTCCGTGCGCGGTCGGCTCGTGCTGTGTCTCAGACAGGCCCAAGCCCTCGACATCCGCGTTCGGCAGAATGCGGTCGAGCCAGGAGGGCAGATGCCACGCGCGCTCACCGAGCAGCGACATCACGGCCGGCCCGAACGTCATGCGGACCAGGAAGGCGTCGACTAGGACACCGAAGGCGAAGGCGAAGCCGATCGTCTTGATGATCGGGTCTGTCTGCAGGGTGAAGCCGCCGAAGACGCTGATCATGATGACTGCGGCGGCCACGACGACGCGGGAGCCGTGACGGAAGCCCAGTGCGATGGCGTCGTCCGGTGCGTCGCCGCGCATGTGTTCCTCTCGG
>JADGPQ010000287.1 GCA_017882325.1 Thermoleophilia bacterium
CCGCCTCCGTCGCCCAGGTCAGCCTGGAATGCTGTGAGGAGATGCCGGCGCACGACTTTGAGGTCGAAGAGGCCCGAGCCGAGGGCATCACGCTGCACGACGGCTGGGGCGTCGACCACTTCACCGGCAACGGACGCGTGCAGGGCGCGGAGCTCAAGGTCTGCACCTGCGTGTTCAATCCCGACGGCCGCTTCGACCCCGAATACGACGAGAGCAAGCGCAAGTCCCTCGAGTGCGACGTCGTCATCGTCGCCGCCGGCATGGGCGCCGACACCGAGGCGTTCGGCCTTGAGACCAACGGCAACCACACGCTCAAGGCCGACCCCGGCACGCTGCAGACGGCCGTACCCCACATCTTCGCCGCCGGCGACGTCGTCACCGGCCCGACGATGATCACCACCGCGGTCGGCCAGGGCCGCCGCGCCGCCTACATGATCGACCGATTCCTGCAAGGCGTCGAACTCGACACCGACGGCTTCGACGAGATGTTGCCCGTCGCGGACAAGGCCGAGGTGCTCGGGCGGCAGGAAGTGTATGACCGCCGCGAACCGTTCGAGTCGAGCGCCCTCATGAGCGCCGCGCCGACCGACTTCGGTGAGACCGAGGGCGCGATGTCCGAGGACGAAGCGTTCCTCGGCGCTGCCCGCTGCCTCGACTGCGGCGTGTGCTCCGAGTGCCACGCCTGCGTGGACGCCTGCCCCGCTGACGCGATCAAGCTCGACATGCGCGGCGAGGACATCGAGGTCGACGTCGGCTCGGTCGTTCTGGCCACCGGCTTCAGGCTCTTCCCGGCCGATGCCAAGCCCGAGTACGGCTACGGGCGCTACAAGAACGTCATCACCGGCATGCAGATGGATCGTCTGCTGGCCCCCACCCGGCCGTTCAATTCGGTCGTGCGACCTGGAGACGGCAAGGTCCCCGATCGCATCGGCTACATCATGTGCACCGGCTCCCGCGACCAGACGGTGAACAACCCGCTCTGCTCGCGGATCTGCTGCATGTACTCGATCAAGCACAATCAGCTGATTATGGGCGCCCTGCCGCTCGCCGACGTCACCGTCCACTACATGGACGTGCGCGCCGTGGGCAAGGGCTACGACGAGTTCTACCAGCAGGCCAAGGACATGGGCGCCATCTTCATCAAGGGTCGTGTGGCCAAGATCACCGAGAAGAGCAACGGCGATCTGATCGTCCGGTACGAGGACATCGAAGGCGACGGCGGCGTGGTCGAGGCCGAGTACGACATGGTGGTGCTCGCCGTCGGCGTGCAGCCCAATCTCGAAGCGGCGCGCCTTTTCGAGGACGGCGCCCTGGCGCTCGACGACTACTTCTACGTAGGCGAGGTCGACGAAGACCTAGACCCCGGCCGCACGAACCTTCCCGGCGTGTTCGTCGCCGGCTCGGCCTCGGGGGTCAAGGACATCCCCGATTCCATCCTCCACGCGGGCGCCGCGGTGGCACAGGCTGCCGCTCACCTGGAGAAGTCGAAAGTGACGGAAGAGTCGAAAGCGAAGGTGACGGCATGAGCGCCCGCAAGATCGGCGTGTACGTCTGCCAGTGCGGCGGCAACATCGGCGACTACGTGGATGTCGACGAAGTCGTCGCGGCAGTCGCCAAAGAGCCCAACGTGGTCGTCGCCAAGACCGCGATGTTCACTTGCTCCGACTCGACCCAGCAGGAGATCGTCCAGGACGCCGAGGAGCAGGGTCTGGACGGACTCGTTGTGGCCTCGTGCTCTCCCAAGCTCCACACATACACGTTCCGCGACGTCGCCAAACGTGCGGGCATGAACCCCTTCCAATACACCCAGGTGAACGTCCGCGAGCAGTGCTCGTGGACGCACACCGACGACCACGTGGGCGCCACGGAGAAAGCCCTGCGGCTCGTGCGCGCCGGCATCAACCGCACGCGCCTCACCGAGCCGCTCGAGCCGATCGTCGTCGAGACGACGCCGAAGAGCCTCGTCGTCGGCGGCGGCATCGCCGGCCTGCGGGCGGCGCTCGGGCTGGCCGAGGTCGGGCTTGCCGTCTTCCTCGTGGAGAAGGAGCCGCAGCGCGGCGGGTGGGTCGCCGGCTTCGGCGAGATGTATCCGCACGGGCGCAAAGGCGGAGAGCTGGTCGCCAAGCTCGAGGACAAGGTGCGCGCCCATCCGGCCATCACCGTGTTCACGAACGCCGAATTGATGAGCAAGTCCGGCAGCTTCGGCAACTACCAAACGACGATCGCGGTAGACGGCGAACGGCTGGAGACCATCACCGTCGACGTCGGCTCGATCGTCGTCGCCACCGGCTTCGACACGTACCGGCCGGCGGAGGGTGAGCTCGGCTACGGCCTGGACGGCGTCGTCACGATCGCGGAGTTCAAGAAGCTCGTCGAAGAGTCGGCCGGCCCCCTGGAGTACAACGGCCGGCCGGTGAAGACCGTGGCCTACATCTACTGCGTCGGCAGCCGTCAGGGCGAGGATGTGGAGGGCGGGCACACCTACTGCTCGCGCTACTGCTGCAACGCCGCGGTGCACGCCTCCCTCCAGGTCGCGGCCACGCCGGCCAAGGTCTACCAGTACCACTTCTACCGGGACATGCGCACCTACGGCAAGTTCGAGCTGCTCTATGCCGAGTCGCTCGAAGACGGCTCGGCCTATCTCAAGTTCCCCGACGACGAGCCGCCGACCGTGGAGAAGGACGCGACGAGCGGCCGGCTCAAAGTGACGGCTCGCGACCTCCTCTCCGAAGGCGAAGAGGTCGCGCTCGTGGCCGATCTCGTCGTCCTGGTCACCGGCATGGTGCCTCGTGCCAACGACGATCTGGTTAAGACTCTCAAGCTGCCGATCGGCCAGAGCGGGTTCTTCAACGAGATCCACCCCAAGCTGCGTCCGGTGGAGACCGTCGTCGACGGCGTGTACATCTGCGGCGCCTGCCAGGCGCCGAGAAACTCGGCCGAGAGCGTCGCCTCAGGGCTGGCGGCGGTGACGCAGAGCGCCGCCATCCTCAAGAGGGGCTTCGCCGAGCTCGACCCGCTGGTGGCTACCGTGGACGTGGACGCCTGCACGTGGTGCGGCGCCTGC
>JADGPQ010000100.1 GCA_017882325.1 Thermoleophilia bacterium
CGCCCTCCCATTTCGCGAGCAGACGCATGTTGCCCATCTCGATACGCGCCTGCGCCAGGGTCTCGTCGCGGCTGCTTGCTCCTCCGACGTGACGGACCGTCGAATCCGGCACGAGCATGCTGCGCAGGCCGAGCTGCCGGGCTCGGCGACCGAGGTCCTCATCTTCCGAGTAGAGGAAGAAGCCTTCGTCGAGGCCGCCGATCTCTTGGAGAAAGCTGCTCCGGCACAGGAGCGCGGCACCCCAGAGGTAGTCGACCGGGACAGGGTGTCGCAGCGCTGGCCCGCCGAACTCGGCTCTGTACTCCGGTGTGGACCACAGCGGGCGCCCCGGCAGTGGCAGGTGCCACAGCAACCTGTTCGCGGCTGTCGAGAACCGCCTGCCTCCGACGATGACCTCGCCGTCCGCGGTCACCAGCAGCGGACCGGCCATGGCGACCGCCTCATCCTTGACCAGACACTCCACGAGGGCGCTCAGGGCGTCTGCGGTCACAACGGCATCCGGGTTCAGCAGCAGCACGTACTCGGCAGCGCATGCCTCGAGTCCCTGGTTCACCGCCCTCGCAAAGCCGACATTGCGGTCGTTCTCGAGCACGAGGTCGGCACCGGCTCGCCGTGCCGCACCGGCAGAGCCGTCACTCGATGCGTTGTCAACGACGATGAGCCGGTCGACGTCCGTCGAGCCACGCACGGAGGCCAGGCAAGCCTCGATCTCCGCAGCCGAGTTGTAGGTGACCACAATGACGTCGATGGACAGGGCGATGACCTCCGTGTGAGCGTCGCAGATCGGCCGGGCGCGCGGCGAAGTCGGCGGTTCCTTCGCCGACGATTATCCTAGACCGGCCGTTCGACCAAAGCCCGTCGCACCAGCGAGGAGCCTGCGACGCGCCGGGAGACGGAGCCTGCGGTCGTGA
The DNA here is from genome assembly GCA_017882325.1 of Thermoleophilia bacterium. GTDB lineage: Bacteria > Actinomycetota > Thermoleophilia > UBA2241 > UBA2241 > CAIXSE01. The sequence goes on from JADGPQ010000100.1 coordinate 912, forward strand.
TGCTATAGTTGACCGCGAGCCTATCACTCGGGGAGGTACCGGTAATCATCGAGAAGTGCACAACGTCGTCGCGCAGTGCGGCCGGTCGTGGCCGGGCCTTCGTCCTTGCCGCCGGCATCGTCCTCGCCCTGTCGTTCGCGGCGCTGCTGGCGCTCTCCAGTGTCCCTCGGCAGGCGCAAGCTGTCGGACGCGGCATCGTCGACAACCGCCTCGAGATCGTCAGCGGCGTCGAGCCCGCGGAGATCACCGCCCTGGCGAAAGAGATCGGCCGTCAGCGCCTACACGCCAAGTGGACGCGCGTGCTCGTGCACTGGGCGAGGCTGCAGCCGAACGCCCCGGGCGTGTCGTTTGCTGACGACGCGGACGGAGACGGCTACAGCGACAGCTACGTCAGCGAGCTGAAGGCGGTCGTCGCCGCGCTGACCGCGAATGGCGTGAGGGTGATCTTGTCGCCGACCGACGTGCCTGTATGGGCGAGCGACCAGGCGCTGTGGAGTTCTCCGCCGAGCGGGTGGGGGCCTGGGTACTCACCGAGCTACGCGATGGACACCGGCGATCCCACTGTGCTGCAGCAGTTCGGCAGGTTGGGTGCGTTCCTGGCGAGCAGCTTCGGTGACGCCGGCGCGTACCTGGAGTGCTGGAACGAGCCGAACACCGGCGGCAGCTTCTACCCTCAAAGGCGCCGCGGCGACCGCTACTTCGGCCTTCGTGTCTACACGAAGATGCTGCGAGCCTTCCACGACGGCGCGAAGAGCGCCAACAGCCGCGCCGTCGTCATCGCTGGGGCCACGGCTCCGCGCGGCGCCGACGACGCCTTCAGCACTTCGCCGCGCACCTTCGCCACCTACCTACACGACCATGGGGCCGCGCGTTACTTCGACGCCTATTCGCATCACCCATATCCGTGGGCCGCTCCTGAGAAGCTGCCGCCCAACTCGAAGCAGACGGTCTGGCTGGGCAACCTGGGTGTGCTCCTCGACCTCTTCCCGAACAAGGACTTCTACCTCACCGAGTTCGGCTACGGCACGGCGTCGCCGACGCTGCTCGGCCTGGAGGTCTCCAAGGCGACGCAGGCTCGCTACCTCCGTCAGGCGTATTCGTTGGTTGCTGAGCGGTATCCGCAGGTGAAGGCGCTCCTGTGGTTCATGGTCCAAGATCTGGCTCCGACGGCTGATCGCCTCGGCGCCTACATGGGTCTGAGCACCGTCCACGGCGTGCGCAAGCCCGGCTGGTTCGCGTTCGCCGGAGGCAACCGCCTCTCGCTCAACGCACCACCGGCGACCCGCAGGTCCGCCCGGTTCAGGGTCTCCGGCATCCTTGCGAGCCGCGCCTTCGGCGCCCTGGCGGGCAAGCAGATCATGCTGCAGAGCCACCGCCCCGGCCAGGCCCGCTGGCGGATGGTCTCTGCAGGCCCCACCCGCAGCGACGGCTCATACGCGTTCCGGATCACGCAGACGTCGACCAGGCTCTACCGCGTCGTCTGGGACGGCGTCTGCGCGAGTGCGCGAGCGCGGGTGCGCACGCCGTAGCCGCCCACTGGCCACACGGCCGCGCCGTGGCCGGGTGGGCGGCGCAGCGCATCCCCGGTATACTCGCCGGCAGGGAAACGAGGAGTCGGGGGAGACACATGATCCACACGAGCGGCCCGTCATCGACAGGCATGTCGCGCAGAAACCGCGTGGGCTTGCTGGCAGGGCTGGTAGCCGGCGCGGCCTGCGCGCTCGCCGGCCTCGCCTTCATCCTCGTCGCTCCACTCCCGGGGTCCAGCGCCGAGGCCCGGACGGTCGGCCGCGGCATCATCGACTACCGGCTCGAGCGTCCGCTCGTCGACCTCAAGGCTGTGCCGGACATGGTCGCCGAGATGGGGCAGACCAAGCTCCGCACTCGCTGGACCCGCATCCTGGTGCATTGGGCGACGATGCAACCCGTGTCGCCGGGCACGGCGTACGACGCGGACGCCAACGGAGATGGATACACTGACGCCTACGTCGATCAGCTCGACGCGATCGTCGCGCAGTTGCACGCCGCGGGCATCTCCATCGTCATGACGCCGCTCGACGTGCCGAAGTGGGCCAGCGACAGATCCTTGTGGAAATCTCCGCCCCCGGGCTACAAGAAGGGCGTCTACAAGACCTTCTACGCGCCCGACACGGGCAAGGTCATGGTCAAGGAGCAGTTCAAGGCCCTCGGCACGTTCCTGGCCAGCCGCTACGCCGGGAAAGTCAAGTACTTCGAGTGCTGGAACGAGCCGAACCAGGGGCTCTACCTCTACCCTCAGACTCCGGCGAGCGCGACGCATGGCGGAGTCGGCGGGGCCCGCACGTACCTGACCATGCTCAAGGCGTGGTACGCAGGGGTCAAGCAGGTTTCGGGCGCCGTCGTCATCGCCGGTGCGACCGCACCCAGAGGCAAGGGTGACCGCGTGAGCACTCCTCCGCAAGCGTTTGCCCGCTATCTCAAGAAGCATGGCGCTCTCCGGTACATGGACGCGTACTCGCACCATCCGTACACCCCGGGCGGCTCCAGGCGGATCGCGCCTGGTCTGATGCCCAACAACCCCGCTCACGCCGTGACGCTCGGCAACCTCAGCCAGCTCACGAAGCTGTTCCCGAAGAAGCCCTTCTACCTCACCGAGTTCGGCTACAACACGCAGTACAGTCGCCGGTTCGGCGTCACGGTCTCGACGGCCGACCAGGCGCGCTACCTCCGTCAGGCGTATTCCCTCACCGCCCGCCGCTACCCGCAGGTCAAGGCTCTGCTCTGGTTCGCGGTCGACGACTGGAACCCATCGGGCAAGTCGGTCGACAAGGCCGGCAAGGGCGTCTACATGGGGGTGCGGACCTACCTCGGCCAGCGCAAGCCGAGCTGGTACGCCTTCGCCGGCGGCAACTCGTTGACGCTGAAGGCCCCGGTCTCGGCACGCCGGCGCGTCGCTTTCACCATCTCCGGCAAGCTGACGTACCGCGCACCTGAGACGCCCCAGAGCGAAGTCCTCACGCTGCGGGCGCGCAAGCCCTCGAGTTCCAAGTGGAGCAAGGTGGCGTCGGTCCACACCGCGCTCGACGGCAGCTACTCGCGTACCGTGCAGCAGTCGACGACCACGATCTACCAGATCGTGTGGGGCGGCGTCGTCGAGAGCACGACGCACAACGTGCGCACGCGCTAGCAGGCGGTTCGGGGCGGGGCGCTGACTCCGGCCGACCTGTGTCCGCGGCCGGGCCCAACAAGCGCGGGGCTCAGGGGGCCGTGTCGCCGTCGCCTGCCGGCTGCGCCCGTACAATCTACTCGAGGACGTCGACCGTTGGCCCGCCAGTCGAGCAGATGCAAAGCCTCGGCTACAAGCAGTTGCCGTAGCTGTGGTACCACTTCCAGACCAAGGAGCGCGACGAGGCGTGGCCCAAGAGCGGCGTTCTGCGCACGCGTGAGTTCAACCCGTCGCGCCTACGAGTGGTTCCTCGAGAGTCGGCGGCTACTTGACCGCGACGTAGCGGGTCGAGCTCGTGACCACGCCGCGCCAGGTGACGCGGTAGTAGGCGGATGCCTTCGGCCGCAAGTGCGCGGTATAGAGGCCCGCCGAGGTGTACGCGTCCGCGGCCCTGCTGTAAACGGTCTTCACCGTGGACCATGCGCCGCCTCGAAGACGGCGCTTCACGACCAGCGGCTTGCCGGCAAGTCCGCCCACACTCGCGCACGACACCTGTCCGGTGAGTGTGAGCCCCGCGCCCGATTTGATCGATGCGGGCGCGTTCAAGGTGAGCCGGTTGCCTCGGGCAAACGCATACCAAGCGGGTTTGGCTGTGTTGTTTGCCGTGCGAAGACCGGTATAGAACCCTTGTAATGGCTTCCGGGGTTTGAAGTCTTTCAGGAGAAACCACATCATCAGCTTCACCTGCCGGTATCGCGCGGCATAGGCGTAGGCACGCTTCAGGTAGCTCGCCTGGGTGATCTGGTCGACGTGCTGGCCGCTGAACGACTGGCACGCCGCTGTCTGATACCCGTATTCGGTCAGGAAGAAGGGCTTGTTTGGGAACAGCTTGAGCAGCGTGCGCAGGTTTTGGAGGGTGACAGTGGTCGTCGGGTCGCGGGGAGCCGCCTCCGGCCACAGCCGCGGCGACGCCCCCGGCATATAGGGGTGATGCGAGTAGGCGTCGAAGAGCGAGGACACACCCGCAGCCTTGATCCGGGTGGCGAAACGCTTTGGGGACGAGGAGTAGGCGTCCGCGACGGCCTTCCCCCGGGGCGCCGTTGCGCCGGCGACGACGAGCGCCGCCCGATCACCCGCACGAATGCCGGCCGAACAGCGGCGGAGCATCTTGACGTAGAGGTGGGCGCCGAAGTACTTGTCATGCTTGGTCGCCTGAGGGAAGAGGTAGAGATACAGATTCGGTTCGTTCCAGCACTCGTAGGCGTACACCTGACCCCGCAACTGGGTCGCGACGTCTTGGCAGAACGTCTGGAAGTCCCGAAGGTAGGTTGTGCTCATGACTACGTACGGCTTGTAGCCGCCCGCCTTGGCCCAGTAGGCATGGTTGGATGCCCACTCGGGCACGTCCTGGAATGTGATCATGACCTCCAGGCCGTCCTGATCAGCTTGGGAAACGGCCGAGGTGACACCCGTCATGTACGCGGGATCATAGGCACCCTGGTGCGGCTCGGCGTCGGCCCACGAGACGAAGAGGCGTACGTAGGTGCCGCGCAGGTCGTGGCTGATCTCGTGCAGCGCGGCCGCCTGTCGAGCGGGCGTCATCGAGACGATGGTGTTGTCGGCAAGGCCGCGCGCGACCGTGCGCGCGTTTGCCACGCCAGGCCACAAGGCAGCGCCTGCCGCCATGAGGCACGCGAGGAGAACGAGAGGGATGGCGGCGGACGAGAGGCGCGAGCGTATGTGGTGACGTAGTCCGGCGCGCTTCATGACCCGAACATACCGACCGGCAGCAGGCGCGTCAACCCGGCGATTACCTTGCAGACAAGGCTAGCGCTTGATGACGACCGGGCTGCCGCTCGGCACCCACGCGCTCACTTTGAGCACGTCGGCGTTGTGCATGCGAATGCAGCCCTCGCTGATGGCCCGCCCGATGCCGGCGCTGGTGTTGGTGCCGTGGATGGCTAGCGAACCCCGCGTGGGCAGCCTGGGCTGAAACGCGCTGAGGCCCATGGCGAGCACGCCGTAGAACCCGTCGGCGGGCGATGGCCGAACCTTCTCGTTGACGAAGAAGAAACCGGGCGGTGTCGGGTAGGCCGAGGAGCCCACGGCCACGGGAAACCGTCCCATGAGCTTGCCGTTGAGGTACACGCTCAGCTGTCGCTCCGAGACGTCTATCACGATCCTCGCCGCGGTCGTATAGGTGCCCACGCTGCTCGCGCGCACCCAGCCGCTGCTGCCGTTGGGGCGCTTGGCGAGCCATACGTTGAACCAAGTCACGCCGTCGATCAGGCGAGTCTCTCGCACGAGCATGAGCGTGGGTTGCCTGTGCGAGTTGAACTTCGAGAGGGTAGCGCGGACGTCTGCGGACAGACTGGGCTGCCGGTACACGGCGACCGTTCCGCTGGCTTTGGCGACCAGCCACTTTGCGGTCGGCGTCTCGTTGGCTGAGGTCTTGGGCGTGGGGCTCGCCGGTGAGGCGGTGGCCATGGGCTGGAGCGAGCCGCCTCCGCCGGAACGCGCACGCACCACGAAGTACCCGGCGAACGCCACGATGGCCAGTACTACGATCGTGGCAAGGACCGCTGTGATCCTTCGCTTCCCTCGGGACACGCGCGCTCCATTCATGGTGCCTTGAATCCTGTCAAGACGTCGCTCACGCCCAGCGCCGGCGCAGCGCCACACCGGCGATGATCAATGCGCCGCCGACTGCAAACGCGACCAGGGGCTGCCCACCCGTGTAGTCGAGCTTGCCCGCTGGGAGATTCCCAGGCTTTGTGACCGCGGCGGTCTGTGTTGCCCCTGTCGTGCCCGTGGCCGAGCCCGACGTGCTCAAGCTTGTCAAGTAGGCCTGCAGGACTCCGGCGACGTCACTGTACTGGGAGAAGGCCGGATTGCTATTGACGGCGACGAGAGCAGCCCGGACCTGGGCTGCCGTGTAGTGGCCGCTGACCGTGCCGTCGGAGGCGTCGTGGATGATCTGAGTGGTAGTGGACGATCCGGCCCAGGCGACCGACGCGAACACACCCGTCACGACGAGCACGAGAATCGTTACGATCACGATACCTGGCTTCATTCGTCCCCCTCCTTCACTCGCCTCGCACGCTGCGAAGACTCTGACGATGGCGTGTCTTATACCACGCGGGCCGTGGGGATCCCAACCCACCGGCGCGACGACGTCGGCTATACTGACGTTTCTGCGGCCCGACCGGCCTTGGCTGGCGAGGTGATATGAGAGCGGCCGATGGAGGTGCATGACTGACGCCGTGAGCCAGAAGCGGGCACCGGCCGAGCCCTCGGCAGACCCGCAGTGGTGGGTTCTGCCGAACCCGCGGGCTGTTTTTTCGCTCCTTGCTCTGCTGGCAGTGCTCGCAAGCATCACGGCGCTCGGATTCTTGTCTGGCGGCTACATCTTCAGCAGGGCTGCGCCGGTGGTGTTCGTAGTCGCCGCACTCGTCGCTGCCGGCGTCTGGCTGGTGCGCGGCCCGGCCCGGCCTTCACGCACCTACCTCGTCGGCCTCGCCGCGTTCGCCGCGTTCGTAGCCTGGACGGGCCTGTCGGTGCTCTGGTCGATCGGTCCCGACCTCTCCTGGGTGGCGTTCGACTTCGCCGCCTTCTATTTGCTCGTCGCCGTCGTGTGCGGAGTGCTGCCCGGCGGACGCGCGCAGCTTCGTCTTGCCGCGTACGGTTTCGCCCTCGTGGTCGCCGCCATCGCGGTGTATGCCTTCCTCGGCAAGATCGCGCCTGACGTTGTCACAGACGCCCACACCTTCGCTCGTCTGAGCGGGCCCATCGGCTACTGGAACGTGCTCGCTGCGATCATCGCCATGGCTATCCCGGTGGCTCTCGAGGCCGCCTCGCGGACGATCCTGCCCGCATGGGTGCGCGGCCTGGCGTCCAGCGGCCTCGCCATCCTCTTCTTCACCTTCTTCTTTGCCTTCTCGCGCGGCGGCTTCGTGGCTCTCGCTGTGGCATTGATAGTGTACTTCGGGCTCTCCACCAGGCGCCTGACGGGACTCGTCTCGCTCGCCATCCCGGGGGCGCTCGTGGCGGCGGTCCTCTTCCGCGTGCGCCACCTCGGCACGCTGTTCACCGAGACGACGAACGACGCGCTGCGCACGGCCCAAGGGCATGCTCTGGCGAGATGGGTCGCCGGCGCCTTGGTCGTGGCCTTCGCCGCGCAGGTGTTCGTGGCCCTCGCGCAGCGCCGCAGGCCGCTGCCGGCACGCACCGTGCGCGTGGTGGGCAGCGTCGTGCTCGTCGTGCTTGTGGCAGCGCCGATCATCTTCGGGATCTACTACTTTCCTCGGCATGGCGGGCTGGGCGGCTGGATCAGGGTCCACTACGATGCAGCGCTCGCCGGTTCAGGTCCGAGCAACAACGCGGGCCGGCTCACGTCGCTGGGCAGCAGCGGGCGCGTCCCCTGGTATCGCGAGGCCGTAAAGGGCTTCCGCGCCCACGAGGTCTCGGGCAGTGGAGCGGGCACGTTCCGCTTTACCAACTATCTCTATCGCAATCAGGTGTGGGTCGTGAAGCACAGCCACAGCCAGTGGCTCAATGTGATGAGCGAGTTGGGGCTGATAGGGCTCGTGCTGTTCGTGGTCGCCATCGGTGGCCTGGTGGTGGCCGCCTTCGGCCGCCTGTTCAAGGACCGCACTGACCCCGAGCGTTCATTGCTGGCCGGCTGCCAAGCGGCCATCCTGGTCTTCGTGGTCCACATGTCGATGGACTGGGACTGGGACATGGCGGTGATCACGGTCGCCTTCCTGCTGCTCGTAGGGGTGGCGGCCGCGTACGTGAAGGAGCGCGGCCGGATCGGCGACGCGGCAGGCCCGGCTACGAGTGACGGAGAAGCCGCCGACCCGGCGCTACCGGCGCCCACCCGCCGGCTCTCGCTCTCCATGCGCCTTCTGGTCACCGGGCTTGTCGCCGTCGGTGTGATCTCGTGGGCACTGCCGTACCTGTCGCAGCGCGCCGCGTCGGCTGCCGTAGACGACGCGAGCCGCGGCCGGCTCGCACAGGCCGCCACGTCGGCACGCAAGGCCAGCCGGCTCGACCCGCTGGCCGTCGACCCTCTCATCACGCTGGCGCTCGTGCAGGCCCAGCAGCATCAGCCGACGGCCGCCCGCTCGACGCTCGACAAGGCCGTGCGCCTGCAGCCACACAACTACTCGGGCTACTACCAGATGGGGCTGCTCATGCTGAACGGCTTCGGGCGAAGGGACGAGGCAGTACGATGGTTCCGTCGCGCTCTCGCGCTCGACCCGCTCGACCCCGTGATTCGACAGCAGCTCGGCCTGCGGTGAGCACCCTGTGGTTGCCAGCGTGATGAGGACCGCCGACCGCCGTGCGTTTGGTAGCATAGGGCGTCGTCCGTCACTCATCATCGCGAGGCCACATGCGTTCCAGTCAGCTGCTGCTGCCCACCGTTAAAGAGGACCCCGCCGGCGCCGAGGCCATCAGCCATAAGCTGATGGTGCGCGCCGGCCTCGTGCGCCAGCTCGCGGCAGGGATCTACGTGTACCTGCCGGCCGGCTGGCGCGTGATGCAGAAGATCGCCGCCATCATCCGCGAGGAAATGGACGCCATCGGCTGCCAGGAGATGCTCATGCCGGTCATCAACCCGGCCGAGATCTGGCAGCAGTCCGGCCGCTGGGACGCCGTCGGCGGCGAGCTCTTCCGCTTCAAGGATCGCAAGGGCGCCGACATGGCTTTGGCCATGACCCACGAAGAGGTCATCACCTGGCTGGCCGCGCGCGAGGTGCACAGCTACAAGCAGCTGCCGCAGCTCTGGTATCACATCCAGACCAAGGAACGCGACGAGGCGCGCCCCAAGAGCGGCGTGCTGCGCACCCGTGAGTTCATCATGAAGGACTCGTACAGCCTCGACGCGAGCTACGAGGCCCTGCAGGAAAGCTACGCGAAACACATCGCCGCCTACGACCGCATCTACGCGCGCTGCGGCGTGGAGGCGATGATGGTTGAGGGCGACTCGGGCATGATGGGCGGCTCGGTGAGCCACGAGTACATGGCCTACGCCGACGCCGGCGAGGACGAGATCGTCTTCTGCCGCAAATGCGGCTACGCGGCCAACGTCGAGATGGCGCTCGCCGGCGCCGACCGCGAGCCGCCGCATAGCGAGGTCCAGGCGGCGACCGGCGATGCTGCGGGAGCCTCCGGCGCGGGCTCATCGGTCG
>JADGPQ010000018.1 GCA_017882325.1 Thermoleophilia bacterium
CGCTACCGCGATCACGACCACAAGCGCGACGCCGGCCAGCATGAGGTGGAGCGACGTCCTGCTCCGTGGCTGTTCGAACTGCGCGCGCTTCTGTTCGCGCACATTCGCCTGCTGCGGCGTGCGCGCGCCGTTACCGGTCCGCCTGCGTTTGTTCTGCTTCCCTGACAAGCCGAGCCTCCTTCGCTGGGCCGGGAACGGACCCGACCAATGTGACCCAGGATGCTGCGCATAGTAGGAGGTCGAGATGAAGAAGGTGTGTAGATTGGCCGGCGGGCCGGCTCGACCAGCCCCGCCCCGCCGCCCCTTCTTTCGCGCCGCCCGCTTTCGGGTAAGTAGCCACGTGCGGCCGCAACGCACAGGGGGAGGCTCGTGAGCGAGGCTGGGAAGATCGTGGTCATCGACGACGAGGAGTCGGTGCGTGAGGTCGTGCGCGCCTACCTCGAGAAGGACCACTTCACGGTGTACGTGGCCGCGAACGGCCGCGAGGGCCTCGCCCTCGCCGAGCGCCACCAACCCGACCTCATCGTCCTCGACCTGATGCTGCCCGACGTGTCCGGCGAGGAGATCTGCCACGAGGTCCGCAGCCGCTCGGACGTGCCCATCCTCATGCTCACGGCGAAGGCGAGCGAAGAGGAACGCGTCGCCGGTCTTGTGGCGGGAGCGGACGACTACCTGGTGAAGCCGTTCAGCCCGAGGGAGCTGGTCGCCCGCGTGCGAGCCGTGCTGCGTCGCACGCAGGGAGTCCAGACCCCGCTCGTGGAGACCCTCAGGTTCGACGAAGGACGGCTTGAGATAGACACGGTGAAGCGCTCGGTACGGCGCGACGGCCATGCCATCGAGCTCACGCCCAACGAGTACAAGCTCCTGCTCGCGCTGGCGCGCTACCCGGGCCGGGTCTACTCGCGCTTCGAGCTCGTCAACAGGGTGCAAGGGTACGACTACGAAGGCTACGAGCGCACCATCGATGTGCACGTGAAGAACCTCCGCAAGAAGCTCGAGCCCGACCCCGGCAAGCCGCGCTACGTCGAGACGGTCACCGGTGTCGGCTACAGGCTCTCCAAGCTGTGAGGGGCCGCCTGCGCTGGGGGTTGCGGGCACGGCTCGTGGTCGCGTTCGTGGCCGTGGCAATGCTCGGCGCAGTCCTCACGACCGTGTACTCGAGCGTCAGCCTCACGTCCCACCTCGCCGACTCCGCGCGGACTCGCCTGCAGAACTCCGCGACCCACTTCGGCGACGTCGCTGCGGTGGTCTCGAATCGTGGCCGCTGGGACCTTCAGAGCATCCAGACCATGCACCACCTCGCGCAGATCGACTTTCTCGCAGTCCATCTCTACGACTCCAACGGGCAGCCGGTGTTCACGCACCCCCCGTCCGGACCGGTGCAGCCGGGGGCAGCCGCCTCGGCGCCCGTCATGGTCGGCGGACGACAGATCGGCCGGGTCACCGTGAGCCGTGACGACGGGCGACTGTTCACCGAGGAGGAGATCCAGCTGCGCCAACAGCTGATCCGCATGCACGTGATCGCCGGGGCCACATCTGCCGCGATCGCTCTTGCCGCCGCGCTGTATCTGGCGGTCACGCTGTCTCGGCCGCTCAGGCGCATCCGCGCGGGAGCCGAGGCCATGGGCGCCGGTGACCTCGACACGCGCGTGCCGGAGAGCGGCGACGACGAGATCCGTGCCGTCGCCGAGGCCCTGAATGGCCTGGCCGAGACCTTGCAGCAGGAGGAGGGGCTGCGCAAGGAGAGCGTCGCCGACCTCGCGCACGAGCTCCGCACCCCGGTGATGGGGCTGCTGGCGCGCGTGGAGGCCGCCCAGGACGGCGTGCTCGCCGACGAGACGGCCAACCTCGCCGCCATGCACGACGAAGCCCTGCGTCTGACGGGTCTGCTCGACGACCTGTCGGCCCTGGCGGAGGCGGAGCGCCCGGGCCTTCTGCTCTCCGCGCAAGAGGTCGACCTGGCGGCGATCGCCGTGATGCAGGTCGCTGTGTTCGCCGACAGCTTCGCGGAGAAGGGCATCGCACTCTCGAGCGACGCCGATATGGCCATCGTGTACGGCGAACCGAAGCGCCTCGAGCAGATCGTCGTCAATCTCCTCTCGAACGCCCTGCGCTACACCGACGCGGGGGGTCGCGTGAGCATTGCGGTCCGGACGGCGGGCGACGACGCCGTCCTCGAAGTGGCCGATACAGGCATCGGCATCTCCGCTGAGGATGTGCCACACGTGTTCACGCGGTTCTGGCGCGGCGAAAAGTCGCGCTCGCGGGCGACCGGCGGAGCGGGCATCGGGTTGTCTATCGTCAAGGAGCTGGTGCGCGCGCACGGAGGACACGTCTCGGTCGAGAGCGTTCCCGGTGGGGGCTCGGTGTTCCGCGTGCTCATCCCGCAGTCCGCGCGACCGCACACCTTCTGATACCGTCCGCTCATGAGCGATTCCCCGAGCACCGACCCGGCGCCCCCGCTCCCCGGCCTCAGTGAAGAGGAGGCCGGCCGCCGCAGGGCCGCCGGCCAGGGCAATGACGTCGAGATCCGCACGGGACGCACCTACGGGCGCATCGTCCGCGACAACGTCTTCAACTTCATCAACAACCTCTTCTACTTCCTCGGCATCCTCCTGCTCGTTCTCGGCAAGCCGCTGGACGCGTTCGCGGTCGTCTTCGTCATCGCGGTCAACACCATCATCAGCCTGGTCCAGGAGGTGCGCGCCAAGCGCGTCATGGACAAGATGGCGATCCTGCTGCGGCCGCAGGCGGACGTGGTGCGCGACGGGCGCGTCCGGGAACTCGACCCGTCGCAAGTGGTGCTGGGCGACATCCTGCGCGTGCAGCCCGGCGATCAAGTGGTCGTCGACGGGCCGGTCGTCGGCGGCCGCATGGAGGTCGACGAATCACTGCTCACCGGCGAGTCGGACCTCGTGACCAAGCACTTGGGCGACGCGCTCATGTCGGGCAGCTTCTGCATGACCGGCGGCGGCTACTACGAGGCCGAGAAGGTCGGGCTGGAGAGCTTCGCCAACAAGCTCACCGCCAAGGCGAGCGTGTTCAAGCGTGAGCTCACCCCGCTGCAGCGGCAGGTCACGCAGATCGTGCGCGTGCTGCTCATCGTGGTGATCGTCTTCGAGACCCTCGTGTGGATCCGCAACGTCATCGCCGCCGTGCCGTTCGTCGAGAGCGTGCGCATGTCGACGGTCATCCTCGCGCTGATCCCCAACGGCCTCGTACTGTCGATCGCGCTCACCTACGCGCTCGGAGCGGTGCGCCTGCTGGGCAAGGACATGCTCGTGCAGCAGTTCAACGCCGTGGAGTCGCTCAGCAACGTCGACGTGCTCTGCACCGACAAGACCGGGACGCTGACGTCCGGGGTCATCGCGCTCGACGAGACCTTGGCGCTCGGCGCCGAGCAGGGCCGCGTGGCCCAGCTGCTCGGGGCCTTTTCCGCGAGCACCACCGACGCCAACCGGACCATCGAGGCGCTGCGCGCCGCGTATCCGGCGCAGCGTCAACCGGCCGCCCACGAGGCCTTCTTCTCGTCCGACCGCAAGTGGAGCGGCCTCGCCTTCGCCGACGGCGAGGCGCGCGGCACGTACGTGCTCGGAGCGCCCGAGATCCTGGGGCCGGCGCTGCGCCCCGGCGCCGACTGGCGGGCGCAGGCGGATTCGTGGGCCGCGCGCGGCCTGCGCGTCGTGCTGTTCGCCGGGCGCGCCGAGCCGGTCGCCTTCGGCGAGCCCGACGTCCCCCCCAGCCTGCCCACCGACCTCGACGCTCTGGCCCTCATCTGCTTCAGCGACGAACTGCGCGGCGGCGTGCGTCAGACCCTCCAGGAGTTCTCGGAGGCCGGCATCGACGTCAAGGTCATCTCGGGCGACAACCCCCAGACGGTGATGGCGCTCGCGACGCAGGCGGGCCTGCAGACCCTCGGCCGCCGCGAGAACGTCAACGCCTACTGCGAGACGGTCCTCGGCGTCGATGCCGACCAGGAGGAAGCCGCGCCCCGCGAGCTGATCGCCGTCTCGGGGCAGGACCTTGAAGGCATGTCGGCGGAGGAGCTGGCCGACGCGGCCGATCGAGCCAACGTGTTCGGGCGTGTGACGCCGGAACAGAAGCAGGACCTCGTCGACGCCCTGCGCGCGCGCGGCCGCTACGTGGCCATGATCGGCGACGGCGTCAACGACGTCATCGCCCTCAAACAGGCCAACGTGGCCATAGCCATGCAGGGCGGCAGTCAGGCGGCGCGCAGCGTCGGCGACCTCATCCTCATGAAGGACACCTTCGCGCCGCTGCCCTTCGCCTTCCGCGAGGGCCAGCGCATCATCAACGGCATGAACGACATCCTGCGCATCTTCATGGTGCGCATCTTCTTCAAGGCGCTGATGATCGCCATCGTCACGGCCGTCGGCGGGTTCCCGTTCGCGCCGCGACAGTCGGCACTTCTGTCGTTTGTCGGCGCCACGATACCCGCCATCGCCTTCGCGCTGTGGGCGCAGCCCGGGCCGACCCCTAAGGTGGGGCTGTTCAAGCTGCTCGCGCGCTTCGTGCTGCCGACCACGGTGCTGATGACGGCCATAGCTACGGGCGTGTACCTGGCCTGGGCGATCCCGGCACACAACGCCCACCTGGCGGCGCATCCCGGAGCCTCCGAGAAGGAGCTTATCGAGCTCGCCTACCCGCAGGCGCAGACCGCGCTGACGCTGTTCGCCTGCTTCGCGGCGATCCTGCTGATCCTCCTGATCGTGCCGCCGACGAAGTGGTGGGCCGGCGGCGCTCCCGTGGTCCGCGGCGATTGGCGCATGGTGGGCGTCGTCGTCTTCCTGCTGGCCTGCATGATCGTCGTCCTGGCAGTCCCACTCGGGCGCACGCTCTTCGAGCTCCACGCCTTGCCGGTGTGGCAATACTTCCTGCTGTTCGGGCTGGCGGTGATCTGGAGTCTGCTGTGCCGCCTCGTTTGGCGCTCGCGGATCCTCGACCGCTGGCTGGGGACGGCCGAGGACCCGGGCAACATGTGCGCGACAGGCGCGGCGCCCACGCCGATGTGACTCGGTGCGACACGGCCCGCGCCGCGGCGCCGCGTCCCTTCTCAGCACGTTCCAGCCGAGGGGCAGATGCTCGCCAGCGGGCACTCGTAGCAGGCGGGCCGCCGAGCGTGACAGATGCGGCGGCCGTGCCGCACGAAGTCCACGTGCACGGCGTAGATCTGGGCGGCATCGTGCGGTCCGGCCATCTCCGTGAGCAGCGGGTGGGCCTGCTCGGCCGTGACCTTCGCATCGATGATCCCCAGGCGGCGCGCCACCCGGTGCACGTGCGTGTCCACCGGCATCAGCGGCCGCTTCAGCGAGAAGAGCAGGACGCAGGCGGCAGTCTTGGGACCGACGCCGGGCAGGCTCGTGAGATAGGCCTGGGCGTCGGCGTCGGTCAGTTCGTCCAGTACGCCCAGGTCCGGTTCTCCGGTGCGCGCGCTGAGCGCCTGGAGGATCCCCTGGATGCGCGGCGCCTTGGTGTGCGCCAGACCACCGAGGGCGATGGCGGCCTCGATATCGTCGACCTCGGCGTCGCGCGCCTCGACCCAGTCCGGGAAGCGCGCCTTGAGCGCCGCGAAGCTCCGCTCGGTGTTCACGTCGGCAGTGTTCTGCGAAAGCACGGTGAACACGAGCTCGTCCAGCGGCGGGTAGCGCGGCGAGATCAGCGGACGGCCGTAGAAGTCGTCGAGCATGGCGACGGCGCGTTCGAGCTGGTCTCGCGGGGTCACCTCGTTCACGGAGGTCACCCTATCATTACGGTTTCGCGCGGGCGCGAGGTGGTAGCCTGACGCCCATGGCAGGCCACGCATCCCAGAGAACGCACCGGTGACCGGCTGGCGTTTCTGGATCGACCGGGGCGGCACGTTCACCGATGTGGTGGCGCGTCGTCCCGACGGTGCACTGGCCACGCGCAAGCTGTTGTCGGCGGACCCGGGACGCTACGAGGATGCCGCCGTGCAGGGCATTCGCGATCTCCTGGGCCTGACAGAGGGGGAGGCGATCCCCGCTGAGCTCGTCGCCGAGGTGCGCATGGGCACCACGGTGGCAACCAACGCCCTGCTCGAACGGCACGGCGAGCCGACCCTCCTCGTGACGACGCGTGGTTTCGGCGACGCGCTGCGCATCGGCTACCAGGACCGCCCCGACATCTTCGCTCTGGAGATCCGCCTGCCGGAGCCCGTCTACGGGCGCGTGCTCGAGATCGACGAACGGGTGGGTGCAGGCGGCGCCGTGGTGGTCCCGCTGGACGAAGAGAGCGCGCGGCGCGGCCTGAACGAAGCCCGCCGCGCCGGCTACCGGGCCGTATCCGTGGCGCTGATGCACGGCTACCGCTACCCGGAGCACGAGCGGCGCGTGGCGCAGCTGGCGCGCGCCGCCGGCTTCTCGCAGGTCTCCGTCTCGCACGAGATCAGCCCGCTGATGAAGCTCGTGAGCCGCGGAGAGACCACGGTGGTCGACGCGTACCTCTCCCCCATCCTCCGGCAGTACGTGGACGGCGTCGGGCGCCAGCTCGGCGAGGTGCGCCTGCGCTTCATGCAGTCGCACGGAGGGCTCACCGACGCCCGCCTCTTCCGCGGCAAGGACAGCATCCTCTCGGGGCCGGCCGGCGGCATCGTCGGCGCCGTCGAGACGTGCCACAAGGCCGGGTTCGAGCGGCTTGTCACCTTCGATATGGGAGGCACGTCGACTGACGTCGCGCACTACGCCGGTGAGTACGAGCGCAGCTACGAGAGCGTGGTCGGCGGCGTCCGCCTGCGGGCGCCGATGCTGCGCATCCACACGGTCGCCGCCGGCGGTGGCTCCGTGTGTGCTTTCGAGGACGGCCGCTACCGGGTCGGGCCGCGCAGCGCAGGCGCCGATCCGGGCCCGGCCTGCTACGGCAAGGGCGGGCCGCTGGCGGTGACCGACTGCAACGTGGTAGTGGGCAAGCTGCAACCGTCGTTCTTCCCTCGCGTGTTCGGGGCAGACGGCGCCGGGAGCATCGAGGTGGTGGCGGCGCGCGAAGCGCTCGCGGCCGCGGCCGCGAGCATGAGCGCCGCCGGCCTCGACCCGCCGGCGCCCGAGCAGCTCGCCGACGACTTCATCCGCGTGGCCTGCGATACCATGGCGCGCGCCATCAAACGCATCTCGACGCAGCGCGGCCACGACATCAGCAACGCCACGCTGTGCTGCTTCGGCGGAGCCGCCGGGCAACACGCCTGCCTGGTCGCCGACGCCCTGGGCATGGACAGCGTGCTGTTGCACCCGCTGGCCGGCGTGCTCAGCGCCTACGGCATGGGCCTCGCCGAGGTGCGCGCGCTGCGCGAGCGCACCGTGGAGGCGCCGCTTGAGGCGCTCGGCGTTGCGGACGAGCTGACGGCCGCTCTCGAAGAGCTTGCGGCCGCGGCCATCGCCGAGCTACAGAGCCAGGGCTTCACCGCGACCCAGATCGACGTCGAGCGCCACGCGCACGTCAAGTACCAGGGTACCGACGTCGCGCTGGCGGTGCCGTGGGGCGACGCAGGCGCCATGTCCGCGGCCTTCACGGCGTTGCACCGAAGTCGCTACGGCTTCCTGATGCCCGGCCGGCCCCTCGCGATCGACGCGCTTGCCGTGGAGGCGGTGGGGTCGGGCGCCGACGCCCTCGCGGAGGCGGACATGGCCCAGCCGGTGCGGGCCGAACCGGGCGTCGCGCCCACCCCCGGGGCGCGCGTCGCGATGTACACGGCCGGCGCCTGGCACGACGCCCCCGTGTACGAGCGCGTGGCGCTGCCGCGCGGCGCGAATCTCTTCGGGCCGGCGATCGTCTGCGAGACTACGAGCACGACCGTGCTCGAGCCTGGCTGGCGGGCCGAAGTGCTGGCCGCCGGTGAGCTGCTCCTGCGGCGAGCCTCGCCGGCGGCGCCTCCCTCGGCCGACCCGACGCAGTGCTCGCCGCTGCTCCTCGAGGTCTTCAACAACCTCTTCATGTCGATCGCCGAGCAGATGGGCGCGACGCTCGTGAACACCGCCTGCTCGGTGAACATCAAGGAGCGCCTGGACTTCAGCTGCGCGGTGTTCGACGGGCGCGGGGACCTCGTCGCTAACGCCCCGCACCTACCCGTCCATCTGGGCTCGATGGGAGCCTCGGTGAAGGCCGTCCTCAAGCGTCATCGCGGCAGGCTCGGACCGGGCGACGCGCACCTGCTCAACTCGCCGTACGCAGGCGGCACACACCTCCCCGACCTGACCGTGGTCACGCCGGTGTTCGCGGGAGCAGACGGCGGCGCGATCGGCGGCGCCGACGTCGGCGCGCTGCCCCTGTTCTTCGTCGCTTCCCGCGCTCACCACGCCGATGTGGGCGGGGTCACGCCCGGCTCGATGCCGCCCGGCAGCCGCCGCATCGAAGAGGAGGGCGTGCTCGTAGACGACTTCCGGCTTGTGGAGGGCGGCGAGCTCCGCGAAGCGGAGGCGGCCGCCCTGCTCTCGTCCGGACCCTACCCCGTGCGCGACCTCGCCCAGAACCTCGCGGACCTGCGCGCCCAGGTGGCAGCCAACGCGCGCGGCGCGGCCGAACTGACGCGCACGGTCGCCGAGTTCGGCCTCCCAGTCGTCCAGGCATACATGCACCACGTGCAGGACAACGCGGAGGAGGCGGTGCGTCGGGTCATCGACCGTCTCGGCGCCGGCTCGTTCCGTCAGGAGATGGACGACGGCAGCGTCGTCGCCGTCGAGGTGAATGTCGACCGGCGGACCCGCAGCGCCACAGTCGACTTTGCGGGGACGTCGCCCCAGCGGCCCGACAACTTCAACGCGCCGGCCGCCGTTTGCGCGGCGGCCGTGCTCTACGTGTTCCGCACACTCGTGGACGCCGACATCCCGCTCAACGCCGGCTGCCTCAAGCCGCTGCGCATCGTGGTGCCGCCGGGGTCGATGCTCGACCCGGTCTTCCCCGCCGCGGTCGCCGCCGGCAACGTGGAGACGTCGCAGGCCGTCACTTCCGCCCTCTTCGGCGCACTGGGCGTGGTCGCGGCGTCGCAGAGCACAATGAACAACCTGACGTTCGGCAACGAGCGCTACCAGTACTACGAGACGATCTGCGGAGGCGCCGGGGCCGGCCCCACTTGGGACGGCTGCAGCGCCGTACACACGCATATGACGAACTCGCGGCTCACCGACCCCGAGGTCCTCGAGTGGAGATACCCCGTGCGCGTGGACGCGTTCAGCGTGCGGCGGGGTAGCGGCGGCGCAGGCGCGCATGGTGGCGGGGACGGCGTGGTGCGACGCCTCCGGTTCCTGGAGCCGCTCACCGCGGCGATCGTCTCGAGCAGCCGCCGGGTGCCGCCCTACGGGCTCGCCGGCGGCCTCCCCGGCGCCTGCGGCCGCAACGCGATCAGGCGCGCCGACGACACTTTGGAAGAGCTGCCCGGCGTAGCCCAGGCAGCGATGAAGCCCGGCGACGTCCTCATCGTCGAGACGCCGGGTGGCGGCGGTTACGGAGCGCCGCCGGGGAAGCCGGGCGGCGCGAAGCCGCCCGCCGCCTTCTAGCTCAGCTCACATGCTCAGCGAGCGGCGGCGCAGCTCCCGCTTCTTGCGCCGCCTCAACAGGGCGCTCGTCACCAGCCCGATGAGGAAGCCCACGACGAGGACGAGGACCAGCATCAGCCAAGCCGGCAGGGAGAACCACCAGAAGAAGAAGTGAAAGCGCCAGGATTCCCCGCTGTTCTGCAGGATCAGGATGAGGAGCAGCACCGCGATGACGCCGGCGACGATGAGTCTGCCCATGCCCTGACCTTGGGGCGAACTCTGCCCCCTGACAGCCTGCGACTGCGGCTGCTCCGTGCTGCTCATGCGTAACCCCCTGTCGGCCAACGAGTGAAGCTTCGCCACGCAACCTTTCTACCCTTGGGGGCAGCGGCGCAAGCGCCAGGCTGGTGAGGGGCGGGCGGCGGCTCAGCTCTTGGCCGCGTAGGCCGCGATGCCGTCGGCGACGGTCGCGAACACGCTCTCGAGCTGGGCGTCGCTGATCACGAGCGGCGGCTGGATGCGCAGCACGCTGCCGAAGTTGCCGCCCACGCCGATGAGCAGGTTGTGCTCGAGGCAGTACTGGCGCACGAAGGCGCCGGCGGCCGTGCCGTAGGCCTTGGTCAGCGGGTCGGCGATCAGCTCGACGCCGATCATGAGGCCCTTGCCGCGCACGTCGCCGATCAGGGGCTGCGTGCGCTGCAGTTCCTCGAAGCGCGCCTTGAGCTCGGCGCCCTTGCGCGCCGAGGCCGCGATGACGCCGTCCCGCAGGAAGGCGATGCTGGCCAGCGCGGCGGCGCAGGAGACGGGGTTGCCGCCGAAGGTGCTGAGGTGGTCGCCGATCTGGAAGGCGTCGGCGATCTCGGGGCGCGCGATGAAGGCCGAAAGTGGGAAGCCGCCGGCGATGCCCTTGGCCATGGTGATGATGTCGGGCTCGACGCCGTAGTGCTCGATGGCGAACATCTTGCCGGTGCGCCCGAAGCCGCTCTGCACCTCGTCGGCGATGAACAGCACGCCCTCCTCGTCGAGGATCTCCTTGACGCGCTTGAAGTAGTCGTCGGGGGGCACGATGATGCCGCCCTCGCCCATCACCGGCTCGGCGATGAAGGCGCAGACGCTCCCTGAGAGGTGCAGGCGGATGACCTCGGCGACGCGGCGCGCACAGAGCAGGTCGCACTTCTCGGGCGTGGTCTCGGCGAAGCAGCGGTAGCAGTACGGGGTGGGCGCGAAGGCGACGCCCGGCATGTAGGGGCCGCCGCCCTTCTTGCGGCCCGAGTTGCCGGTCACCGAGAGGGTCGCATACGAGCGCCCGTGGAAGCTCGACTCGAGGGCCACGAACTCGCATCTGCCGCTGTAACGCTTGGCCAGGCGGAAGGCGCCCTCGATGGCCTCGGCGCCGCCGCTGCCGAAGAAGCTCTTCTGCAGACGCCCGGGGGTGATCTCGGCGAGCTTCTCGGCGAGCGCGCCGACGGACTCGACGTGGTACACGTAGGAGCAGGCGTGCACGAGCTTCTCCGCCTGCGCCCTGGCGGCGTCAAGGATCTTCGCGTTGTGGTGGCCGGCGTTGGTCACGCTGATGCCGGCGAAGCAGTCGATGTACTCGGTGCCGTCGGCGTCGTAGAGCAGGGCCCCGTCGCCGTGGTCGGCGACCACCGGCTCGACGCGCTTCACGAACCCGGTCATGACATAGTCGCGGTACTGTTCCTTCACACCCATGGTATCGACCACCCTTCCACTTGGTTGCGGGCCCCGGCTGCAGCTTACGGGGAGACGGAGGCCATGCAGCCGGGACCCGCGAGGCGCCCCTTGGGGGCGAGGGACGTAGTAGACGACGCGCTCAGGTCCGGTCGACGGTGCCCTCCCAGGTGCTGACCTTCTTCTGCGCCTTGTCGACCTCGGTGAACCAGCGGCTGGTCACGCACTTCGTCTCGGTATAGAAGTTGACGCCGTCGGCGCCGAGGCAGTGCGACTCGCCAAAGAACGACTCCTTGTGGCCGGCGAACGGGAAGAAGCTGACCGGCACCGGAATACCGACGTTGATGCCGACCATGCCGGCGTGCGTGCGCTTGGCGAACTCGCGGGAGTAATAGCCGCTCTCGGTGAAGATGCACGAGCCGTTGGCGAAGCGGCTGTTGTTGGCGATCGTGAGCGCCTCTTCAAAGTCGCTGACGCGCTTGATGAAGGTCACGGGGCCGAAGACCTCTTCGCGGCCACAGCTCATGTCTTCGGTGACATGGTCGAAGATCGTCGGACCGACGAAATAGCCATCTTCGAACCCAGGCACTTGGACATCGCGCCCATCGAGGATGAGTTCTGCGCCCTCTGCGACGGCCTTGTCGATCCAGTTCATCACGAAGTCCCTGTGATCGGCCGAGACGACCGGCCCCAGCTCGGTCTTGGCGTCGTAGGCGCAGCCGATGATGCGTTGCTCGGCGAACGTCTTCAGGGTGTTGACGAACTCGTCGGCGATGGACTCCTGGATGCACAGGGTGGGCAGAGCCATGCAGCGCATGCCCGCGCAACCGAATGTGGAGTTGACGATACCGGCGGCGGAGCGCTCGAGGGCGGCGTCGGCCAGCACGATGCCGTGGTTCTTGGCCTCGGTCTGGGCCTGGACGCGCTTGCCGTGCGCGGCGGCCACCGAGTAGATGTGCTTGCCCACGGAGGTGGAGCCGACGAAGCTGACGCCGCGCACGAGGGGGTGCGTGAGCAGGATCTCGGCCTCGTTGCGGCCGCAGGTCACGAGGTTGACGACGCCTTTGGGCAGGCCCGCTTCCTGGAGCAGCTCGAGCATGCGCACGGCGGTCGTCGGCACCATGCTGGCGGCCTTGAGGACCATCGTGTTGCCGGTGACGATGCAGAGCGGGATCATCCAGCCAAAGGGGATCATGGCCGGGAAGTTGAACGGGGCGATGCCGGCGAACACGCCGAGCGACTCGCGATAGCTGACGGTGTCGTGTCCGCGAGCCACGTTCATAAGCGACTCGCCCTTCATGAGCATGGGGGCGGCCATGGCGGTCTCGCAGGCCTCGACGACCTTGATGACCTCGCCGCGGGCCTCATCGAGGTTCTTGCCCAGCTCGGTCGAGACGAGGACGGCGATCTCCTCCATGTGCTGCTCGAGGAGGCCCTTCCACTTGTAGATGACCTGGCAGCGCTTCTGGATCGTCAGCTCGGACCAGAGCAGGAACGCCTCGTGGGCGGTCTTGATGGCCTCTTCGACTTCGGCGGCGGTCGCCTGGGGGGCGTTGGCGATCACCAAGCCGGTGCTGGAGTCGGTGACCGGCATGTACTTCTCTGTGGTGGACTCGCGCCACTCACCGTCGATGCAGATCTGGAGCGTCTTCACTTCGCTTACGACTTGTGCCATTTCGTTCCTCTCGTATACGTGGCCCTGCTCCCTCTCCCCACGGGAATTCGGAGGGGCTCAGGGTCTCTCACAAACGACAAGATGGACATCGGCTGGACGTCTGCGACCGCGTGGATCTCCATGCGCTGTGGGCCTTCGGCGCCTCAAGCAAGACGGGCCGCGTGTCGCTGGCCGCTACTGCCCGCGCACGGCCGGGTCCGTCTGCAATGTACGCGTGGTCGGCTTCACTTCATCCAGGACGGCGAGCCGTCGGCGGCCGCTTGGCAATCGCATGTTTGCGCATCGATTTGCAGCTTTCGTGCCGGCCCGCGCGGCGCACTATTCTCCGGCGCGAGACCGCGCGTACCACCTCCCGCGCGGGGACTAGCTGGGGAACGAAAGCGGAACCCACGCTTCCACCCACTGTCTGTCCGCGGCCCTCCGAGCGGAGCTCCGCGGACGTTCAGTGTACGGGGGAAGCGCCGTGCGAAGCAAGAAGAGGAGAGACGATCCTTGCGACACGCGTACTCGGCGAGCTGCCTGTTGGGGCGGGCCTGCGGCGGCCCGCCCGCTCAGCTGTACTTCACGCGGGGGTCGAGCCACGTGTAGGCAAGGTCGACGACGAAGTTGCTGACGGTCACGAGCAAGGCCGCGAACAGGACCGTCCCCATGATCAGCGGCAGGTCCTGCGTCTGGATCGCGTTCCACGCCTGCCAGCCGATGCCGGGGATGCCGAACACCACCTCGATCACGAGCACGCCGCCGAGGAACCAGCCGACGTCCATACCGAGCAGCGTAACGATGGGGCTCCATGCGTTACGCATGATGTGGCGCCACACGACGGTGCGCTCGGGGAGACCCTTGGCGCGCGCCGCCTTGACGTAGTCGGCGCTGAGGATGTCGAGCATGCTGCTGCGCAGCATCCTCGAATACCACGCGGCGCCGCCCAGTCCCAGAGTGAGGCCTGGCAGGATGCCATACAGCGGCGCCGTCCAGCCCTCGTAGCCTCCCAGCGGGAAGATCTGCACCTGGTAGGCGAGGAAGTACATCAGCATCATGCCGAGAAAGAAGCCCGGCAGGCTCAGGAAGATGAGGCTGAGCGCCGTGAAGGCGCGGTCGCGGACGCTGTACTGGCGCAGGGCGCTGATCATGCCCACGGGGATGCCGATGAGGAGCTCGAAGAAGATGCCGAAAACGGCGATCATGACGGTCGCGGGGAAACGCTCCAAGATGGCCGTGGTCACCGGCAGCTGGGTCTCGTAGCTGTAGCCCATGTTGCCGTGGATGAGATGCCAGAGGTAGAGGCCGTATTGCTTCCACAGCGGCTGGTCGAGCCCGAGCTCGGTGCGGATGCGCTGCAGCACCTCGGGCGTGGCGTGCGTGCCGGCGATGCTCTTGGCGGGGTCGCCCGGCACGGCGAAAGCGAGCAGGAAGGTGATGATGCTCACGAAGAACAGCACCACCACCATCCACAGGAGTCTGCGGACGATGTACTTACTCATCGTCTCTCCTGCTCGCCTTGCGCCGTGCCGTCGTCATCGGGTCACTTGCCGTCGAGCTTCCACATCTCCTGGAACTGCAAAGCCCAGACGGGGTGGTAGTAGAAGCCGCCGACGTCCTTGCCGTACATCCCGTTGAAGACGGGCTGGTAGAGGATCGCGGCCGGGGCGTCGGCCATGATGAGATCCTGCATCTGCTGGAACATGGCGAGCCGCTTGGCGGGGTCGAGCTCGCTTTGGGACGCCGCGTAGAGCTTCTCCACCTCAGGGTTCGAGTAGAAGCTCGCGTTGGACCCGCCCTCGATCGGGTGGGTGAACAGCGGGCCGATAAAGTCGCTCGGGTCGGGGAAGTCCATGTACCAGTCGGTCAGGCCGATGCCCACGTGCGACTGCGGCAGGCTGATGAGGTTCCAGTACGTCGCCTTGTCCATGAGCTTGATGCTGGCATCGATGCCGACGGCCTTGAGGTCGTTCTGCACCGCCTGCGCCAGCTTGGGGAACGGATCCACGTTGTGGCCATAGAAGGTCACCTTGAAGCCGTTGGGGAACCCGGCGTCGGCGAGTAGCTGCTTCGCCTTCGTCGGATCATAGGTGTAGTACTGCTTGTCGGCCTGATGGGCGGGCATGCCCTCCGGCAGGATCTGATTGAGCGCTTTCGCCTGGCCGCCGAGCAGCTTCTGGAGACGAGCGGTGTCGATGGCGTAGTTGACAGCCTGGCGGACCTTCGCGTCGGTGAACGGCTTCTCGTTGACATTCATGAAGACGTAGAACGTAGCGATCTCCGAGGCGTCGTACACGTACTTGCCCCATGTGGGGTCCTGCGTGGTGCGCAGGTAGTCGGCGGCCGGGATGCCGTCGCCGAGCACGTCGACGTCACCGGTCTTGAGGCGCAGAAGGGCGGTGCTGGGGTTGGCAGTCAGGTCGAACTTGATCGTGTCGACGTATGGCTTGCCGGCTTCCCAGTAGTTCGGATTCCTGGTACCGACGATCTCCTGGCCGGGGGTCCAGTGGTCGATCACGAACGGCCCGGTGCCCAGGGGCTTACGCTTGATCTGCTTGCCCACCTTGTCGACCCACTCCTTGGGCAGCACGTCCGTGAACATCATCGCCATCGCGTAGAGGAACGTGCCGTCGGGCTTCGCGATCGTGATCTGGATGGTGTGATCGTCGACGACCTTGTAGCCCGTGATCTCCTTGGCCTTGCCGTCCATGAATGCCTGGGCGCCGACGACGCCGGTGTAGAAGAACGTTGCCGGGGCGAGTGGCTCCTTCATCATGCGCTCGAAGCTGTACTTGAAGTCCTGGGCGGTGACCTCGCGGCTCACCGGCGCCTGGAACATGACGCCCTTGCGAATGTGGAACGTGTAGGTCTTGGCGTCGGCGGAGATGCCGCCGTTCGTCGCGCTCGGGACCTCGGTGGCGAGTTCGGGCGCGAGCTCAGCGCCGGCCGCGCCCGGCTTCGGCGCGTAGGTGAGGAGCCCCTGGTAGCACAGGCGCATGATGCCCCACGAGGTGACCTCCCAGGCGACCGCGGGGTCGAGCTCGGTCGGCTCGCCCTGGAAGGTCACCGTCAGGGTGCCGCCCTTGACCGGCGTGCCGCTCGCGGTGGCCGCAGCAGTGCTGCCGCTCGAGCTGCTCGAGCCGCAGGCGGTCAAGCCCAGCGCGAGGGCGGCCACTGCGGTCAACAGCACCAGCACCATCGCTACAGATCTGCGTACCTTCATGTCCCTTCTCCTTTCCTGCCCCCACGGCAGGGTCACTTGGGGCGGCGGGCGGCCGTAAGGCCGCGCGCCGCCGATCCCCTACTTCTTCCAGTACTGCGTCGGATCGATCTGGTACACCGGATGCAGGAAGAACCCGCCGGTGTTCTTGGAACACATCGTGGTCTGGATGGGCTGGTAGCACGGCACGTATGGGGCTTGATCGCTGATCAGCTGTTGCATCTCCGAGAACTTCTTGATGCGCGCGACAGGGTCGGTCATCGCCTGGGCCTTGGTATACATGGCCTCGAGCTCGGGGCCCCACCAGAAGCTCGAGTTCATGCCGCCCGGCACGGCGCTCGCCTTGCTGAACAGCGGCCCGATCCAGTCGCTGGGATCGGGGAAGTCCATCCACCAGCCGAAACTGCCGGCGGTGAGCGTCTTGGGCGTGCTCTGCTGGCTGTAGTAGGTGTTGTTGCTCATCGTCTTGAGACCGGCGGTGACGCCCACGGCGGCGAGGTCCGCCTGCACCGACTGCCAGAGCTTGGGGTTGGGGTCGACGTTGTCGGTGTAGAGCATCGTCTTGAACCCGTGGGGGTAGCCGGCATCGGCCAGCAGCTGCTTGGCCTTGGCGGGGTCGTAGCCGTAGAAGACCTTGCCTTCTTCGTAGCCCGGCATGCCCTTGGGATAGATCTGCCAGAGCGCCATGGCCTGACCGGCCTGCAGCTTCACGAGCTTGTCGCGATTGATGGCCCAGCTGAGCGCCTGGCGCACCTTGACGTTGTCGAACGGTTTCATCTGCACGTTCATGAACATGTAGCTGATGGCGATCAGCGGCTGCGAGTAGATGTACTGCTTCCACTGCGGGTCGGCCATGACGCGCGGGATGTCGGCCGGCGGCACGCCGTCGCCGAGGGCGTCGATCTCGCCGCTCTGGAGCTTGAGGAGGGCCGTCGGCGGCGAGAACGAGAGCTGGTAGTCGATCTTGTCCAGATACGGCTTGCCCGACTCCCAGTAGGCGGGGTTGCGGTTGAGCGCGATCTCGCGGCCGGGCGACCACTTCTCGAAGATGAAGGGGCCGGTACCCAGCGGGTGCCGGTTGAACTGCTTGCCCCATTTGTCGACCCACTCCTTGGGGACCACGTCGCAGAACTCCATCGTGAGCGCGTTGAGGAAGGAGAGGTCCGGCGTCTTGAGCGTGATCTGCACGGTGTAGTCGTCGACGGCCTTGAAGCCGGCGATCTCCGAGGCCTTCTTGTTCACAAACTCGTCGGCGCCGACGACGCCCATGTAGAACGACGTGGCCGGGGCGCGCGGTGAGCTCATCATACGTTCGAAGCTGTATTTGAAGTCCTGCGCAGTGACCTCGCGGTTCACCGGTGGCTGGAACTTGGCGCCCTTGCGAAGGTGGAACGTGTAGGTGAGGCCGTCGGCGGAGATCCCGCCGTTCTGCGCGGACGGCACCTCGGTGGCGAGGCAGGGAATCAGCACGTTGCCGGCGTCGCCCGGCTTGGGGGCGTACCGCAGGAGTCCCTGGTAGATGGCGTGCTCGATCTGCCAGTCGATGACGTTCCAGGCGACGGCGGGGTCGAGGCTCGAGGGCTCGCTCAGATACGCGAGCGACATCGTGCCGCCCTGCACGGGCGTGTCGGAGGACGACGGGCTCTGGCTGCCGGACGAGCCGTCCCCGGACGAGCCGCCGCAGGCGGCGAGCGCCAGCGTGAGCAGCAGGGCGAGGGCCAGCGCCGTGGCGAGGGCGAAACGCTTGCGGGTCTTGCGTGGCGACATGAGCGCCTCCTGTCGTTGCCGGTGTCCCATCGGCGTACCTTCTCTGTCGCTCAGCGGCGCCGTTGCCGCGGGTCGAACGCATCCCGCAGCCCGTCGCCGACGAGGTTGAAGGCCAGCACCGTGATCATGATGGCGAGGCCCGGGTAGATGACGAGGTGCGGCGCCGAAAGGTAGTACGCCTGTCCTTCGCTGATCATCTGACCCCACGACGGCGTCGGCGGCTGTACGCCGAGGCCGATGTAGCTGAGCGTGGCTTCGAAGAGGATGGTCGTGGCGATGCCGAGGCTCGTATAGACGATGATCGGCGCCACGAGGTGCGGCAGGATGTGGCGGAAGAGGATGCGGCGATTGGTGCAGCCGATGAGGCGCGCCGCGTCGACGAACTCCTTCTCGCGGATGCTGAGCACCTCGCCGTGGATGACGCGCGTCATCGGCGTCCAGTAGACGATGCCGATCACCAGGATAATGATCCCGATGCTCGGTTTGAGGACGCTCACCAGAGCGACCGCAAGCAGGTAGATGGGGAAAGCCATCATCACGTCGGTCATGCGCATCAACAGCGTTTCGGTGCCGCCGCGGAAGTAGCCGGCCGTGAGCCCGAAGATCACGCCGAGGATGAGGGCGAAGCCATTGGCGCAGACGCCGACGACGAGGGAGACGCGGGCGCCGTACATGAGGCGGCTGAGAAGGTCGCGGCCGAGGGTGTCGGTGCCGAGCCAGAACTGGGAGGAGGGGCCGACCGGCATGCCCTGCATCGTGAGCCCCTCGTCGTACTGCTTGGCCGGGTCGTGGGGCGCGATCCACGGCGCGAGGACTGCGACCGCCACCAGCAAGATGATGATCACGACGCCGATCATGGCGAACTTGTCGCGGCGGAAGCGCCGCCAGATCTCGCCCCACAGCGAGTTGCTCTCGATGAGCAGGGCGTCGGGGGCCCACATGCCGGTGGCGCCGATGCCTGTGCCGACTTCGGAGCCCGCCGCCGGCACGCCCAGCCCGAGGTCGACTTCGACTTCGGGCTCGAGGAGGTTCTCGTCGCTCACGCCGTCTCACCTCCCTCGCCGGCCGCCTCGCCGCCCTGCTCCGCGACGACCGCGAGGTCGTCCTCGCCGGCGCGGATGTGCGGGTAGTCGTCCAGGGTGATCAGGTGGCATGCGGCCCAGTGCCCGGGCCGCACCTCCTTGAGCGTCGGGCCTTCGACGTCGCAGAGGCCCTCCCGAGCCGCCGGGCAGCGCGTGTGGAAGTGGCAGCCGCTGGGCGGTTCCACCGGCGAGGGGACGTCGCCGGTCAGCACGACCGGGCGGCGCCGTTCCTCGGCTACGGGGTCGGGGATCGGCACCGCGCTGAGCAGGGCCTGCGTGTACGGATGCATGGGCTGCTCGTAGAGCACGGCGTTCTCGGCCAGCTCGACGATGCGCCCCAGATACATGACCGCCACGCGGTCGCTGATGTGGCGCACGACACTGAGGTCGTGGGCGATGAACAGATAGGTAAGCCCGAATTCGCGCTGCAGCTGCTGGAGGAGGTTGATGATCTGCGCGCGGATCGAGACGTCGAGGGCGCTGATCGGCTCGTCGCAGACGATGAAGTTGGGCTCGACGGCGAGCGCCCGGGCGATGCCGATGCGCTGGCGCTGCCCGCCGCTGAATTCATGCGGGTAGCGGTTCAGAGTGTTGGGGTTGATGCCGACCGTCTCGAGGAGCTCGCGCACCCTGACCTTACGGCCGGCGCGGTCAGCGAGCTTGTGCACGAGCAGGGGTTCGCTGACCATGTCGCCGACGGTCATGCGGCTGTTGAGGCTGGCGTAGGGGTCCTGGAAGATCATCTGCATGCGGCGGCGTTGACGACGCAGGGCGCCGCCCTTCAGGTGCGCCAGGTCACCGCCCTCGTAGAGCACGCGACCGGTGGTGGGCCGGATGAGCTGCAGGATGGCGCGGCCGGTGGTGCTCTTGCCGCAGCCGCTCTCGCCGACCAGGCCGAGCGTCTCGCCGCGCCGGATCTCGAGGTCGATGCCGTCGACCGCGTACACGGCGCCCACCTTGTGCCTGAAGACGATGCCGCTGGTGATGGGGAAGTGGACCCTCAGGTCCTCGACCCTGACCAGGGTCTCCCTGCCATCGCCGGCGGCCTGCGTCGCGTTCGTGGAAGGGGCACTCACGCGGGCATCTCCGCGCCAGCGATGAGCTTGTCGCGGTGAAAGCAGGCCGAGAGGCGGCCAGCGTCGGTGTGGAACAGTTCCGGCACCTGCTGCCAGCACGCCTCGGTGGCCAGCCAGCAGCGAGGCGCGAAGCTGCACCCGGGGGGCAGGTGGGCGAGGTCGGGCGGCAGTCCGGCGATCGTCTGCAGGCTGTCCTTGCGCGGCTCGTTGAGGCGCGGCACGCTGCGCAGCAGACCAACGGTGTATGGGTGGTGGGGGTGGCCGAAGAGGGCTTTGGCCGGACCGCTCTCGGCGATGCGTCCCGCGTACATGACGAGGATGCGCTCGCACATGCCGGCCACCACGCCGAGGTCGTGGGTGATGACGACCACGGCGGCGTGGTACTCGCGGCTCAGCTGCTTCATGAGGCGCAGGATCTGCGCCTGGATGGTGACGTCGAGGGCGGTTGTGGGCTCGTCGGCAAGCAGCAGCTTGGGGTTGCACGAGAGGGCGATGGCGATCATCACGCGCTGGCGCATGCCGCCGGAGAACTGGTGCGGGTAGTCCTTGATGCGGCCGGCCGCCTTGGGGATACCGACCAGCTGCAGAAGCTCGATGGAGCGCTTGATGGCGTCGCCGTGAGACAGGCCGAGGTGGACCTCGAGGCCCTCGGTCATGAGCCTCTCGATGCTGAGCACCGGATTGAGGCTCGTGACCGGGTCCTGGAAGATCATCGAGATGTCCTTGCCGCGGATGTCGCGCACCTCGCTCTCGGGGAGCGTGACGAGGTCGCGGCCGAGGAAGTCGATGGCGCCGCTGATGGTCGCGTTGTTGACCATGCGCGTCAGGC
The DNA here is from genome assembly GCA_017882325.1 of Thermoleophilia bacterium. GTDB lineage: Bacteria > Actinomycetota > Thermoleophilia > UBA2241 > UBA2241 > CAIXSE01. The sequence continues at coordinate 20,821 of JADGPQ010000018.1, forward strand.
CGAGGATGGCGTTCGCGGTCACGCTCTTGCCGCAGCCTGACTCGCCGACCAGGCCCACGAGCTCGCCGGGCGCGACCGAGAAGCTCACCCTGTCGACGGCGTGCACGGTGCCCTCGTGCGACTCGAAGTCGACGCTGAGGTCGGTCAGGCGGAGAAGCGTGTTTGCGTCAACCCCCATGCGCTCGCAAGTCTACCCTTCGGGTTCCTCGTTGGCGAGACTGGCGTGGCGCTTTGACTCTGGTGGCCGCGGCTGGTAAGCATGGGCCATGAGGCCTGCCGAACTCTCGCCGATCCGGCCGCTACGCGCGCTCGAGCTGTTCGAGCAGCAGGCGTGCCCGCACAACTTCGACGAGCGCGCGACCTTCGTCGACCATCGTTCCATTCACACGCGGCACACGCGCAGGCGTCACGTCCGCGAAGGTCTGCATGCGCGGTCGGTGGCCGCCGGCGAGAGAGGGTCATGAAGATGGCGCATGCTTCCGCAAGGGATCTCGATCTGCGGACGGCGGCGCCGTTCGGCATCTCGCGCTGGACGCACTCCGAGTTCGCCAACTACGCGGTCGAGCTGCGCGCCGGCGAGCACGTGGGCCGCGGCGAGGCCGCGCCCAACCGCCGCTACGGCGAGTCGCGGGAGGAGGGCGCGGCCCTGCTCGCCGACCTCGCCCCGGAGATCGCCGACCTGGAGGGGCCGGCCGGCGTGGAGGCGCTGTGCGAGCGCCTGGCCGCGGACGAGGGGGCGGCGTGGCCGGCCCTGCGGGCCGGCCTCAGCGCCGCCGCCTGGGACCTCGCTGGCAAGCAGGCCGGCGAGCCCGTCTGGCGCATGCTCGGCCTGGAGCGTCCGTCGGTGCGCAGCTCGTTCACTATCGCCATCGGCGCGCCTGAGGAGATGCTTGCGCAGGCGCGCGCCGCCTCCGCGTTCGGCACGCTCAAGGTGAAGCTCGGCTTCGACGGCGATCTCGAGCTCGCGCAGGCGCTCGCCCGCGAGTTGCCGGAAACGAACTTTCGCTACGATGTCAACGAGGGCTGGAGCCGCGAGCGCGCGGCAGCGTCTCTCGCGGTGCTCGCCGCGCTGGGTGCCGAGCTGGTCGAGCAGCCGCTTGCGGCCGCCGACGTCGACGGCACGGCTTGGCTGAAAGAGCGCACCTCCGTGCCACTGTTCGCCGACGAGGCTGTGCTCACCATCGGCGAGCTGGAGGCCGTGGCCGAGCTCTACGACGGGGTCGTCGTCAAGCTCTCCAAGGCGGGCGGCATCGCCAGCGCCTTCGCCCTCGCGTCCGCCTGCAAGTTGCGCGGTCTGCGCGTGCTCCTCGGGTGCATGGTCGAATCGAGCTTGGGCATCGCCGCCGCGCTGCAGCTCGCCGGCCTCGCGGACCATGTGGACCTCGACGGCGCATTGCTCCTGGCCCACGACCCGTTCGCCGGTATCGCCGTGGAGGGCGACCGGCTTAGGGCTTCGCGCGAGCCGGGCCTGGGGGTGCGGCCGGTGGAGTAGGGCAGCGCCCGCGGAGCCGGCGGCCTGAGGGCGCGTCCCGGCGCTCAGGCATGCCCGAGCGCCTCGTAGAGCGCGGCGCCCGTGCGCGACACCGCCTCGAAGCCGCCGGCGCCGTCGGTCATGATCGCCATGATCACCCGGCGCTTGCCCTCGCGGACCAGCGCGCAGTCGTGCGCGTAGTGGCCCACGGGCGTGTCGTCGCCACACTTGCCGGCATAGCTCGCGGTCGCCGGCAGGTAGCGGGCGATGCCGTCGAGGTGTTCCTGCCGTTCGAGCGACGCCCAGACGGGGCCGGCCACGGCCGGCCCCAGGGTGTCGCCCGTGGCGAGTGCCTCCAGCAGCGTCGCGAGGTCGGCCGCGCTGGTGTGGTTCTCACGCCCCGCGGCGACCGCCTCGGCGTCCATCATCAGGCGGCGCATGGCGGTCTGGTGGAGGCCTAGCTCGGCGGCCAGGTCGTTGACCCGGTCGCAGCCCACAAAGCTCGCCACAACGTTTGCGGCGTCGTTGTCGCTGACCGCCAGCATGAGATGGGCGTAGTCGGCAAGCGCCAGGGCGGCGGCGTGGCGGAAGCCTCGCAGCACGCCGCCGCCGCCCACGCTGCTCGACGGCTGGAAGGTATGCGGCTCCGCCTCGCTGAGCTCTCCGCGCTCCACGGCGCGCCAGAACGCGGCCGCCAGCAGCACTTTGATAGTCGAATACGCGGGGAGCCGCACCCCTTCGTAGGCCTTCAGGCAGGCCCCGGTGACGAGGTCTTTGGCGACGTAGGCGATCATCGCCTAGATGGTCGCGTGCGCGCCGGCATCCACGTGGACGACTTCTCCCGTAATGGCTCTCGAGAGGTCGCTGAGCAGGAAGACGGTGGCGTCCGCAACCTCCTCCGCGGTCACGTTGCGGCGCAGAGGCGTGTGGCTCTCGAGCAGCTCGAGCATGCCGCTGAAGTCCTTGATCGTGCGTGCCGCGACGGTGGCTATAGGGCCGGCAGACACTGCGTTCACGCGGATGCCGCCCGGCCCCAGGTCAGCCGCAAGGTAGCGCACCGCGCTCTCGAGGGAGGCCTTCGCCGGGCCCATGACGTTGTAGTTGGGCACCACGCGCCAAGATCCGGCATAGGTCATGGTGACGATGCCGCCGCCGCGCGTCATGAGGCGGCGCGCCTCGCGGGCCGTAGCGATCAGCGAGTACGAGCTGATGTCATTGGCCTGCGCGAAGCCGGCGCGGCTCGTCTGCACGAAGCTGCCCTGGAGGTCTTCGGCCGGCGCCCAGGCGATGCTGTGCACCATGCCGTCGAGCACGGGCATGAATCCGGCCAGCTCGTCGATGGCGCGCCGTACGGCCCCGTCGCTGCTCACGTCGCACTCGATCAGCGGGGCCTCGCCCAATTCATCGGCCAGGGTCTGGACGCGGCGCCTCAGTCGCTCGGCCTGGTACGTGAGCGCCACGCTCCCGCCGTGCTCTTTGATGGCCAGGGCCACCGACCAGGCGATAGAGCGAGAGTTGGCGGCGCCCATCACGAGGAAACTCTTGCCTTCGAGCAGAGCTGTCACCGTGCCCCCTAGGACGACGGGGCAAGTCTACCCGAGTCAGCGCGGCTTTTCGGCCAGCAGAAGGTACTGCCGCGCCCAGTATTCGCGGAAGACGTACAGTGAGAGCACAAGGCAGGCCGCGCGGATCGCGGCATAGCGTGTGTAGTACGGCTGGACCCGCAGAACGTTCAGCCCGGCGCCCTCGAGCAACCGCACCATGTCGCGTTTGGCGAAGAAGCGTAGATGCGTACGGTCGAAGATGCCGGAGTCGCTGCGCGGCCAGCGCTTCATGAGCAGGTTGGCGAAGACCACCACGTGCGCGACGTTGGGCAGGGAGATGACGACGGCGCCGCCCGGCCGCAGGTGGGTGAGGACGCGAGCCAGCACTTGCTCGGGCTCGGCCAGGTGCTCGAGCACGTCGCTGGCGAGGATCGCGTCGAAGGGCTCGTCGCCCAGCCGCGAAAGGTCGAGGTGGGCGAGGTCGCCCTGCACAACGGCGTCGAGGCGTTTGCGGGCCTGCGCAGCGGCGCCCGCGTGCAGCTCGACGCCGACGACCTCGCGGGCGCCGGCGTGCTTGAGCAGGGCGCCGTTGTAGCCGCCGCCGCAGCCCAGGTCGAGGACGCGGAGCCCGCGCGGGTCGATGAGCTCGAGAAACGCGGGCTTGGCGTCGCTGAAGTAGCCCGGCTTCGGCAGGCGCGGGCGAGGGATGCGCGTCACGGCAGTTGCACCGTGGCCGGGTCGGTGCCGGCCGGAAGTTGGCGGGTCATCGCGGTCTCGCCCTGGTACGAATACATGACCGGCTCTCCGGCAGCCAGCATTTCCATCGTGCCCGCCGTTTCTGTCGAGCCCGGGAGCGGCGCCGGCGTCGCTCCCGGGCTTGGCTCCGCGCTCCCTCCGAGCTGCGGGCGCAGGAAGATCAACTGAAGCCGGCCTGCGTCGGCCGGACGGTCGGCGACTCGCAGGCGGACCACATGCGGGCCGTCGCCCTTGAGCACCCTCACGACCACGAACCGCTGGAACGCGCCGCTGACGGCCTTCGCCCTCGCGAGCATCACAACGGCGTACAGGTCGAGCTGGTCGCGCAGCGCCTGCGCGTAGTCTGCGGCGCGGTCCGCGCCGGTCGCGCCGGCGCCGGTCAGAGGGCCGGAGGCCTCGCTCGAGGCCTTGGCGGCAGCCGGAAGCGAGCTGTTGCCGCCGACGGTGTCGCCCTTCTGGCCATTGATGACGGCGAGTCCGACGGCGACCGCGACGAGGGCGACTGCGGCCGGCGCCAGCACGCGCAGCCAGCGCGACGCGCGGCTGCGCGTCTTCGCCGGCCGCGGCGCCGCGAAGAACTCCTGTAGCCCGGCCCAGCGCGGGGCGTTCGGGTCGCCGTAGTCCTCGTCGGGGACGGGTGCGGCGGCACGTAGCTGTGTGCCCACCTGCGCGACCTCGGCGCGCACGGCGTCGAGGCGGCGGCGGAGGCCTTCGTCGGCCGCCGCCGCGGCGACCAGCTGTGGGTCGTCGTCGAGCCCCAGGGCGAATGCCAGAAGGCGGTCGTCGTCGAAGGCGATGTCGCCCGTCATCTCGTCTCTTCTCTCGTCACTCATGGCGCTCGAATCCGCTGTCGGTGAGCGTCTGGCGAAGGTGCCTCATGGCGCCGTGCAGCCTCGATTTGACCGTCCCCACGGGGATGTCCTGCGCCGCGGCGATCTCGTCCAGCGGGAGGTCGGCGAAGAAGCGCAGCGCCACGCACTCGCGAAGTTCCGGCGACAGCCCGGCCAGCGCCAGGCGCAGGGCGGGGTCGGACGGCGCGGACGGCGCGTCCATGGATACCTCCGGAGTGATCTGATGCAGCTTGTCCATGAGTCCGTGCCGCGTCTTGCGCCGCCGGCCCTGGTCGCGACCGGTGTTGAGGATGACGCGGTAGAACCAGGCCAGGAAGGTCTCCTCGGCCGGGATCTTTGCGCGATACACTTTGATGAACACTTCTTGCACGGCGTCGTCTACCTCCTCGCAGAACCCCTGGAGGAAGAGGATGCGGCGCGCCTGTGGCGCGTAGCGGCGAAAGAACTCGGCGCGCGCCTCCGGCTGCTCCCTGCGCAGGCGGTCCACAAGGCCGGGCGGCAGTTCTTCTATGGTCTTCCTCCGCAGTGAGAGACGCCGGCTCCGGCGGGCAGGTTCGCGCCGCCGGACGCGGCAAGTATAGCGCGGCGGATGTCGCTAGAAGCCGAGGCGGCGTACTTCTTCCACCAGTTCGTGGCCGCTCTGCTCGCGCACCCGGCGTGTGACCTCCGCCGCCAGCGCGACGATGTCGGCGGCCGTGGCCCCCGGCAGCGCGACCAGGAAGTTGGCGTGCTTCTCGCTGACGCGCGCCCTGCCTGACGTGAACCCCTTGAGGCCGGCGTCCTCGATGAGGCGGGCCGCCGACAGTTCGCGGCTGGGGTTCTTGAAGTAGCTGCCGCAGCTGGCGTACTCGAGCGGATGCTTGCTGCGGCGCAGCTCCGCGTCGCGGGCGATCTCGTCCAGGAGAACGTTGCGCACGCCACGATGCAGCTGGAACGTCGCCGA
>JADGPQ010000288.1 GCA_017882325.1 Thermoleophilia bacterium
CGCGAGAAGCTCGGCACGGCGATCAAGGTCTTCGCCGTGATGCCCAAGACGTTTGACGCCGAAGGCGCGAGCGCCGGGGCCGGCAACATCGTCAGCCCGGCCCTCGAGGTGAGCACCGCGGTCAAGCTCGTCGACCGGCGCGCCAAGGAGGGCGACCACGTGAACCTCGACGCGGCGCCGATCATCGTCGGCGTGGGCCGCGGCTTCAACGCTCGCGAGGACTTGGCGCTGGGCGACGAACTGGCCGCGGCCCTGGGCGCCGTCGTGGGCTGCACCAAGAGCCTCGCCGATTTCGAGTGGCTCGGCGAAGACCGCATCATCGGCCTCTCCGGCGCCAAGACCGCGCCCGACCTCTACCTGAGCGTCGGCGTGTCCGGTCAGATCCAGCACACCGTGGGCGTCTCGGCGGCCAAGCTCATCGCCGCCGTCAACAAGGACAAGGAAGCGCCCATCTTCGGCATGGCCGATTACGGCATCGTCGGCGACCTGTACGAAGTGTTGCCGGCGCTCCTCGAGCGCCTCAAGAGCGTGTGACGGCGCCGGCCGTGCTTCGTCCCCGGCCTCGTTTGTCTTAGGTGCCTAGCGGGCCGCCGGGGACGCCTTCGGCGGCCGGCGGCGGCCCCGGATCGAGTGGGACGTCTTCGCCGCAGCCCTCCTCCTCCATCTGTGCCACGCGCCGCGCCTGACGCAGGGCGATGAGGTCGCGGCCCAGTGTCCAGCCGGCGGAAGCCAGCGGGATCGCCAGCAGCACGCCCACGATCCCGGCCAGAGTCGCGCCGATCAGCGCGGCGATAAAGACCACGAGCGGCGAGAGCGTGAGGGTCTTCGCGTACACCACGTTCTGGAGCACGTTGTTCTCGAACTGCTGGTAGGCGACGAAGAAGACGACAAGCACGATGCCGTCGACAGCTCCGCCAAACGCCCAGCCCACGATGCAGACGATGACCGCCCCGATCGTGGCGCCCACGAGCGGGACGATGTCGAGGATCGCGACCAGTACGGCCAGCGTCTCGGCGTAAGGCGTGCCGATGATCTTGAGAACGACGTACGACGACAAGCCTGCCACGAGACTGATCGCGAGGTTGCCGCGCACGTAGCCGCCCGTAGCGCGCAAGAAGTTCTCTCCGATGCGCTCGACCCAGCGGCGTTCGTCGCCGACGAGGGAATCGAGGATCGCCGTCCAGCCGCGTGGACCCTCGATGAGCAGCATCACCATGATGGTCAGGATGGTGATGGTCGCCGCGAGGAGGAAGGCTGCCTTGGTGACGGCGCTGACGATGGTCTGCTGGTTGCCGAGGACGACCTTGGCCACCTGGCTCGGCGAGATCGCCGCCAGGCGCTCGATGACGTGGAACTTCACCTCGAGGAAGTGCAAGGCACCGCCGGTGCGGAACAGCGAGTCGACGAGGTGGGGAAGGTCGCGGATGAGATTGTCGGATTGCAGCACGACGGGCAGGGCGATGGCCGTCACGGCGCCGACCAGGAGCGCGATGGTCGCGAGCGAGACGACGAGCGCCGCCAGGATGCGGTTCCAGCCATGCCGCACGAGGAACCCCACGGCGGGCTGCAGGGCGATCGCCAGGATGATGCCGATCAGCACCCAGAGAAGGATGCTGCGGATCTTCACGAGGAAGAGCACGAGACCGATGATGAGGATCACCGTCAGCGTGACGATCGCCGCGATCCGGATGAGCTCGGAGGTGCGCGGGGCGGGCGGTCGCTGCGAGTTGATGCCGTTCAAGCCGCGCTCGTCTCCTTCTCCGCATCCGTGCATTCGCCGTCGCGCAGAGCGTATCATTGCCCCGCGTGGGCCTATAGCTCAGTTGGTTAGAGCAGCCGACTCATAATCGGCCGGTCGCAGGTTCGAGTCCTGCTGGGCCCACCAGCGTTGTCAGAACGACAACGTTCTCCCTGCATGCGGCCCCTGTCGCTCGCCCGGGCCGCTTGGTCACGGTCTGGTCACCGATCTCAGAGAGAGCTGCCGTCATCGCCTCGCTCCAGACCTGCGCAGCCGCCTCCTGAAGCGCCCACATCACACGGCTACAAGGCAATGTCCGTTAGCTGACGCTCGCAAGCCGCGCGTCTGGGTCGGCCCTACAGACGGTCGCCCGCACCCTTGCGGTCGAGCACGAAGTCGCAGACTGGGTGTCCTCTGCCGATCGTGTGGGCTAGGTCGCCATCCCTGTGGAAGTCCAGTTCAGGAAACGCGCTCGGGAAGAACTCCTCGTCGATGGCACAAAACAGTGGCGTCAGCTCCTGCGTGCCGATCGCGGTGAAGAAATCGTGAACGAAGCACCCGGTGATCCGATAGTGCAACCGGTCCGGCGTCTGTTCGACGAGGGTCCAGGGAAACCACATGTTCGGCGCTACCTGCGCCGCGGCCTCGGCGAAGGCGAGCAACCGGTCCATCGGATCCGTTGGGCGCTCGGGGAGCGACTGCAGGGTCCCGTTCACCTCGCGCACACCGATGGTCACCATCATCTCCCTGAGCGCGCGCATCGACTGCTCGGTCCCGATCTTGGGCTTCAGCTGCAGATAGAGGGCCGGAAAGAGCGCCAGTCGGCGGACGAAGGCCGCTTGTTCGTCCCGCTCGCCCCTCCAACGGGTCTGGCGAACGAGCGCCCGCGTGCCGAACAGCCCCTTCGACAACACGATCGGCCACGATGGGCCCGCGTAGCGCCGGAGCACAGTAATAGCGGTACCCGTGTCTGAGTTGCCTATCGATCGACTCATGGTCACCACCCCCCCTTGGACGGTCAGGTTGCTGATCAGTATACGGATTCATTGACGACAGTTGGTGCTATTTGCTGTCGCGCCTGGGACTGGACTCGATCATGGTGCTGGTGCTCTTCGGTCTCGGCATCGTCGGCCTACTCGCTGCGAATGGCCTCCGGCACATGGGCTACATTGCCGCGAGGAGGCACCTCAGTTCGTGGCGGAGGTTGGAGAGTCGTCCGCTGAGGTGCAGAGGCGCGGACGCGAAGCGCGACTCATGCCGGAGTGTTGGTATCAACTAGTCGCTGCACTTCAAGCCGCAAGTTCGAGAGCTGTCTGG
>JADGPQ010000289.1 GCA_017882325.1 Thermoleophilia bacterium
GCCGGAGCGGGCACCGGATGGTCCCTACGGGGGACCGCCCGCCCAACTGCCTTGCAAAGCGCCGTACAAGCGCCGTACATTCAAGGGGTCGAGAGAATGTTGGAGAGCGTCATGGCCGTGAAGACCTGTCGAATCGAGATGCGCGCAGATCCGGAGAGTGAAGAGCGGATCGCACAGGCCGCCGCTGCTCGTCAGCAGTCGGTGTCCACCTTCGTGCTGGCCGCTGCCGTGCGTGAAGCGGACATGGTGCTGGCCCGCGCCGATGTGACCCTGATGCCGGTGGAGCAGTTCGACGCCCTGATGGACTCCCTGGAGATCCCCGACCAGGCGCCGCGCCTGCTGGAGACCGCCAGCAGGCCTCGCCGGTTCAAGCGAGCGTGAGCGAGTACCTCTCTCAGGTCCTCGGCGACGATCACCGCCTCGACGCCTTCACCTGCGGAAAGGACCCCCTGGACGCCTGGCTGAAGAGCCAGGCGCGCCGTGCCCAAGGCGCCGGCACCGCCCAGACCTACGCGTGGACCCGGCCCGGCTCCTCGGCCGTGCTGGCCTACTTCTCGATCGCTCCGACACAGGTCGTCCGCTCCGAAGTCCCCCGCCCGCTCACCGGGGGCTACTCGGTCATACCGGCCTACCTGCTGGCCAGGCTGGCCCTGGACCACACCCTGCAGGGGCAGGGCCTGGGTGGGGAGCTGCTGCTGGACGCCTTGGCCAGGATCATCGACGCCGCCAAGGTGGGAGGCGGCCGCTTGATCGTCGTGGACGCCATCGACGAACAAGCGGCCGCCTTCTACCGCCGCCACGACTTCATCTCCATCGGTAACTCACCCCGGCTCTACCTCAAGGTCGCCACCGCCGAAACCGTCCTGGCCAAGGCCCCCTGACCAGCGGAGAGCCGCTAACCAGGCGGTTCTCCACCCCTAGCCGCCACTGGCCGTTCCATTGCTGCTCAAGCCCCGCCGCCCAGCGGGCCGCGGCCGATGCTGCCGCCGCGTTTGCCGCCAGCCCGGCGCAGCGGCAGGCACACCTGGCCGCCATCCGGGCCACCCTGGCCGCTCGCCGGCGCAGCGCATGAGGCCGTCGAGCTTGCTGTGGGCGGGAAGTGGTACCTGAAGGCACTCGTCCCGGCAGTTGGGCTAGAGGGCCACTCGCCATACGCCCAGCTGTATGTCAGAGCATCTGCCACAGCAGCTTCTGGAGCGTCCGCCGACTCCACCATGTACGCCATACGTCGCGCCACAATCGACAGCAGCTGCCGCAATACCTCGCGCACAAGTCGCCACGCCATCCGGCTCGGCGTGTTGCGCGCCAGATGCAGGCATCGCTAGGCATAATCGGAGGAGGCGCCCAAAATCGGCCGAAAGGAGAGCGCCCGTGCGTTCGGTGCTCGTCGGCTCGCAAAAAGGCGGCGTCGGCAAGACCAGCCTCGTCGCCGCCCTCGGGGCCCTCGCGGCCCGACCGCAACCTGGCCGGCGGGTGCTCCTCATCGACGGCGACCAACAGAGCAACCTCTCCAAGCGCAACTTCGGCATGCCCGGCGACGGCGGCCGCGACCTTTACAGCACGATCGTGCTCGGCGAACCGCTGCAGCCCATCCGTGACGTCCGGCCGGGGCTCGACGTGGTTTCGGGCGGGCCAGCGCTGGCGATGGTCGCTGGCGCCGCCGCGAACGCGGCCGCCGCCGGACTCGACATGGCAAGCCACTTACACACCGCACTCGACCAGGTCAACAGCTTGGGGGAGTACGCCCTCGCGCTGATCGACCTCGGACCCGGCGACGTCGCACTCCTCGACGCCGTCCTCGCCGCCGTCGATTACGTCGTCGCCCCGCACCGTGAAGACGAGGCCGACCTCGATGGTGTTGAACTGCTGATCAAGCGGATCCTACGAGCGCGCCGCGACACCAACCCGACACTGACCTTCCTCGGCACCGTCGCATTCGCCCGCGATCCTCGAGCGACCGCACGTAACGCGTCACTTGACGCAGCGGTCCGTGAACTGCTGCGCGGCAGCGGCGTCGAGCCGTTCATCGCCGCGATCCGCTACTCCCCAGCCGTCGCCCGCGACGCGCGCGCCCTTGCGCTCACGCCGCAGGAGCTAATTGCAGAGGCAGAGAAAGCCACTAGCGCCCGCATCTCGATGCTGCGACGCCGGCGCACCCGCGGACAGCAAACGGAGCCCGGGCGACGGCTAGGCCCACCCCTCGACGACGAGAACACGCTGTGGGCGCGACCCGAGGCGAGCGACGCTCTCGCGCGCGACTACCTCAACGTCTTGGGAGAACTCCTCGAACGCATCGCCGTGGCCGAACAGGTCAACGCGACCGCGACCGGAGCGAGCGCCGGATGATCCGCCGATCCAGCGCCTTCTCCGAAGATCTCGCCGGCCTCGACGCTCTCCAGACACTGCCGCTTGCCGCTCCGACCCCGCCGCCAGCCCTGACCCCGCCTACCCCGGCGCCCGACACGCAGTCCGGGCACGACGAGAAGAGCTCGTTACGACCAAAGCGAACCCGCGCCACGGTGGCGACTCCCGACAGCCGAGGAACACGCGCCACCCAAGTCCGACTTCCGCCCCAGCTCGCCGACTGGCTTAGCCAGCAGGCATACGCCTCCGGCCGTACCCTCGGCACCGTCATTGCCCTCGCGGCAAAGACGCACGCAGACATGCTGCCGCTACAGGAACAGCCCGGGGATGAGCTCGACGTCCGCCGACGCAGCGCCAGCGGGAACGTTCCGGTCACGCTGCGCCTGACCTCCGCGCAACGGCAACTCCTCGACGACCTCGCCGCTGGCTACCACGTCACCCGCTCAGCCGTTGTGGTCGCAGCCCTCACCGCCGCTAGCACGGGCGATCTCCGCTGAACCCAGTGCTGGCCGCCTACGAGGACGCTCCGCACTGGCGCCGTTGCCCCGGCGGCGGCGGAGCAGCTTCGATCGGGCCAAGCCGCCGCCGGACTACAGCCATGGGCCAGGCCGGGTGCTTCGTCCCACTCGAGGTCACGTCGCGATGTCGACGCCCACCGGACCGGCGGTCACCGGCTACCCGACCTCCGCCG
>JADGPQ010000290.1 GCA_017882325.1 Thermoleophilia bacterium
ATACGCCCCTTCTTGCCCGTGTCCATGACTGCCTCCTTCACACTCAGGTGCCGCCCTCGACGCGGATGAAGGCGGGCTCGCCCTGCACGTCGGGCAGATCCTTCATCTCATCGAGGGCGGCGAAGAACTGGGCCTCCCGCACCGGATGCAGCAGGAGCACGAGCTCGGCGGCGTCGCCGCCGCCCTCCTGCACCATCCAGGCGATGCTCACGCCGTGGTCGCCGAAGAGGGAGGCGATCTTGGCCAGCACGCCGGGCTGGTCGCTCACCTGCAGGCGCAGATAGAAGCTGGAGACCATGTCGGCGTCGGCAAAGAACGGCACGTCCTTGTAGCACAGACAGTTCTGCACGAAGCTGCCCTTCACGGTGTTGACGACCGAGATGATGTCACCGATGACCGCCGAAGCGGTGGGCACACTGCCGGCGCCCGGGCCGAAGAGCATGATCTTGTCGAACGCGTCGCTCTCGAGGAAGACGGCGTTGTAGGCGCCGCTGACCCCGGCCAGCGGGTGCGACCTGGCGATGAACGCCGGGTACACGCGCACGTTCATCTTCCCGTCGATGAGCTTGGCGACGCCCAGCAGCTTGGCCACGAGGCCGAGGCGCGCGCCGTGGGCGACATCCGCGGACGTCACGGCGGTGATGCCCTCGTAGTCCACGTCGTCCAAGCGCGTGCGGCTGTGGAACCCGATCGAGGCGAGGATCGCCATCTTGGCGGCCGCGTCCTTGCCGCCGACGTCCTCGGCGGGGTCGGCCTCGGCATAGCCCAGCCGCTGCGCGTCTTTGAGCACGTCGTCGTACCCGGCACCTGTCTCGGCCATGGCGCTGAGCATGTAGTTGGTAGTGCCGTTGACGATGCCGAAGATCGTCTTGACCTCGGCGGCCACCAGCGACTCTCGGAGGACCTTGATGACGGGCACGGCGCCCACGGCGCTGGCCTCGAAGCGGAGATGAACGCCGCTCTCTTCAGCGGCCGCGAACAGCTCGGCGCCATGCTGCGCCAGCAACTGCTTGTTGGCGGTCACCACGTTCTTGCCGGCGCGCAGCGCGCGGAGCTGGAAATCGAGCGCCGCGCCAACGCCGCCGATGAGCTCGACGACGATGTCGATCTCGGGATCCTCGAGGATGTCTTCGAAGCGCGTCGTGACAAGCCCCGGGTCGAGGCCGGGAGCGCTGAAGCCCGGGTCCTTCTCGAGCACGCGCTTTAGATACACCTGTTTGCCCGTCGCGAGGGTGATGTCCACGGCGTTCTTCGCCAGCAGCTTGCCGACCCCGGAGCCGACGGTGCCGTAGCCCAGGAGTCCGATGCCTACCTTGTCCACTGTGATGCCCTCCGGAGTCGGGAAAAGCTCACCGCGTCACGGCCCCAGCGGCCGCTGCAGCCGCAGAACGTCGTCCCAGGTCTCTCGCGCGATGATGACGCGCGCCCGGCCTTCGCCGACCAGGACCACGGCAGGGCGCGGCTGGGCATTGTAGTTGTTGGCCATGGCGTAGCCGTAGGCGCCGGTGCCCGGCGTGACGAGGATGTCGCCGGGCTCCGGCGGGGCGATGTGCACGTCCCGCACCAGCACGTCGCCCGACTCGCAGTGCTTGCCGGCGACGGTGACCACTTCTGTCGCCGGCACCTCGGCCTTGCTGGCGAGCATGGCCTCGTACCGGGAGTCGTAGAGCATCGGCCGGAGGTTGTCGCTCATGCCGCCGTCGACGGCCACGTAGGTGCGCACCCCGGGAATCACTTTGACCGTGCCGACGGTGTACGCCGTCACGGCGGCCTTGCCGGCGATGCTGCGCCCCGGCTCGACGAAGAGCCTGGGCATCACCATGCCGTGCCGCTCGGCACCCTCGCGCACCGCCGAGACACTGACCTGGGCGAACTCCTCGATGGAGCTCGGCATGTCGGCGTTGGTGTAGCGGATGCCGAGGCCGCCGCCCATATTGAAGATGCAGCACTCGAAGCCGGAGTCGCGGCGCCAGTCGTCGAGCGCGATAAAGAGGACCTCGACCTCACGCCGGTACGAGTCGAGCTCGAAGATCTGCGAGCCGATGTGGGCGTGCACGCCGACCAGCTCGAGGTGAACCGCGTCGCGGAGGCGCCGCACCGCCTCCTCCGCGCAGCCGTCGGCGAGCCCGAACCCGAACTTGCTGTCCTGCTGGCCGGTCTGCACGAACTCGTGCGTCGTGGGCCGCACTCCGGGCGTGACACGGACGAGGACCTGCTGGCGCTGCCCACGCGCGGCGGCGGCGGCCTCGAGGCGCTCGATCTCCTCGAACGAATCGACGACGAAGTGGCCGATGCCGGCGTCGAGTGCGAACTCGATCTCGGCGACCGACTTGTTGTTGCCGTGGAAGTAGATGCGCTCGGGCGGGAAGGCGGCGGCGCGCGCGGCGGCCAGCTCGCCGCCGGTGGCGACGTCAAGGGACAGGTCCTCCTGCGCCACCAGCTCGCACATGGCCCTGCAGCTGAAGGCCTTGCTTGCGTAGACGACCTCGTAGAGGTCGGTGCGTGCGCCGAAGGCTGCGTGGTACGCGCGGCACTGATCGCGCACCGACTGCTCGTCGTAGATGAACAGCGGCGTGCCGTACTCGTGCGCCAGGTCCACAACGTCGCAGCCGCCGATCTCGAGATGGCCGGCGGCGTTGTGCACGGTGGTGTGCGGATAGATGAGCGTGTGCGTCACGGCGGCAATACTACCATCTGAGGCTGAACGCCCCGGCGTGCCGTTCGGCGAGTATTCTTCACTTGAATCCATGACACCGAGACGGGTGCCGAGGGTGGATCACAGGGGAGCGCGGTGGGCCTGGTTCGTAGCCTGGGCGGTCACCGGCTGCCTCGTGGCGCTGGGCTCGTTGTCGGTGTGGATCTTCCTCGCGCCTCTCGCGACAGTCGTCGTCCTGGCGCCCATCGCGAGACGCAAGGTGTCGCGCGCCGCCTTCGGGCTGCTGGCAGGCATCGGCGCCGTGTGCCTGCTCGTCGCGTTCTTGAACCGTCGCGGGCCCGGAGTGGTAGCCTGGCACACCGCGACGTCGGCAGGCGCGGACGAGTATCT
>JADGPQ010000291.1 GCA_017882325.1 Thermoleophilia bacterium
GCCTCCATGGCCGCCGGCGCCTCGTAGGCCTGGACGATGCCGTCGCGGTGGTAGAGCCAGCGTTCACCGCCCTCGCGGGCGAGCTCGTCGTGCAGGTCGGCGCTCGCGGCGTGCAGGGCGTGCAGCACGGGCGCGGCGGCCTGCGCTCTCGCCGGCGTTGCGGCGGCGCGATAGAGCCACAGCCAGCGCAGAAGGGCGCCGCTGGGGCGCGGGGCGATGTAGAAGGGGCTCGAGCTGTCGAGCATCCAGCGCAGGCCCTTGCCCAGCGCGCCAGGTGCGGCCAGGGGAGTGACGTCGCTGGGCACGAGCAGGCCGCAGTTCGCGTGAGCCCCGCTGACGGGTGGGCAGATCTCGGCTTCCTTCTCGATGAGCGTCACCGATGCTCCGTCCGCGGCGAGAGCCTGGGCGGCGCAAGCCCCTACGGGCCCGCCGCCCACCACCAGGACGTCGCAGCGCTCATTCACCTGCCCCTCCCCGTGTCCGCGTGTGGCCCCTATGCTAACGAAGTTCTAACATCGGGTCGCTAGAGTCGGGCGCTGGACGGCTGCAAACCTATACGGCGGTGACATTGGCCAGAGAGAGCGTGCTCGTCGTCGACGATGAGCGAGACATCCTTGAGCTCGTCAAGTACAATCTCGACAAAGAGGGCTACCACGTCACGGTGGTCGCGACCGGTGAGGACGCCCTCGCCGCGGCGCGCACCAAGGTGCCCGACATCGTCATTCTCGACCTTATGCTGCCCGGTGTGGACGGCCTTGAGGTCTGCCGGCGTCTAAAGGGCGATCCCAAGACGCGCGCTATCCCCGTCGTGATGCTCACCGCGAAGGGCGACGAGGCCGACGTGGTCACGGGCCTTGAGCTCGGCGCTTCGGACTACGTCACCAAACCTTTCAGCCCGCGCGTGCTCACGGCGCGCATCCGCGCCGTGCTGCGCCGCGGTGACGATGCAGAAGACGACGGCGCGATGATCCGTGTCAAGGAGCTGACCATTCATCCCGGACGGCATCAGGTGCTCGTCAAGAAGAAACCCGTCGAGCTCACCGCCACCGAGTTCCGCATCCTGCTGTTTTTGGCAAGACGTCCCGGATGGGTGTTCACTAGGCAGCAGATCGTCGACGCCGCCCAAGGGGATGACGTATTCGTCAACGAGCGCTTCGTCGCCGACCGCTCGGTCGATGTGCACATCGTGTCGCTGCGCCGCAAGCTCGGCTGCGGGGGCGCCTACATCGAGACCGTGCGCGGCGTAGGGTACCGCCTGCAGGACGAGTGACCCGTGCGTAGGCACCGTCTCTTCTGGCGAATCTATGCGACCTACCTGGTCGTCATCGTGCTCAGCACGGCCGCAGTCGGATTCTACGCCGTGCGCTCGGCGCGGAGCTTCTACGTACAGCACACGGAGGCCGAGCTGCTAGCTCGCGCGCAGCTCGTGCGCGAGCAGGTCGCCACGCAGATCGGGACGCAGACGGCGCAGCAACTCGAGCTGCTCGTGCGCCGCCTGGGCCGCGCCTCGAGCACACGTATCACCCTGATCTCCACGGGGCAGCCGGGAGCGCCCGTCGGCGACGTGCTGGCCGACTCTGAGGCTGTGCCCGCCAAGATGGAGAACCACAGCGACCGACCGGAGTTCAAGGAGGCGCTGCAAGGCCGCACTGGCGTCTCTATCCGCCGCAGCCCCACGCTGGGTGTCGAGATGATGTACGTGGCCGTGCCGGTCACCGAAGACGGCCACGTAGCGGCCGTGGTGCGCACCGCCATCCCGCTGACCAGGGTGAACCACGCGCTGTATGAACTGTACTGGCGCATCGGCCTGAGCGCGCTGGTCGTGGCCGTGCTGGCGGCCGTGATCGGCCTGTACGTCTCGCGCCGCATCAGCAGGCAGATGCGCGAGATCAAGGAGGGGGCCGAGCGTCTGGCCGGGGGCGACTTCTCGCACAAGCTGTTTGTGCCGCGCACTGAGGAGTTCGCGGCGGTCGCTGAGAGCCTGAACCATATGGCCGAGGAGCTCGACGACAAGATCGGCACGCTCACGCGCGAGCGCAACGAGCGCGAGGCCGTCCTCGCGAGCATGGTCGAGGGCGTGCTCGCCGTGGACCTCGACGAGCGCATCATCGCGGTCAATGCGGCGGCGGCGGGCCTCATCGGCGCGGAGTCCGGCGCGGCTGAGGGCCGCACTATCCAGGAGGTCCTCCGCAACCCCGATCTGCAGCGCGTCGTCGCGCAGACCCTGTCGGGGCAAGAGCCGGTGGAGACGGACATCGTGATGCGCGTGGGCGTCGAGGACCGCTACCTGCAGGCAAACAGCACGCTCCTGCGCGCTGGGGACGACGACAAAAGCCCCGTGGGCGTCGTCGTCGTCCTCAACGACGTCACCCGTCTCCAACGGCTTGAAGCGGTGCGTCGCGATTTCGTCGCCAACGTCTCCCACGAGCTCAAGACGCCGGTCACCTCGATCAAGGGCTTCGCCGAGACGCTCGAGGATGGCGCCCTCGACGACCCGGAGACGGCTCGTCGCTTCGTGCGCATCATCGCCGGCCAGGCCGACCGGCTGAACTCCATCATCGGCGACTTGCTCGCGCTCTCCACCCTCGAGCAGCGCGAGAGCGAGCCTCGACTCACCCTCGAGGAGGCGGACGTGTGCGACGTCCTGCAGGTCGCCGTCGAGGTCTGCGAGCCCAAGGCGCAGGCCAAGGGCATCGCCATCGGCGTCTCGTGCACGAGCCGCGTACTCGCCGCCGTGAACCCCCCTCTCCTCGAGCAGGCTGTCGTCAACCTCGTCGACAACGCCGTCAAGTACAGCCCCGAAGCCAGCGCAGTCGAGGTGGGCCTGGACGAGGCCCCCGACGAGATCGTCATCAGCGTACGTGACCATGGGCCCGGCGTACCGCGCGAACATCTGCCGCGGTTGTTCGAGCGCTTCTACCGCGTGGACAAGGCCCGCAGCCGCGACCTCGGCGGCACGGGCCTCGGTCTGGCAATCGTCAAGCACATTGCCCAGGCGCACGGCGGACGCGTGTCGGTCGACAGTCGCGTGGGCGAGGGCAG
>JADGPQ010000292.1 GCA_017882325.1 Thermoleophilia bacterium
ATCACCGTCAAGGCGCCGGCCGCCGCCGTGTGGCCGTGGCTCGTCCAGCTCGGGCAGAACCCCGACGGCTTCTACACCTACGACGTCCTCGAGAACCTGATCGGCCTGGACATCCACAGCGCCGACACCGTCCGCCCCGAATGGCAGGATCTCCATGCCGGCGAGGACTACGTGACCCTCGACCCGGACGAATACATGAAGATGACCATCGCCGTGCTCGACACGGAGCGCGCCTTTGTCATCCGCAGCGGAGCGCCCGGCGAGCCGCCGCAAGCGCGGGGCAGCTTTTTCAAGGGTGAGATCGAATGCAGTTGGGCGTTCGTGCTTGACCCGGTGGACGAGCGCACGACTCGACTCATCATCCGATGGCGGGCAGCCTGGGCTGACACTCTGGCCACGCGCCTGACCAAACCGGTGCTCCTCGAGCCCTTGCACTTCGTCATGGAGGAACGCATGCTGCGGGGAATCCGCGACCGGGCAGAACGAGTGGGTTACCTTACTTAGTACGGAACGGGCACCGGCTCTTCTATCGAGAGGCCGGCGAATCCGGCAGGCCGCCCGTGCTGCCGCTGCCGGGCAGCACGGCCTCGTCGGCCCGACAATTCGGCCTGGCTCGAGGGCCGCGCGGCCGGCGAGCTCCTGGCCGGGGTGCGCGTCCAGTTCTGACCGGGAAAGCCCGACACGCGTCCCGGGTCATCCGGCGCGGATCGCGATCAGGCGCCGGGCGTCGCCCAGGTCCGTAGGCCGGGCCACGCGCAGGAAGAGACCCAGCAGCCCTCCTTGAAGCGCGGCAGCGACGCGATCAGCGCGCGGGTCGCATCGCCCAGCTCCCCGCCGGCCAGCGCCCGGTCGGATTGCTCGCCTGTGAGCACGACGAGGACCGTAAGGCGCTCGTCGTCGGGAAACAGTGCCGCCAGCGCTCGGCCGCGCTTCTTGAAGGCGAGCGCCCAGCCGTAATTGCGGCCGTAGAAGCGCCAGTCGCGTCGCGCCCTCGTATGCCGCCGAAGCTCGTCGGCGAGTGCGTCCCATTGCGCGCGCGCCCCGGCGAGCGCCGCTTCGGCGCGCTCGAGATCGGGGCAGTCGGCCTTGTCTGGTGGAGCAGCCGTAGGCCATCGCAGGACGCATCGTACCTCAGGGAGGGTACGGTCGGGCGGCGAGGCCGCAGGCAAGCGCCGCCACTCGCCTGACCGGCCAGCGTCTACCCCGACCGGGGGAGCGTCATCCACGAGAGGTAGCCGCGGGCTCCCCCTCTGGTGGCCGGCGGCCCGCCCGCATATCCCTCCGTGGCGCTCACCGATTCACCACCGTCGGGCGATTCGCCGTTCACACGACCGCCGTAGCCTTCTTCCAGTCATTCCAGGAGGAGGAACCATGCAGCAGATCATGACCGACGAGCGCGAGAGACTCACCCCGAGCATCGAAGAGCTCGAGCGCGCATTCGCCACGCCGACCCGCGCAGTGGTCGCGGCGCGGGGGCTCACGCGCACGTACGGCAAGGGCGACGCCACCGTGCACGCCTTGCGCGACGTCGACATCGACATCGCCGAGGGCAGGCTCACGGCCATCATGGGGCCGTCGGGCTCCGGCAAGAGCACCCTCATGCACATCCTCGCCGGCCTCGACCAGCCCACCGGCGGCCACGTCCACATAGACGGTACGGAGATCACCCGACTGAAGGAGAAGCAGCTCACGCAGCTCCGCCGCGACAAGATCGGCTTCATCTTCCAGAGCTTCAACCTGCTGGCGACGCTGACCGCGGACGAGAACATCGTCCTGCCGCTCTCGCTCGCCCGCCGCAAGGCGGACGAGACTTGGCGGCACACCGTCATCGAGGCCGTCGGCCTGCAGGACCGTCTGACTCACCGCCCGGCCGAGCTCTCCGGCGGCCAGCAGCAGCGCGTCGCCGTGGCCCGGGCGCTCATCACCCGGCCCGCCGTGCTCTTCGCCGACGAGCCCACCGGCAACCTCGACTCACGCACCGGGGGCGAGGTCCTCGACCTGCTCCGCCGCAGCGTCGACGAGTTCGGCCAGACCGTCATCATGGTCACGCACGACGCCAACGCGGCCAGCATCGCCGACCGCGTGGTCTTCCTCAAGGACGGCCGCATCGAGCTGGACGAGGACCGCATGACCCGCGACGCCATCTACGACACCATCAAGAACCTCGAGGTGACCCGATGACCCGCCTCGCGTTCCGCAGCCTGGCCAGCCGGCCGCTGCGGACCGTCCTCACCGTCCTGGCGATCCTGCTGGGCGTGGCGATGATCACCGGCACGTACGTGCTGACCGACCAGATCCACAACGGCTTCGCCGACATCTTCAAGACGTCGTTCAAGGGCACTGCCGTGCAGGTGTCACCGAAGACGGCGTTCACCGCGATGGACAGCACCGGTACCACCCCACAGACGCTGAACAACACGATGCTCGCGCAGATCCAGGGGGTGCCGGGCGTCGCCCAAGCCGCCGGCACGTACCAGACGCTGGGCGCCGCGATCGTGGACGGCAAGACCGTCCAGACCGGCGGCTCCCCGACTCTGCTGACCACGAACCCGGGCCCGCCCTTCAACCAGGCCCGGCTCGTCGCCGGGCGCGACGCGCAGGCAGCCAACGAGGTCAGCATCATCAAGAGCTTCGCCGACAAGCAAAGCCTGAAGCCGGGCGACAGCTTCGACGTCGCCGCCGCGACCGGCCTGCAGCACGTCAAAGTCACCGGCGTGTTCACGTGGGGCGACTCTGGCTCGATGGGCGGCACCATCGTCATCGCCGGCCGCCTGCAGGACGTGCAGCGCTGGGGAGGCGAGCCGGGCAAGCTGAGCGGCGTCTCGATCGCCGCCGATCCCGGCGTGGCCCCCAAGGAGCTCGCCGCGCGCGTCAAGACCGTTCTGCCGGCGACGGTGAGCGTCAAGACCGGCGATCAGGCGGCCACCGACGCGACCGACGAGACGGCGGCCTCCATCAACACCTTCCTGACGCCGATGCTGCTGGCATTCGCCGGCGTCTCCGTCTTCGTCGGCGCCTTCATCATCTTCAACGCCTTCAG
>JADGPQ010000293.1 GCA_017882325.1 Thermoleophilia bacterium
GAAGTCGAAGCTGACCACCGTGTGCACCGAGATGACGAGCGGCGTCGCCAGGCCGGCCAGCAGCAGGTAGGCCGCCTCGTAGCGCGCCCAGTGCCGGGCGGATCCTCGCCAGCCGAGGGCGAGCACGCCGTAGATCACCCGCTTGGTGGCGGACGTCGACCGGTCGCGCAGCGTCGCGAGGTCGGGGATGAGCCCGATGAACCAGAACATCGCCGAGACCGTGGCGTACGTCGAGACCGCGAACACGTCCCACACCAGCGGGCTGCGGAACTGGGGCCAGACCGACATCGAGTTCGGGTACGGGAACAGCCAGTAGGCCAGCCACGGTCTCCCCATGTGGAGGACCGGGAACATCCCGGCACAGGCGACCGCGAACAGCGTCATGGCCTCGGCGAACCGGTTGATGGAGGTGCGCCACCGCTGGTGCAGGAGCAGAAGGATCGCGGAGATGAGCGTGCCCGCGTGGCCGATCCCGATCCACCAGACGAAGTTCACGATTGCGAATCCCCACGCGACCGGGACGTTGATGCCCCAGATGCCGACGCCCTTGATGAACAGCCAGGTGACGGCCATCAGGAACATCATCAGGAACGCGAACGCGATCGCGAAGCCGACGAACCAGCCGAGCGGAGTGCCCCTGGTCAGGACGATCGCGCTGATCTTGTCGGTGATCGTCGCAAACGTGTGACCTGGCGCGATCACCGGCGGGTCGGCCAGCGCCGCCAGCGGCGGACGATCGGTCGGGATCTCGGGTGACGCAGGGGACATGGGCCGTTACCTCTCCGCCTCGTGGGCCTTGCCGGCGTCAGGCATCTCCGGGTTCGGGTTCCTGACCGCCGCCAGGTACGTCGTACGCGGTCGCGTATTGAGATCCTCGAGCACGCCGTAGTTCAGCGGCTCCGCTTTCAGCCTGGCGACACGGCTGTTCGGATCGTTGATGTTGCCGAACACGATCGCCTGCGGCGGGCACGCCGCCTCGCACGCCGTGACGATCTCGCCGTCGCGCACCTGGCGATTGGCCTTTTCGGCCTCGATCTTGGCCGAGTTGATTCGCTGCACGCAGTACGTGCACTTCTCCATGACGCCGCGGCTCCGCACCGACACGTCCGGGTTGCGCAGCATCTTCAGCGTCGGCGTCTCCCAGTCCTGGTAGAGCAGGAAGTTGAAGCGGCGCACCTTGTACGGACAGTTGTTCGAGCAGTACCGCGTGCCCACGCACCGGTTGTAGACCATGTCGTTCAGCCCCTCCGAGCTGTGCGACGTGGCCGCCACCGGACAGACGATCTCGCAGGGAGCGTTCTCGCAGTGCATGCACGGCACCGGCTGGTTGTAGGCGGTTGGCCGCTCCGGATCGCCCGTGTAATACCGGTCGACGCGCAGCCAGTGCATCTTGTGCCCGCGGCTCACCTCGGTCTTGCCCACCACCGGGATGTTGTTCTCGGCCTGGCAGGCGACCACGCAGGCGTTGCAGCCGATGCACGTGTTCAGGTCGATCGCCATGCCCCACGCGTAGCCCTTGTACTCGTGCTCGGGATACAGGGTCAACGCTCTGGGCGGCGCTGGCGCCTGGTGGTGCGCGAAATCGGGTTTCTGCCTGAACTGCTCGAGCGGCGCCGACCTCACAATGGCGCGCCCCTCCATCGTTTGCTGGTTCTGCGTGGCGGCGAGTTGATAGTGCCCGCCGGTCCGATGGACCTCGAGGCCGTGATCGGACCACGGGGCCTGGCTGGTGCGCAGCGCGTAGGCGTTGAAGCCCGTGCCCGTGCCCACGCGGCCCGCGCGGGTGCGGCCGTAGCCCAGGTGCACGGTGATCGAGTCGGGCGCCTGGCCCGGCAAGATCCACACGGGCGCCTTGACTTGTCGCCCGCGGTAGGCGAGATCGACGACGTCCCCGCGCTCGACGCCGAGCCGCTCCGCGGTGGAGGGGCTCATGAGCGCCGCGTTGTCCCACGTCAGCTTGGTGTGCGGCTTCGGCAGTTCCTGCAGCCAGCCGTTGTTCGCGAAACGGCCGTCGAACACGGTTGGGTCCGCGCGGAAGACGATCTCGAGGCCCTTGCCGCCGCGCGGGATCCCGCCCGTGTCGACCGTGCGCGCCGTGACCGTCTTCACAGCGGCGGCGGTGTTCGCCACCATCCCGTCGTGCAGAGCCCTGCGCCAGAACGTGTCGAACTCGGCCCCCTGCAAGCCGCTGCGCTGCTGCCAGCAGGCTCGCAGGATGTCGTAGCTCGACTGGCCGGCCTGCTTCGAAAGCATCGCGCCGACGACTTCATGGATCGTCCGGCCGCTGTACAGCGGCGCGATGAGCGGCTGAATCAGGCTGACCGTGCCGTCCGCCGCGCGCGCGTCGCTCCACGATTCCAGGTAGTGCGCCGCGGGAACGTGCCAGTGGCAAAGCGAGGCGGTCTCGTCGTGGTAGAGGCCCACGTGAATCCGCAGGGGCACTTTTCCCATCAGCCGCTCGCCGAACTTCAGATCCGCGGGTGCCGTGTAGATCGGGTTGCTGTCGAGGACGACGAGCGCATCGACCTTGCCGGCCTCCATGTCCGCCACGAGCTGGCGGAGCGAGGACAACTGATCGGTAGGACTGCTCTCGACTGGCTCCGTGCACACCACCGTCCGACCGATGTTGTCGAGCGCCTGGTTGATGGCGTGCGCCAGCGCGTGTACGGCTGCCGGCTGCTCGTCGCCGACGACCACGAGGCTGGTGCCGCGGTGCTGCTGCAGGTCGCGCGCCAGCGGCTCGATCCACGAGGCGTAGTCGTGCGGGGCGGAGGCGGCCGGGGTGCCCGGGACGCCCAGCGCTGCCGCAAGGGCGAGCGCAAAAGGACCGATCGAGCCGGCCTGGAGCGGCAACCGGTGATCCGCGATCGAACCGGTGGCCGATGGCGTGGGCTCGATCGCGTAGAGCCGGTTCATCTCACGGCGCCCGCCGGTGACGCGGCGTCTCTCGGAGAACTCACGAGCGTAACGGAGGCTGTGGGGCCCGCAGCCGAGCACGTCGGCGTCGAGCGCGACGATCACCTGCGCC
>JADGPQ010000294.1 GCA_017882325.1 Thermoleophilia bacterium
CAGGCCGCCGACGGCAAACTCACGAGTGGCGGCCTCGATGATCTCGCGCCGCCGTTCGTCCTTGCTGATGCGTGTCGTGGCCTTCATGGTTGGCAGTATACGATAAGTAAGTGGTCACTAACCAGACCATGTTGCGGCGCGGCAGCGGGTGCGGCGCGATTCACGGCCTGAGAGACGGGGTTTTGGCGGCCCGCTGGCACGAGCGTGGTGGACCGGAGGGAGTCTCTTCTCAGTCATCGTCGCCCTTTCAGTGAGAGTCCGCGATCTCGACATCGTAGGCGTCGCCTTCTTGCCACGAGAAGCAGATGCGCCACTGGTCGTCGATCCGGATGGTGTACTGACCTTCCCGGTCACCGGACAGCTTCTCCAGCCGATTGACGGGAGGGGTGCGCAGGTCGTTCACGGTCACGGCGTTGCATGACATGCGGAGCTTGCGGAGCGCGACCGCTTGGATGTCGGTCGGGAGGCGCCGGGAGAACCTGCGTCCGAAAACCTTCTCCGTCTCGCCGTCACGACACGACGTGATCATGACGACATGGTGTAGCGCGCCGCGTTATACGTCAAAGGTGGTGTCGATGTCGCAGCGCCAGGCCCCGCTGCGGCAACCTCAAGCCGTCGCGAAGGCCAAACGCCACACGGGGCGACACCCAGCGTGACCTCACAGCCGAGCGCACGTGGACGCGGCAGCATTCCTGTGCCGCATTCTGCACCGCCGGCTGGACCGACCGACGCCCGTTGTTGCATGCTCAGGCCATGAGCGACAGCGACGACCGCCTCCCGCCGGTGCACTGGGAGTCGTGGAACCCCGTCACCGGGTGCACCAAGGTCTCCGAGGGCTGCCGGCACTGCTACGCCGAGCGCTTCGCTGAGCGCTGGCGCGGTATCCCAGGCCATCACTACGAGCACGGGTTTGACCTCCAGCTGCGCCCCGAGCGCCTCGAGCTGCCGCTCCACTGGCGGCGGCCGCGGCGCGTCTTCGTCGACTCGATGAGCGACCTCTTCCATGAGGGCATCCCCGACGACTACGTGCGCGCGGTGTTCGCGGTCATGGAGCGCGCGCCGCAGCACGTCTTTCACGTGCTGACCAAGAGACCCGAGCGCTTGCTCGGTCTCGCGCCCTCGCTGCCGTGGCCGGCCAACGTGTGGATGGGCGTCACCGTCGAGAGCGGGCGCTACGCCGCGCGGGCGGACGCCCTTCGCCGCGTGCCGGCGGCCGTCCGTCACGTCTCGGCCGAACCGCTGCTGGGGCCGCTCGACGCGCTCGATCTCGCGGGCATCGACCTGGTGATCGCCGGCGGCGAGTCCGGCGCCGGGCGCAGGCCCCCGCGGCCGGACTGGCTGCGCGGCCTGCGCGACCGCTGCCTCGCCGCCGGAGTCGCGTTCACCTTCAAGGGGTGGGGCGGCCGGTCTCAGGCTGCGGGCGGGCGGATGCTGGACGGCTGCGAGTGGCGGCAGTCGCCGCCGCTGACCACCACCGGCGGCGCGGCCCCGGTGCAGGGGACACTCTTCTGAGTCAATGATGCCCAGCAGGGCGAGGATCTCCTAACTCAGGATCACGCCCAGATGCGTCGAGATGCGGAAGAGGCCGTGAGCGGCGGGCGGCTAACTCGAGTCCCGGGCTGGTCTCTTCCTCAAGTGCCTGCCGCCTCCGAAGGCCCCTCGAGGAGTGCCTTCAGACGCGCGAGATCCTTCTTGTTGGCGCGGCGCATCGCGGACGCCATGAGCGGGGCGGCCAGCGTCGAGAAGCCGGCGGGGGTTCCGCGATTGCGCAGCACCATGCGCGTGTGGCCCTCGGGAGTGGCGTCCCAGGTGTAGGTCGTTTCCATAGGGAAGGGGCCTTCGGCGGTGCGCATCACCAACCGTTCGCCGGGCGCGAACTCGACGATCTCGTACGTGTAGGCAAGGCGTCGCCCAAGGAAGTGCGCCACAAAGGCGACCTGCGAGCCGACGCCCGCGGGCGGCGCCGTCTTCCATTGAACGGCCTCGATGTTGACGTACCACGAGGGCGCGTTGTCGGGGTTTGCAGCGTATGCGGCCACGTCGCGGCGCGGGCGTCGGATCACCGTTTCGGTCGAGACGTCAACAGCCATGCGTACCTCTTCGCGTCTGCCGTCGTCGGGCGACTGTCATCTTACCCACCCGGCCGTCCCCTGAATGCGCGTGTTCGGTGAGCAGCCCAACGTCTGTGCGGTCTTGAGACCGCCCGCTGGTGGGTACGGATTCCTCAGTGAAGGGAGGAGTCATGCGTCGCCACACACTCGTGGGTGTCTTCGTGGTCTGTCTGAGCGCGCTCGCTGCGGCAGCGATGGTCGGCTGCTCGAGTTCCGGCACCTCAAGCGGCGGCTCGAGCAGCAGCCCCGGCGGCAGCATGATGAACGGCGGCGGCTCGAGCAGCAGCCCCGGTGGCGGCATGATGAACAATGGCGGGTCGGGCGCAAACGGCTCCTCCTCTGCCGGCGAGCGCATCTACCTTACCGGGGTGGGCACCGACGGTCAGGACATCCCGCGCTCAGCCCCGCGCGTGTCCCAAGGTTCACTCATGATGGGCGGCGGCGGGTGCGGGTCGTGCCACGGCGCCGATGGTCGGGGCGGGACGATCACGATGATGACAGGAACCGCCATCAAGGCGCCCGACGTCACCTACGGCGCGCTCATCGGAGCCGGCTTCACGGACGCGACCATTCGAACAGCCATCCACGACGGCCTGGACGAGAGCGGCAAGCGACTGGACGACGCCATGCCTCGCTGGCAGATGAGCGACGCGGACCTGGATGCGACGATCGCCTACCTCAAGCAGCTGGGCACGCGATGAGGTTTGGCTGACTCCACCGCCGACCTCGCCATGCCCACGTGGCTCACGCCTTGGTCGTCGGGTGGGTGGACAGTCAGAGCCCAGCCAGATACGCCTTCCAGAACGACTTCCAGCGTTTAGCCTCGGGTTTGCCGGTCAGCTTGTCGTGCTCGATCGCCAGCGTGCAGGACGCGCGCTGCGCCTTGGCCGAGATGTTCGCCGCCACCTTGGAGCCG
>JADGPQ010000295.1 GCA_017882325.1 Thermoleophilia bacterium
CCTGATGGACGAACGGCCGCATGTCCGACTCCTGGTGCCGGAACGCGCCATCGGCATGGACGGCTCCGATCAGCTCGCCATCCTGGCCGCGGCCGACCACCGGTACAACGAGCTTGCCGAATATGGTGATTGGCTGGAAACAAGCTTCTCTCTCCCCGCCGTGCCTCCCGGCGTCACCCGCAGCGTCTTCCTCGCCACGAATGGCTACTACAACCCTCATCCGCCGGTGCGGCCGGAGCCATCACTTCGAAAATTGAAGCGGATCCGGGACGAAGAGGGGGCGCTGGCTCGTTACAGCGTTGACTTCTTCCGCGACGTTGACTCGCGCTCCGTCGCGAGGGCGACCGCCAGGCCCTGAGGCCCGAAGCCCGACGTGTCCATCTCCGCCGCGGAAGCGTCCACCGACCTCGTGACCGGCTGGCGCGCCCGCCTCGTCGATGCGCGGTTCTGGCTTCGCGTGTCGCGCCTCGCTTTGATGGAGGGTGGTCCCGCACGAGCCTGGCGGATATTCAAGGGATTCGCATCCCTCGCCGGGAGCGCGCGCGACGGCCGGCGTCTCCGGCGTTACGCGAGAGTCGGGGACGGGTATGCCTGGGATCTCCACCTCCCGACGTTTCCGTCCCGGGCCTTCGACGCGTTTGTACGCGGTGAGCTCGAGCGCTTCGAAACCGGGACGATCGGCGCACCTCACGCGGCCGTGTTCGCCATCACGCGGCGATGCGGCCTCGCCTGCGCCCATTGTTCAGAGTGGACCGTCCTGAACCGGCCGGAGGGTCTCTCCTCCAACGAGCTGAAGGCGACGCTCGCGAGCCTGCTGCGCCTAGGGGTCAAGCAGATCTTCTTCTCGGGAGGAGAGCCTCTGGCGCGCCTCGATGACCTCCTCAATCTCGTCCGTCAGGCGGGGGACGACGCCCAGTGCTGGCTATTCTCGGCGGCGTCGTCCCTCGACGCGCGGACCGCACACCTCCTGAAGGAGGCGGGGCTCGTCGGCGTGGTGCTCTCCCTCGACCACTGGGAACCGGAGGCCCATGACCTCTTCCGGGGGCGATCGGGCACCTTCGACCGCGTGCGTGAGGGAGCCCGGCACGCGCGGGAGACCGGCCTTGTGGTCGCGCTCAGTCTCTGTTCGACGCGCGAGTTCACAACGGCCGAGAACCTCGAGGCGTATCGCCGCGTCGCGCTCGAGCTCGGCGCGAGCTTCGTGCAGATCGTCGAGCCCAAACCCCAGGGACGCTACGGGGGAAAGGACGTGGGGCTGTCTCGAGCCCAGCGCGCCCTGCTCGAGGACTTTTACGAGCGGCTCTGCTTCGGATCCGAGATGAACCCGATCGTGTCGTATTCCGATCTCATCGCCCGTCGGATCGGCTGTCAGGGCGCGGGCGAGCGGTATCTCTTCGTCGACACGGACGGCGCCGCGCGGGCTTGCCCCTTCAGCGCTAGGTCCGCGGGGAGCCTTGCCCGAGAGGACCCCACGAAAGTATTGACCCTACTCCGAGCGCAGGGCTGCCCGGAACCGCACATGGCTTGCCTGCCGGCGGATCGGGCGACCACCTGAAGCTGCCTGTAGGGGCGCAATGGGAATTGCCGGGGGCTGTGGCGCGTAGAAACCAGCGCCACACCCTCGGTTTCTTTCTAAGTCCCGTCCCGTAGACGCGCATTTCTGTCCGAACGGCGACTCTAGGTTCGAGTTTCCCGCCTTTTCCTAAGAAGGTGTAGGGGTGCAATGGGAATTGCCGGGGGCTGTAGGGGTGCAATGGGAATTGCCGGGGCGCTGTGGCGCGTAGAGACCAGAGTCAAGCCCTCGGTTTCTTTCTCAATCCCGGCCTGTAGACGGGCATTCTGTCCGGACGGGAGGCCTTCATGCGGAGCCGCTGCTGCCCGTGTTGGTTCGAAAAGCAGCCTGAAGGGCCGTCACGAAGATCAGCGAAGGGCGCTGGAGTGGGCTGACGTGCGCGCCGAGCTACGAGGCGAATCTGAAACGCTGGTCTCTGCGCGCCAGCGTGTGACGCAATTCCCATTGCTCCCCTACACACGGTGTTGGGTTTACTTTGACCCACCGGCAATCCACTCGTACGACGCCACGAAGCCCTTTGAACCAATAGAACCGACTAGGCACAGAAGGTCATCGTCGCCTAGGGCGGCATCCTCCAGACCTATCGACATTCCCGATTGAAGCCACATCTTCGGACTGAAACGTCCCCTTCCGTCGATCTCCATCAAGACAACGTCCTCCCAAGGTTCTCCGGGTAGAAGGTCGGGGGCGGGTCTGCCAAGTATTTCGGGGACTGTAGCTTGGTGTAGGGGCGCAATGGGAATTGCCGGGGCTATGGCGCGTAGAGACCAGGGTCACGCCCTCGGTTTCTTTCTCAATCCCGGCCTGTAGACCGGCATTCTGCCCGAACGGCGATTTAGGTTCGAGTAATCGGCCTTTTCCTAGAAGGCGTCCCCGGAGTAATGGCTGAGCGCGCGAGCCTTCGGGACCACACGTCGCTGGCGGTGGAGAAACGCCGGTCCAACCGCACCGTCTACCTCCTCCGGGGCGGGTCCCGAGCAGCCTAGGGCTGGGTTTGATCGCTCAAAGAGCGGTGGTCTGGGACTATCCCTTCCTGGAGATTCGACGGCAGCGGGCGAAGCGTCTCGTGCTGACCGTCCCTAGATGAGAGCCTTATCACCTGCAGGGCACGCGAACGATGGCGACGCCACTGGTCTGAGCGCGCCAGCGGGCACCGCAATTCGCACCTCGCCCCGACTGCGATCGACTCTTCGCCACGGCAAAGACCGTCTGGCTGTAGGGGCGCAACGGGGATTGCCTCACCGCGCGCCGCCGTCCGGACGACGGCGTAGGATCGTTCGGAGGAGCCCCCATGAAGGTACTCGTCGATCTTTCTGTCGTCCCCCTCGGGGTCGGCCTGTCCTTGTCGAGGTATGTTGCGGAGTGCGAGCGCGTTCTCAAGGAGGCCGGCCTAAAGACGGCGCTACACGCCAACGGCACGAACATCGAAGGCGACTGGGATGAGGTGTTCGCC
>JADGPQ010000296.1 GCA_017882325.1 Thermoleophilia bacterium
GAACGCATCATCTCGCCGATCGACCACCTGCGCCCGGTGGCGCGCATCGTGCGCGCGGCACACGAGCGCTGGGACGGCCACGGGTACCCGGACCAGCTCGCCGCGACGGAGATCCCCGTGGCGTCGCGCATCCTGCTGGTCTGTGATGCCTATCACGCGATGACCTCCGACCGGCCCTACCGTAGGGAGTTGCCGGCGGCGGCCGCCGTCGCAGAACTGCGCAGCAACGCCGGCACGCAGTTCGATCCCGCCGTGGTCGCGGTCTTCATCGAAGTGATCGTCCCTGCGGGCGCGACGCCCGAGGCGCGAGTGAGACTGCAGCCCGCTTTGGCGCGAGGGTAGTCGTCTCGGTCCCACGGAATCCCGCGTCAGGGAGCTGGAGACTCTATCCCGGGAATCGGCGTGGGTCTCCGCGGCCTTGACAACCACCAAGTCCGCAGCCAGCGAGCTGCGGTTCGATCCTCGCCACCGAATCCGAGAGTTCGCGCACGCATGTTTGTTGTCATACTGGGGCTTGACGGCCCTGCAGCGGGTCCTGCGGGTACGCCTCTCACAGGCCACGAGCTTCCGTGACGGCAAGAGAAAAGGCGGCGAGATGACCACTGTCACCGAGATCGCGCCAGACGTGTTCAGCATCTGCACCTACATCGAGCAGATCGATCTGCAGTTCCGCCAGTTCCTGATCCGCGACGAGCAGCCGCTGCTCTTTCACACGGGCACGCGGCGCACGTTCGAACGTGTGCGCGACGCCGTCGGAGAGGTCATCGACCCGGCGTCGCTGCGCTGGATCGCGTTCAGTCACTTCGAGGCGGACGAGTGCGGGGCGCTGAACTACTGGCTACAGGAGGCGCGGGAAGCGAAAGCGGCGTGCAGCGCCAACGGCTCGCTGGTGAGCATCGGTGACTACGCCTTCGACAAGGTGCGGGCGCTCGGCGATGGGGAGACGCTGACGATCGGCTCGCACCGGCTGCGCTTCCTGGCCACGCCGCACCTGCCGCACGGCTGGGACGCCGGCCATCTGTACGACGACACGTCCGGCGTCCTCTTCTGCTCGGACCTTCTGCATCACCTCGGGGACGTAGCCGCGACGACCACGGAGAGCCGGGTCGCGGCCATGAAAGCGATGCTCGAGAGCTCCCGCGGTACGCCCATGGACTGGTACATCCCCTGGACGCCGCAGGCGCGGGCCCGCCTCGAGCGGCTGGCGGGCCTACGGCCGCGGGTGTGCGCGACCATGCACGGCTCGGCCTATGTCGGTGACGGGGCCGCGGAACTGCGCTCCCTGGCGTCCATGCTCGAGGAGGTTTATGGCGCCGCGGCGCCCGCTCCGTGAGCCGGTGCCCCCGCGGCTGAGGTCTCACCCCTGACGATGCTCATCACCCTGGCTGCCTTGCGCTGGGCCGTCCAGCGCCGCACCTCATTGGGGACGTCGGTCATGACTGGCACCTCCTCTGCGTTCGTCATGACCGCGTACTAAAGGTCGCTTGAAGAATGAGGGGAGCCGGGCATAGGTTCGAAAGTTGCCCACAGAGGTCTGCCGCCGACATGCCGGCGTACGGCTCGCACGCGCGACTCAGGCCGGCGTCACTAGAATCGCGCGCGAGTGGGGAGACTCTGCCCAAGATCCCCCTTTTCAGGCCTTTGGGGGTAGGTCGAGACCAAGGGAGACATCATGGCCATCATCAAGGGGTCCATCGAGGCAGATGTGCCGCTCGAATTCGCGGATCTCGAGTGGAGCAAGTTCGTGCTCGAGTCCCTCTACCGCAACTACTCGAGAGGGTTCGCCGATGTCGAGCCGCTGCTCGACGAGGAGGACATGGACGCGGGCGAGGTCAACTTCGAGACCGAGGGAGACCGACTCGTCAGAGTAACGGTCGAGCTCGACTACGTGCCGCGCACCAAGGACACCGCCGCCGAGGAGATCGCCCGCGCCGAGGGAGCCCTCCGCCGCGACCTCGAGAAGTATCGCCGGTTTCTGCTTGAGCAGTGCGAGCGGGAGAGCTGCCGGCCGAGCTAGCGCTGCGAGAGCTCGCCGGCCGGTCCCGTCGGCGCAAGACCGGCAACGAGAGGCTTCACCACGGCCCAGCACGGGTGAGCACGGTCCAAAACGAGGCCCGGCGCTCGCCGCGTGCTCCTCGGATCAAGCGGCTCGACCATGTGCGGGCCTCGTTACCAGCCTTTGCTGCGGGGGAATACGTAGGCCGTACCCGTCCCGAGCGTCGCGCGGCCGCACACGACCGCGGCGCGTTCCTAAGGAGACTCATGGAGAGACGCAGGTTGGGCAATCAGGGGCTCGAGGTCTCAGCCGAAGGGCTGGGCTGCATGGGCATGTCGGAGTTCTATGGGCCGACCGACGAGACCGAGGCGATCGCCACCATCCACCGCGCCCTCGACCTCGGGGTCGATTTCCTGGACACCGCCGATATCTACGGGCCGTTCACCAATGAGAGGCTCGTCGGCCGGGCGCTGGCCGGACGCCGCCATGAGGTCGTGCTGGCGACGAAGTTCGGTAACGAACGCCGCGAAGATGGCAGCTGGGTGGGCGTGAACGGGCGGCCGGAGTACGTGCGCTCGGCCTGCGAGGCGTCGCTGGCGCGGCTCGGGGTCGACCACATCGACCTCTACTACCAGCACCGCGTCGACAAGACGGTGCCGATCGAGGAGACCGTCGGCGCCATGGCGACGCTCGTCGGCGAGGGCAAGGTACGCTACCTCGGCCTCTCCGAGGCGTCGCCCGCGACCATCAGACGAGCGCACGCCGTACACCCGATCACGGCCCTGCAGTCCGAGTATTCGCTCTGGTCGCGCGACCCCGAACTGGCGGTCCTGGCGGCGGTGCGCGAGCTAGGCATCGGCTTCGTCGCTTACAGCCCGCTGGGGCGCGGCTTTCTCGCCGGCCGCTTCCGTAGCCCCGACGACCTGCGCGACGAGGGCGACTTCCGCCACCGCCACCCGCGGTTCCACGACGACAACCTCACGCGCAACCTGGAGCTGCTGGGGCGCCTC
>JADGPQ010000297.1 GCA_017882325.1 Thermoleophilia bacterium
GCGGGATCGGCGCCGCGCGCCACGTACGGCTCGCCGTCGCGCCAGACGAGGCGTGCGTAATGGCCGGTGGCGACGCGCGCCAGGCCCAGCTCGTCGGCCAAATCGACGAGCGCCGCCAGGCGCCTCGGGTTGCAGCTCACGCACGGGTTCGGCGTCTCCCCGCCCAGATAGGCCGCGACGAATGGTTCGACGACCGCGGCCTCGAACTCGGCCTCACGGTCGACGACATGGTGCGGGAGGCCGAGCCATTCGGCCGCGTCCCGGGCGCGCTGCAGGGCGCCCGGCGAGCAGCAGCTGCGCCTGTCGCCGCCCGCCCACAGGCGCACCGTGGCCGTCTCCAGCGTGCGTCCCTCGTCGATCAGCTTCAGCGCCGCGACGGCGCTGTCCACTCCTCCGCTCAGTGCGACGAGTGCGCGTGGTCTTTTGGGAGTGCCTTGAGGATCTGAGGGACGTCGGCCTCGCGGCCCGCCTTCACCAGGTAGTCCTGGATCGCCAGGTGCAGCGCGTCTGCGGCGAGGTTGGAGCAGTGCATCTTGTTGGGCGGCAGGCCGCCGAGTGCATCGGCGACCGCCCTGTTTGAGATCTCGGCGGCCTCGGCCAGGGTCTTGCCCTTGACCATCTCGGTCACCATGCTCGACGTGGCGACGGCCGCCCCGCAACCGAACGTCTTGAACTTGACGTCGGCGATGCGGTCGTCGTCCACGTCGATACTGATCCGCATCACGTCGCCGCACACGGGGTTGCCGATCTGCCCGACGCCGTCCGCGTCCTCGATCTCACCCACGTTGCGCGGGTTGCTGAAATGGTCCATGACCAGGTCGGTGTACATGCCTCAACCTTTCACGTAAAGCGGACTCATCTGCCGCAGCTTGTCGACGATCGGCGGAAACACTTCGATGAACGCGTCGGCCTCTTCGCGCGTGTTCTCGCGACCGAGGGTCAGACGCAGGCTGCCGTGAGCCTCTTCGGCGCCAAGCCCCAGTGCAAGGATCACGTGTGAGGGCTCGAGCGAGCCGGAGGCGCAAGCGGAACCGCTCGACACCATGAACCCGTGAGCGTCGAGCTGCAGCAGCATCGACTCGCCTTCGATGTAGCGCACCGTGAAGGCGACGTTGCCGGGCAGCCGCTCCGTGGGGTGGCCCAGGTACTTGACGTCCGGCACGCTCTCGAGGACGCCGCGCGCCAGACGGTCGCGGAGAGCCTCGAGGCGCGGCCGAGTCTCGGCCAGCTGCGCCTGGGCGAGATCCACGGCCGCGCCGAGGCCGACGATGCCCGGCACGTTCTCGGTGCCCGAGCGCAGCCGGCGCTCGTGCCCGCCGCCGTGGATCAGCGGCGTGAGGCGCGTTCCGCGCTTCACGTACAACGCGCCGATGCCCTTGGGGCCGTAAAGCTTGTGCCCGGACAGGGTCAGCATGTCGACGCCGAGCGCGCCGACGTCGATGGGCACGGAGCCGACGCCCTGCACGGCGTCCGTATGAAACGCCGCGCCCTTCTCGTGAGCGACGCGCGCGAGCTCGGCGATGGGCTGGATGGTGCCGACCACATTGTTGGCGTACATGACCGAGGCGAGCTTCGTGTCGTCACGGAAGGCCTGCTCGTAAGCGTCGACGTCGATGACGCCGTCACCGTCGACCGGAATGAAGTCGACGGCCCAGCCGAGACGGTTGAGCGCCCGCGCCGCCTCCATGACGGCCGGGTGTTCGATGGCGCTGATGATGAAGTGGCCGGGCTCGAAGCGCTGGAGATAGCCGATGAGCGCCAGGTTGTCGGCCTCGGTCCCGCCGGCGGTGAAGACGATCTCCTTCTCGCCGGCGCCGAGACCGGCGGCCACCTGGGCGCGCGCCCGCTCAACGGCCGTACGGGCGTCCCGGCCCAAGCGGTGCACCTCCGACGGGTTGCCGTAGCGTTCGCAGAAGAACGGCAGCATCTGTTCGAGGACTCGGGGGTCGACCGGCGTGGTCGCCGCGTGGTCGAAGTACACGCTCGTCATCTCGGCACAGCCTCCCGTGTGAGGTCTTCCAGCGTGATCGAGTTCAGGGCGCCGCTGATGGCGCTGTCGAGGCGGCGCCACACGACCCGTGAAGCACAGGACTCGGCGCGCTCGCAGCCGCCGTCGTCGGGGACGCAGCCGACGAGAGAGAGCGGCCCCTCGAGGGCGGTGACCACGTCGCCGACGGCTATGTCTCCGGGTGGCTGCGCCAGCTGGTAGCCGCCGCTGACGCCCCGAGTGGCCTTGACCAGGCCGCTCTCGCGGAGGCGCGCCAGGATGCGCTCGAGAAACGGTGCGGGGATGCCTTCGCCGGCGGCGATCTCAGGCAGCGGCACCGGTCGCGGGTCCTCGCTGGCAGCGAGGAACACCATGGCCCTCAGCCCGTACTCGCAGCGTGATGAGATGCGCATCGTCGTCCCGTGGTCGCCGGTCTCTAATCCCAACCGAATCGGTCGGCATTATGGTACCACGACGGGCGGGATGGTCAAACCGCAGGCGAACAGAAACGGCTGCTGTGGAAGCGCGGCGCCGGGTCAGAGGCCGCGCACGGCGTCGGCCACGACCTGCTCCATGACTTTGAAGCCGATCCAGCCGGTGTAGAGCTCGGCGACCTCGCCGTTGCCGCGAATGACGGCCAGGATAGGCGGATTGCTCACGCGCAGCTGCCCCAGCGTGTCACCCAGCTCGGTGGTCTTGAGAGCTTCGAAGGACATGAAGGAGGTGTCGGCGCCGTATTGTGCCTTGACATCGTTGAAGGAGCTGAGCATCTCCATGTCGTCGGCGGCGCCTTCGACGTACACGAGGAGCACGATGCCGCGCTGCTCCTGCAGGCGCGAGGTGATGAAAGAAGGCGTCTCAGCGGTCGGCGTGAGCTTGAGCGGCGCGTAGCCGGTCATGCCGTAGCTGCTGACCGTGTTGTACGAGGCTGGAGCGGATACGGCCACGGCCGGAGTCGCGCCGGCCGCCGCGAACACGCGCACTGCGACGACGCCGCCGAACAGGGCCGCGCCGGCCAC
>JADGPQ010000101.1 GCA_017882325.1 Thermoleophilia bacterium
CGGGCCGGCTCGGTGGCGTAGGGGCCGCGGATGCCGGGGCCGCCGTTGCCGATGACCACCGTGGTGCGCTTGCTCGCCCACTCCGTGGCCAGTGCTTTGATGGTTCGGGCGGGGACGCCGCAGATCGCCGCCGCCCACTCCGGCGTCTTCTTCACGCCGTCTTCCTCGCCCATCACGTAGGCCTCGAACTTGTCGACGCCTACCGCGTGCGTGGCGAGATACTCCTTGTCGTAGGTGCCGTCCTTGAACCACTGGTAGCAGATGCCGAGATACATGGCGGCGTCGGTATTCGGCAGCACCGGGATCCAGCGGTCGGCGTGCACGGCTGCAGCGTAGTTGAGATCAGGACACACGTAGATCTGCTTGATGCCCAGCTCACTCCACCAGTAGCTCAGCCGGCTGGGCAGCTGACCCTGCCAGCCCCAGGGCGTGGTCTCCTGGTCGCAGCCCCAGAAGAGGAGCAGCTCGGCGTTCTTGGCGATGTCCCAGAGCAGGTTGCTCTGCTGGCCCTGGCCGACGGGCTCGCAGCCCCAGAAGTGCTTGCTGCCCCACCACCAGCCTTCCCAGCTGTCCGGCTGGCGCATCTGCAGCGTGAAACCGCCCCACTCGCGGAGCAGCTTGCGGCCGGCCCCGTGGCAGGCCTGCACGACCTTGTTCTCGCCGTGCTGGTCGCACTGATAAAGAAGGGCGGTCGGGCCGTACTTCTCCTTGATGCGGTTCATCTCACTGGTGATGACGTCGAGGGCCTTCTCCCAGGAGATGCGCTTGAACTTGCTCACGCCGCGGTTCTGCGGGTTGCGCTCACCATCCGGGTCGAAGTCGACGCGCATCATCGGGTAGCGGATGCGCGCCGGGGAGTAGACGCGCTTCTTGTAGGCGAGGCTGTACGGAGGGATGAGGGTCTTCATGCTGGGTTCGAACGTGCTCCCCCGCACCTCCATCTTCCAGGGGTTCAAGTCTTCCTTCTTGTACTTCCAGTCGTAGTGCATCGGGCGGATACGGACGATCTTGCCGTCCTTGACGTCCACCATCGAGGCGTTGGAGCCGTTCTCCGGCACGCCACAGAAGCTGATATCGCGGATCAGCGTCTTCTCGCCGCTGGCTCCCGTCTTGCTCATGTCCTCCGCCATACTCCTGACCTCCGTGCTAGCTCGGCTGGGACTGCTGCTCTTGAATGGAATGCACGATCGAAGGGCGTCGTCCACGATACGGACTAGGGCGACCGCATTACGGGAATGTTCCACCCGTCGATGGGCAGTGTCAAGTGTAGGGCCGTGCCCGCTGCGGGGGAAGCGTTGCCGTGAGGCCGGGAGACGCTGCGCAGGCCTCAGTACTCCCTGAGCGAGTCCAGGCGGACGGCGAGGAAACGCGCGAGGCCGGCTCCGTCCTCCAGCCCGAACGCGTGCTCGTGGGAGAGTTCCGCGTCGGTGACGAGGGCGATGGCCTCGCCGGGGTCGCACAGCGGATCGGCGTGACCGGCGCCGACGCGGAACAGCTCGATGCGATGCGGGGCGGTACGCTTGTAGCCCTCCGCCACGACGAGGTCGAAGCCGGCGAAGAAACGGCGCGCGATGTCGGCCAGCGGCATCTCACCGTCGAGCTTCGTGATGAAGGCAAGCCGCTCCGGCGACGCGATGGCGTAGGCGTGGGCGCCGGCTTGACCGTGGCGCCACGAGTCCTTGCCGGGATGGTCGATCTCGAAGCTGTGCGCGTCGTGC
The DNA here is from genome assembly GCA_017882325.1 of Thermoleophilia bacterium. Lineage (GTDB taxonomy): Bacteria > Actinomycetota > Thermoleophilia > UBA2241 > UBA2241 > CAIXSE01. The sequence goes on from JADGPQ010000101.1 coordinate 1,719, forward strand.
TTGACGGTGCCGACGCGCAGGCCGAGCTTCACGAGCTCGGGGACGACCTTCTCGATCAGGGTCGTCTTGCCGGAGTCGCTCTTGCCGACGATGGCGACGAGAGCCGGCTGGGTGTCGGTGGCCGGCGCGTCGCCGCCTGTGGACGCCCGGCGGCGCGCTTCCTGGTAGTCGTCCATGGTGTTGATGTTATGGAAGAGCGAGTCGTCGGGAAAGCGCACCTCGGCGGCGTCGAGCGACGAGAGGATCTCGACGATGCGATGGCGGCCCGCCTCGAGCAGCGCCGTCATCGGCGCCAGGCACGCAGGCCCGTAGACGGCGAACAGCGGTTGGTGGTTCTCAGGACCGATGGCCGGCAGCGCGAGGTCGTGACCGGGGAACGCCGCCAGCACGCGCCGGATCGCCTCCCCGTCGGGAAAGGCGATGTCCGCGGCCAGCGCGAACACGGGCCGCCGGTAGCGCGCCAGGGCGGAGGCGATGCCCGCCAGCGGCGACGCGCCTGGCCACGCGTCGTGCACGACCTCCGCGTCGCGCGCGTCTCCAAGGTCGAGCACCTGGCCCGCGCCCAGCGACACGGCCACGGTGGGGAAGAAGCCGCGAAGAAAGGCGAGGTTGCGCAAGAGCAACGCGCGTCCGCCGAGCACCAGGAAGCGCTTGTCCACGCCGGCGCGGCGCGCGCTGCCGCCGGCCAGAAGCACGCCGATCTCGACCTCGTCGTTGCCTGGATCTGCCATCGCATAGCGGAGTCTACCGGGCGGCAGAAGACCGCGCTCCCGCGCGTCTCAATGGCGAGCGAACGGACGGACCTGGCCCAGGCCAGACGCCGGGCGTCAGGTCCCGACCGGGCGGGCCTCAGCTCGCCTTGACGTCGAGTGACTCGGGAGGCGGCGCCAGGCGCGCCGTGAGTGCCGGCCAGCGAAGGCGCAGGTCGTGGAGTGGCGTGCGCTTGAGAAGTGCGAACGCCGCCCAGCCGACGAGAAAGCCGATCGCGAGGTTGTTCGTGGCCACCGCTACTGCGGCTATGAGCACGGCGCAGGTGATGTCGTCCGCCTTCGTAAGATCCGTCAGGAGGAGGCAGTGCTCTGCCCCCACGAAGAGCAGCATCCCGGCGAGCACGGCCCCGGGAACGAACAGCGGCGAGACGCCGAAGGCTGCGCCCGCGGCCAGCGTGGCGTACAAGCCGGCGGCAGCGAGCGTCGCGCCCGCCGTCCGCGCGCCGAGGCGGTAGTGGGCCGTCGCTCCGCCTGAGCCGTGACAGAGCGCCATACCGCCCAGAAGTCCCGAGGCGACGTTGACCAGGCCGAGGCTGAGGCAGATGCTCGCCGGCGTGACACGGCGCGCGGCGCTTCCGTAGTAGTGATGCAGCACGTCGTCAGTGGCGAACACCGAGTTGCCGAGCGAGAGGGGGAGCTGCGGCAGCACTACGGCGAACAGGGCGATCCAGGCGGCGTGGAGACTCGGGAGATGCAGGAGCGGCAGCCCGACGCCCAAGGGGATGGGTGGAAGCTGGGCGACGCCGGCTGCCGCAAGGATGATCCCGACAGCGGCTCCCGCGCCCAGCACAAGCAGACTGCCGGGCAGGCGCCGTCGTTCCCGACCGGCGAGCAAGAAAGCGACAATGACAAGAGCCACGATGACCCCGGCGGTGAGCGTCAGTCCGCCGATGCCGACACGGGCGCTGAGGCCGGGGAAGGCTTTCGCGGCCCCGGCCATGACGAGGGCGGCCTTGATGAGCAAGATCCCGATCGCGAGTTGGATGCCGCGCACGACTGCCGGCGGGAAGAGGCGTCCCAGGTGGCGGGCGAGCGGGGTCACGGCAAACAGCAGAAACAGCAGGCCGATCTCGAGGCCCGCCGCGCTCACCACCGAGGCGGAGAGGCCTAGCGCGATGATCGCGGCCGCCATGGCCTTCATCGGCTGGACGGGAACGGGGATGCGGAACGCCAGGGCGGTGACGGCGTACACCGCCGCGACGCACACGAAGACGGTGACGAGGCTCAGGTGAGCGGCGGCTGCGACCCCGCAGGCGAGCGGGATCATGACACCGATGTCGGCGACGCCGCCGCCGAGCTCGTGACGGTCGACGCGCAGGGGCAGGAGGCCGGAACGGCGAGATCGGTCTGCGTGGGTCATCGCGGTGCGACCGCCCGCGACAGAACGCGCGAAGAGGCGCATCCCTCACTCCTTTCCAAACACGAGGAGGTCCGGGCGTTTCCACCGCGGGCCCACGACGGCGATCGCATCGCCGCCCCATGGTCTATCCATGGTACGGCCCAGCGCCCGTAGCTAGTGCCGTAGGGCGAAGGGCTTGGAGTCGGACTGACCAAACAGTAGCACCGCTGTCAAGAAGGGTGTGAGCAGGGGCCGCCATCGGGAGCAGCGCGCCCGCGCCGCGCGCATCGCTGGCCCGCGGCGGCTACCCGCCGGCGGCCGGGAGCCCGAGCTGCCTGGCGGCCTCGCCTGCCACGTTGGCTACCGACCGCGTGGCCGCCCGGAAGGTGACTCAGCGCACGGCAAGCCCGGGGGCGTCAACAGCCTCGCGATGCAGTACAGCTGCAGTTCGACGGACCCTACTTCACATCGGGGTTCGGGAGCATGAAATCGCGGATCACCGCCACCAGGTCGTGGTAGGACGCGATGAAGCCCCGCAGCGTCCGGGATGCCGCGCCGTAGTAGTCGAACTCCTCCGGACTCATCCCGTCGACGTCGTAGGCGCGCCTGAAGTCGGGGAACCTGCGATAGAGCTCGCTGACGATACTCTCGGCCACGGGGTCGTCCATGCGCGGCACGACCTCGATGTCGGAGTCGTTGAAGAGGCGCTGCCAACTGTAGGGAATCGTCAGCACGACATCGCCGCCGATAAGCTCCGACCAATGCAGGTGGTGGCGATACGCCGCGGCCAGCAGCCGAGTGCGATAGCCGCGCTCGCGGACGATGCCATATGCCTTCTTCATGCAGGCGATGCCCGCCCAGTGAACGATGCCCGGGTCGGCCACGACGCGGTCGCGCTTCACAAGCACCTCCATCCAGTCGTCGAGGCGGCCGATCATCAGTGTGCAGACGGGCGTCATCGAGGCGACGTCCTCGCCGGCTGCCTCGCGGCGCTGCAGCCCGCGCTCGACTGCCTCGGCCACCGCCAGCGCCTGCGGCACGGTGAAGCAGACCGTCGCGTTGATGTTGACGCCGGCCGCCGTCACCTCCTCGATCGCCTGCACGCCGGCGCAGGTCACGGGGATCTTCACCTGCATGTTCGGCGCCAGGGCACTGAAGCGGAGCGCCTGCTCCGTGATGCGCGCGGAATCTCGGTAGAGCCGCGGGTCGGTCTGGATCGAGATGCGCCCCTTCTTGCCGCCTTCGCGCTCGAAGACCGGGAGCAGCAGTTCGGCGCCGCGCATCGCCATCTCCTCGATCAGTCGCCAGGTGATCTGGTCCTCGGTCCAGGTCGGGTTCTCGGCGAAGATCTCCGCGATGCGCTCACGCCAGAGGTGCATCTCTTTCTTCAGCACGTCGCCGACGATCGTCGGGTTGGTCGTCGCGCCGACGGCCCCACGCTCGATCGCGTAGGTCAGCTCCTCTACGGAGCAGGAGTCATTCCAGTAGTCGGTGGCCGTTGTCGTGGCGGTCTGGTACAGCGGATCCTTGCCCGTGCTCGGCGGGGCAAGGTCCGGCAGTGATGCCGGTGAGGAACTCGGTGCGTTGACGGACATCTGGTCTCCTCCGGACATGGGCTTGGCGCTCCTCTCAGGTGGATCCTGGTCGCCTCGGGGTGTTCATGACCTGACCCCATACATACGTTGGTACATTTCCTATGATAGTGCGAGAGCCGCTCAGTGGGTGAATGCGGGCGCGCGAGTTCCTCGAGGGAGAACCCCGGCCGGGCGATCGACTCCTCTGCCGGCGGACGTCCAGAGCGTCACGCAGCTTGTCGGCGAGAGAGCGCCGCCGCTAGGCGCGACCGCGGGAGAGCCCGAGCTTCTCGACGAGGAAAGCGCCTAGGCCGGCGGCGTCATCGAGCGCGAAGCGGTGTCGGTGCGGAACGTCGGCATCGGTCACAAGGGCGAGCAGCTGCCCGGGCGAAGACATCGTCTCCGGGTACCCGGCCGCGGCGCGAAAGACCTCGATCATCTGCGGCGCCTCGTGCCGATAGCCCTCGCACACGACGACGTCGCAGCCAGAGAAGTACCTCTCCACCAGCTCGGCCAATGTCGTCTCGGCCCGCAGCCTGGTCACGAACGCGAGCTTGGTGGCCGAAGCCACCGCATACGCGTCCGTTCCGGCCTGGCCGTGACGCCACGAGTCCTTGCCCGGCGTGTCGATGTCGAGGTGGGCGACGCTCTTGACCGCTGCCACCTTGAAACCGCGTCGGGTGAACTCGGGGATCAGGCCCTCGATGAGCGTCGTCTTGCCGCTGTTCGGGCGGCCGACGACGCCGAGCACCGCCGGCTTGCAGCGATCGTCGGGGTGCGCCGCAGCGCCCTCGCGGCGGCGCGCCTCCTCCCAATCGCTCGGCGTGTTCACGTTGAAGAACGGCGCGGCGCTCGAGAACGGCACCGTCCTCACGCGCACCTCGGGAAGCAGGTCCAGGATGCTGTGCGCGCCGCGATCGAGCAGTCCTTCGATGCGCGCCAGGCACGCCGGGCCGTAGACTGCGTGCAGCGGCTCCAGGTGGTCGCCGACGATCGGCAGCGCCACGTCGACGCCGTCGAAGGCCTCGACGACGCGTTCGACGGCGGCGCGTTCGGCGAAGGCCACATCGGCGGCGAGTGCAAAGATAGGCTCGCGGTAGCGCGCCAGCACAGAAGCCAGGCCGGCCAGCGGCGAGCCCGTCACCACGTCGGGGACGATCTCGACGCCGGCGGGCAGCGACGCGGGGATCTGGCGTGCATCACGCACCGAGAGCCCCACCGTCGGGAAGAGGCCGCTCAGGAAGGCGAGGTTGCGCTCGAGCATCGTGGCTCCGCCGAGACGCAGCAGGCGCTTGTCGCGCCCCATGCGTCTCGCCTCCCCGCCGGCGAGCACCACGCCGACGGCGACGGGTCGCACGTGTGTTCGGCCGACCTCCATCACGATGCAGGAGTGTAGCTCATGTCCGTGCCGGCACGGCTCCCCACGGAGCCGGTCAGCGAACAGCGCCACGCTTGACACTGACAGTGGCGCTTGTAGCATGACCATGATGCGGGCGAGCACGTCCGCATAGTGGATTACTAGTGCGGGCCTGCGGGAGTTGCGGCGCGATCGTTCAGGTTGAGCGAGGAGCGGAGGTCGGACGAACATGAGTGAGGTCGAGAGACTAACCAACTGCACGACGGGCGGTCCCGTCTTCGTCGACGTGGGCGACGGCAAGATCGTCCGCATGACGCCCATCGACCTGGACGACGACGACAAGGGCGACTGGGTGATCGAGGCGCGGGGCCGCCGTTTCACGCCGCCGCGCCGCACGACACTCGCGCCGCACGCGCAGGCCTCGCGCTCGATGGTGTACTCTCCCAAGCGCATCCTCACCCCGCTCAAGCGCGTGGACTGGGACCCCGAGGGCGAGCGCAACACCCAGAACCGCGGCGTCTCCGGCTACGAGCCCATCAGCTGGGACGAGGCTCTCGACCTCGTCACCGCGGAGATGATCCGCGAGAAGCGCGAGCATGGGCCGGGATCCATCTTCACGACCTGCAGCTCGCATCACCTGTGGGGCAACATCGGGTATCGCCACAGCGCCTACTACCGCTTCCTGAATCTCATGGGGATGGCCCATTGCGCCCACAACCCGGACAGCTGGGAGGGCTGGCACTGGGGCGCCATGCCGATGTGGGGCAACAGCCACCGCCTCGGCATCCCCGAGCAGTACGACCTGCTCGAGGACGCGCTCAAGCACACGGAGATGATCGTCTTCTGGTCGGCCGATCCCGAGTCCACGGGCGGCGGCATCTACTCCGCCTTCGAGAGCACGTCCCGGCGCTACTGGATGAAAGAGCTCGGCATCAAGATGGTGTTCGTCGATCCCTACTACAACCCGACCGCCGAGCTGTTCTCTGACAAGTGGTTCGCGCCGCGCCTCGGCACCGACGTGGCGTTCGGCCTCGCCATCGCCCACACGTGGCTGGCCGAAGGGACCTACGACAAGGAGTACGTCGCCGAGCGCACCACCGGTTTCGACGAGTGGAAGGGCTACGTCCTCGGCAAGACCGACAACGTCCCGAAGACGCCGGAATGGGCCGAGGGCGAGTGCGCCGTGCCGGCCCGGCAGATCCGCGCCCTTGCCCGCGAGTGGGGCGCCAAGAAGACCATGCTCGCCGCCGGCGGCCTGGGCGGCTGGGGCGGCGCCTGCCGATCGGCGACGGGCAACGAGTGGGCGCGCACCATGGTCGCCCTGGCCGCCATGCAGGGCTACGGCAAACCGGGAGTCAACATCTGGGGCACCTCGCAGGGCGCGCCGTCCGACTGCTCCTTCGTATTCCCCGGCTACGCCGAGGGCGGCATCTCGGGAGACCCCGAGAAGTCGGCCGCGGCATACCGCTTCCTGTATCGCCTGTTCCCGCACAGCTCTGGGCTGCACCCGACCGTCAACGTGCACGACTCGACTGAGGGCCAGGCTATTCCACGTCTGCGCATCCCCGAGGCGATGATGCACGAGCCCTTCGAGTGGCGCGGCAAAGGCTTCTCCGGTTCTTCGATCCAGAGCCAGATGCAGAAGTACCAGTATCCCGCGCCGGGTTACCCGTTCATCACCATGTACTGGCGCTACGGCGGCTCGTTCATCGGCACGATGCAGCAGACCAACCGCTACGTGAAGGCGTACCGCGAGGGCAAAGTCGAAACAGTCGTCAACCAGTCCATATGGATGGAGGGCGAGGCGAAGTTCGCCGACGTCATCCTGCCGGCCTGCACCAACTTCGAGCGCTGGGACATGAGTGAGTTCGGCAACTGCTCCGGCTACATCCCGGACAACCACACCCAGACCAACCACCGCGTCATCGTCTTCCAGAAGAAGTGCATCGAGCCGCTCGGCGAGAGCAAGTCTGACTATGACATCTTCGCCGCCGTCGCCGAGCGCATGGGCATGGGCGACGTCTTCACCGAAGGAGGCATGGACGAGTACGACTGGTGCAAGGCGTACTTCCACGCCACCGACCTTCCCAAGAACATCACCTGGGAGGAGTTCGAGAAGAAGGGCTACTACGTCGTGCCCATACCGGACGATTACAAGTCCACGCCGGCGATGAGGTGGTTCGCGGAAGGGCGCAAGCGCGATACCCCGGACTGGGGCCCTCGGCCCGGCGACACGGTCGGCTTCGAAGGCCTGCAGACGGCCTCCGGCAAGATCGAGTTCGTCAGCTCGGCGCTCCAGCGCCTCGAGCTGGACGTGGTCGATCCGGAACGGCCGCCGCTCGGCCCGCAGTTCATCCCGAGCTGGGAGGGTCACCATACCAGCGAGCTCTACGGCAAGTACCCGCTGCAGATGGTGAGCCCACACCCGCGCTTCAGCTTCCACACCATGGGCGACTCCAAGGAGAGTTGGCTCAACGAGGTCGACGAGCACCGCATCCTGCACGACGACGGGCACGCCTACTGGGTCATGCGGCTGAACGGCAAGGACGCCCGGGCGCGGGGCATCGCCGAAGGCGACCTCATCCGCGCGTTCAACGACCGCGGCGCGGTGATCCTCTCGGCGCAGCTCACCGAGCGCGTCGCACCTGGCACGGTGCACGCCTACGAGTCGTGCGCCGACTACCTGCCCCTGGGCGAACCGGGTGAGTCGCCCGACATCGCCGGGTGCGTCAACATCCTTACCAACATGCGCTACATCACGCCGACCTCGACGGCGATGTCCAACAACTCATGTCTCATCCAAGTCGAGAAGTGGGAGGGCGAGGCCCGATGAAGAAATGGCATCTGATCGTCGACGTCGCCCGCTGCCACGACTGCAACGACTGCTTCCTGGCCGACAAGGACGAGTTCGTCGACAACGAGTTCCCGCCCACGGCTGCAGCCCAGCCGTGGCACGGTCACCGCTGGATGAACATCAGACGCAAGGAGCGCGGACAGTATCCGATCGTGCAGACCGCCTACCTGCCCATGCCCTGCATGCACTGCGACGAGGCGCCGTGCCTCACCTCTGACGGCGCGGTCTACAAACGCGGCGACGGTCTCGTGATCATCGACCCGGTCAAGTCCAAGGGTCGCAAGGAGATCCTCGCTACGTGCCCTTACAGCGTCATCTACTGGAACGACGAGAAGGACCTGCCACAGAAATGCACCGGCTGCGCCCACCTGATCGACGACGGCTGGACCGAGACCCGCTGCTCGCAGGTGTGCCCGACCGACGCGATCAAGCTGGTGCTCGCCGAGGACGCGGAGATGGAGCGTCGCGTGGCCGCCGAGGGCCTGGAGCGCTACCGC
>JADGPQ010000298.1 GCA_017882325.1 Thermoleophilia bacterium
GCTACGGCTGGGTAAACCAGCGAGTCTTTGCGGGCGAAGGCTGTCTCGCCGAAGCGGCGCGAGGACCACCGTGAGCCGCAACGCCGCGAAGGCGGACCCCCTTCGCCTCGATCTCCTTCAGACATTTGCGGCGAACGCGTCTCCAAACAGTCGCGTGCGCGAAGACCGCCGTGGGGCAATTCGCGGGAAAGCGCACCGCGTGGTCAAGGTGGCCCGACTGCGCAGCGACCGAGTGCGGTGTGGGCGGAGCGACGCACGCGCCAAGCTGGGCAAGCCTTGCAGCCGGCGGGCCGTCGTCGCGGCAGAGCGATCGGCGCGCGCGACGGCGCTGTACTGGGTCGCCTGCGAGCGCCTCGCGGACGCGGAGATCGTGCGTCTGGCCGAGACTACGGCTGGGCAAGCCAGCGTATGCGAAGGCTGACCCGCCGTATAGGGGCGACGACCCCTCCAGGCCGAGGACCCGCCGAGGCGGACGTCCCACAGGACTACGTCGCCTCCCTGGCACTCGAATCCTACGCCGCCACCCTCGTGACTGCTTGCGGTCGCTGAGCGCCGCGACGGCCCGCGTCAAGGCCGCCATCTGCTCGGTCAGCGTCCGGACCTGCTCGTCTCTGGCGCGCGTTTGCTCATCCGCCGCCGCCACCTGGGCGCGCAGCGTACCGATCGTCCGCTGCTGCTTCTGAACCTCGTTCAGCAGCATCGGCGGCAGGGATCTCACGCCCCACGCAGCAAGGGCTTCACGCGATCGTGGATCCACGGTTCCAGTCCGGGCGAGAGGTAGAAGCGCGGGACGAGGAGGTCGTCCTCATCCTTGATCACGCCTTCCGCGATTGCACGGCGAGCCAGCTGCGTTCCGGGATAGATGCGCATGCCGACCGTGACGCGAAGGCACTCGAGCCGGAGCGACTCGGCGAAGGCCACACTCTCTTCAACGGTTTCGCGCGTCTCTCCGGGGCCGCCCAGAAGGAGGAAGCCCATCCGCCGGATCCCGTGCGCGCCGAGCATGTCCGAGACCTCGCGCACGTCGGCTGGCGTGAAGCGTTTGTTCATCTCACGCAGTACCTGCAGCGAGCCGCTCTCGAAGCCAAGGGAGACCTCCACGCACCCGGCCCGCGCCATGCTCCGCACCAGCTCCTCGCAAACCCGGCAAGGGTAGAGGATGCAGCGCCACAGGACACCGGTGGCGAGGCGCGTGAGCGCATCGCACAGTTCGAGGGCGTGCTGCTCGGGGATGTTGAACGAGTTGTCCACGAAGTACACGCGCCGGTATCCGGCACGGGCGAGCATGGCGACGTGCTCGGCCACCTGGCGGGGCTCGCGCGCACGGAGGCGCCGCCCCTGGATCTGTGACGTGGAGCAGTACGAGCAGTCGTTCGGGCACCCGCGCCTGCTCTGGACGGGGATCCACAGATCGGGGGTGGCCGGGTCCGCGGCCTGACGCAGCGCCTCGTCCCACATCGGCATCGGACCGAGGTCCTCCGAAAACCGCGGGTTGCTTGCGGAGTGCCTGCCGGCACCATAGACGCCGGGCAGGGTGCACGGGTCGCGGCCGCCGGCGAGGCACTCAAGCAAAGCTGGGAAGACGGCTTCCCCGTCACCACGGACCCCGAAGTCCGCGCCCAGGTAGGCGAGTGCGGCGTCGGGAAAGATGCTGTACCCCGCGCCGCCCAGGACGACCGGGGCGCGACTGCACTCGCGGCACGTTTCCACTACGGGCTTCACCTGGGCGAGGAGGAAGCGCGGGTTCTCGCGCGCCTGGTCGTCGATGTTGCGAACGGAAATGCCGATCACATCGGGCCGGTGTTTCGCGATTGCTCGGCGGATCGCAGCTGCCGGGTCGGGCTCGGGTAGCAGGTCGAGAAACCCGACGTCATGACCGGCGCGCCGCGTCGCAGCGGCCACGGCGCCGAGACCGAGCGGGATCGTGATCATATTGATCCGCTCGCTGTTGGCGGAGATCAGAAGGGCCCGCATTGCTCCGATCATAGCCCCGGCGCGGTCGCGTGCGTCGCCGGCCGCGTTCTGCCGTAGGATAGGGCGAGTCCAGGCGCCCGTGAAGGTGCCCCCCACGCGGCGGCTTCCCGGTCTCAGGAGCGAGCACATCATGCAGCCGGATCCCAGAACGCTGCTGGAGAAGGTCGGTATTGAAGCACCCCTCGTGGGGCTCTATGACGCGCCGGACGCCGCACCGTTCGAGCCGGTCGTGAGGATCGGAGCGGGCGAGGGCACGTGCATCTTCGCGTTCTACGACCACTGGATGAAGGGCGAAACGCTCCAGCTCACGGCTGAGAGCTACGGCTGCCAGGGAGCCGGCTCTTGCCTGTTTGGAATCGCGACCCGTTCGCCCGAAGCGATGATCAGCTTCCTCGTGGACAGGGAAGGGCTCAAGCGCTCGCGCGACACCATGCGCCAGTGGATCGAGCGACGCAGACTGTACCGCCCGACGTTCGGGAACCTCTTCATCGGTCCGCTGCGCCCGGCCCAGTACGGGTTCCTCAAGACCGTGTCGTTCTTCGTAGACCTCGATCAGCTTGCGGCACTCCTTCTGGGCGCCAACTATGACACCGGGCCGGACGATCCGCCCACCGTGTTGGCTCCCTTCGGATCCGGGTGCTCGCAGCTGCTTCCGCTCTTCGGCGACGAGGACGTTCCACAGGCCATCATCGGCGCCACCGATATTGCGATGCGGCAGTGGCTGCCGCCTCAGATCATCGCGTTCACCGTCACGAGGCCCATGTTCGAGAGGCTCTGCGGTCTCGACAACGGCAGCTTCCTGAGCAAGCCGTTCCTGAAGAGGCTGCATGAGTCGCGGGCGGAGGGGTAAAGACGGACGGTCGATGCAGGTCGTGCATGTGCAGGTTTGTGATGCCGCCAGGCGTGTTTCTGAGAGGCGAATCGTTCTCAAAATCCCGAGACTCGCAAGGGTCGTGAGGGTTCGACTCCCTCCTCCGGCACCAGCCTTCGCTCGCCTGCGGCGAGCTACGGCTGGGTAAACCAGC
>JADGPQ010000299.1 GCA_017882325.1 Thermoleophilia bacterium
CGGTTCTGGAGGGTTCGATCGGCGCCCAGACTGAGCTACCACCCATTCAGTGGTCCGCTTCCGATGATAGTGCGAGAGCCGGTTGCGGCGTGAGGACTGCGGCAGTGGATGAGCGAGCGAGAATCCCGGCGAAGAAGGTCGTGCCCGGTCCCCAAGGTCGACTCGGTTGCGTCGGCACACCGTCGGCGGCTAGCGGAGAGGGCCTGCACAGGGCTCACTTCAGTGGGCACCACACGACATGAAGACCTGTGCCGCCGACTCCCGGTGCCCCGCGGTCCCCTCAACCGGCAACCCCACTGGTCCCGACGCTGCCCGATACTCCGCCGATGGGTAGCCGAGGCGAGTCTTGGGTATCGTTCTAAGAGGACTTATTTAGTCCTGTTCTCGGCGAATGAGGGAAGCCATGGATACCTATGATGTTGCCATCGTCGGTGGCGGACCGGCTGGTCTGGCGGCGGCGATGAACACGCAGCTGCGCGGGCTCTCGACCGTTGTCTTCGAGGCCGAGGCCTTCGGCGGGCAGCTCATCAACCTCTACCCCACGAAGCCGGTAACGAATTTCCCTGCGCAGCCGGAGCTGGCCTCGGGCGAGCTCGCCCGCCGGTTGGCCGACCAGGCTGCTCACTTCGGTGCCGAGCTCGCCGAGTACGAGGCGGTCGAGTACGTCGGCCGCGAGCACGGGCAGTTCAAGCTGCGCACCGACAAGCGCGAGCTGCGCGCCGAGAGTCTCATCCTGGCGCTCGGCCTGGGCCGCTTCACGCCGCGCAAGCTGGGCTTGACAGATGAGGATCGCTTTCTTGGCTCGGGCCTGACCTACCGGCTGCCGAAGCTCGAGGAGATCAGCGCCAAGCGCGTGGTCATCGTGGGCGGGGGCGACAGCGCTGTGGACACGGCGCTTTCGTTGGAGCGCGTTGCCGAGGTCACCTTGGTGCACCGCGGCAAAGCGCTGCGGGCCTGCGCGCACTCGCAAACGTGCCTGCAAGATTCGGGCGTGCGCCTGCTGACCAACGCCCAAGTCGTGGGTTTGGGCGGCGCAGAGCGGCTCGAGCAGGTGATCGTCTCGCTGGAGGACGAAAGCAGCCTGGAGATCCCGGCCGACCTGCTTCTGGTGAGTGTCGGCCAGGTACCGGACCTGCGCGGCGTGCAGGGCTGGGACCTACCACTCGGCGACCCGCGTCAGCCGGTGAACTCGGCGATGGAGACCGGGATCGACGGTGTGTTCGCGGTGGGCGACTTCGCCGCGTACCCGGGCAAAGTGAAGCAGATCGCCACGGCCGTGGCCGAAGGATCGACCGCCGCGGCCGCGGCCGAGCGCTTTCTGATGATGGGCGGGCTGGGGCGGGCCGCCTGAGACCGCGTGCCCACGGGTCTGCCTCCGTGGGTGAAGTAGGCGCACTCCGAGGACAGAAGGAAGGAAGTCTGTGAGCATCCGTTTGAAGCGGGCCTATGAAGCTCCGTCACCTGCCGACGGCGTGCGCATCCTGGTCGAGCGCTTGTGGCCGCGTGGGCTCAGTAAAGAGAAGGCTGACGTGGACGTCTGGCTCAAGGAGGTGGCTCCGAGCACCGAGCTGCGCCGCTGGTTCGCGCACGATGTCGCCAAGTGGCCGGAGTTCCAGCGCCGCTACCGCGAGGAGCTGCGTGGCCGACCTGCCGAAGTCGCGCGTCTGAAGCAGCTCGTAGGGGAGGGCCCCGTCACCTTCGTGTACGGGTCCCGCGACCAGGAGCACAACGCGGCAACGGTCCTCAAGGAGATGCTTGAGAGCGACCTGAAAGACGACATGGCGCCTAAGCCGGATGGGGCAACCCGGCGACCCGGTTGATCAGGAGCCCCCTGCCGTCAGCAGCACGACTTCGAGCATGAGGAGCGCGAGCTGCTCCGGGGCCCGCAGCAGGCCGAGGGCCGGCTGCGGGCTGGCCTTGAGCTGAAGCCGAGGGCCGTCTCCGCCGTTGTGCCTCTGGGCACAAGCGGTGGAGGCGAGACGCCTGGGCTCTTCGAGGCGCTCCAGTTGCTCGGCCGTGACGAGGCGGTGTCCCGCCCTCGAGCACGCAGCGGCGCTGCTCTGCCGCTCTCACCGATCACGCGTGCGGGGCGTGCCGACAGGGAACAAGCGAGTGAGAGGCCGACACCTCTCCCAAGCAGGGAAGACGGGTGAGTGTCATGACCACTAAGGCGGGGTCCGTGCTAGTCATCGGTGCTGCCGGGCACCAAGGCAGTGCCGTTCTCAGGCGCCTCAGTGAGCGCGGGCTGGAGGCTCAAGTCCTCCTCGACGACCGCGGCGAGGGCGAGGCGCACGGGCTCCCGTGGCAGCGCGCCCAGACTGCGAGTCTCGACGACGCGGCAGCGCTCGAACGCGCCTTTCGCAGCGCCAGCGCCATGTTTGTGGTGCTCGATGACCCGCAGTCGGGTCCTGACGAGCGGCTGCGTCACGGCCGGGCGATCGCCGAGGCTGCCGCGCGCGCCGGCATCGAACACGTCGTGTATTCGGCGGGCACGGGCCCCGATCACCACCGCATCGCCTGCGACCGAAGCAGGGCCATTGAGGAGCATCTCCGATCGCTCGGGCTGCCGCTGACCGTGCTGCGCCCGACCACGGTCATGGAGGAGATCGCCTGGTACTGGCTCAGCCGCTACGGCTCGACGCTCGTTCTCGCGACACCGTTCGAGGCCCAGAGCCGCCTACCCCTGATCGCCGTCGACGACATCGCCGCCCTCGCCGTCACCGCGCTGGCGGCGCCCGACGACTTCCTCGGCAGGACGATCGCCGTCGCCGGCGAGGTCAGCAGCCCCGCCGCGATCGCCGCCCTGCTCTCGCAAGAGCTGCGGGAACCGGTCGCCTGCAGCGAGGTGCAGGTGGAGGGCGTGTTCATCTACCCCGAGGCGTCAGCCGCCGCGAGTGACATCGCCTGGCTGCGCAGCGTCTACCCGGGGCTGCACACCCTGCGCTCGTGGCTCGAGGAGGGCGGCGGGCTCGCGCTGTGCCG
>JADGPQ010000102.1 GCA_017882325.1 Thermoleophilia bacterium
GTCCGCGGCGGTGACGGGGATCTTCCTCGTCGCACGACCCATGCGTCCCGTGACCGGCCACGCGCAAGGGGGTAGGCTTCTCCATCAAGGGCAGCGCTTCCCATGCATCCGATCGGCCACGTCGTCTGCGAGGTCACCGCCGAGACGGATCACGACTGGGGAATCGTCGCATCCCGTGTCGAGTTCCTGCCTGAATACCGGCCCGGCTTCGGCCAGCCCCCTGCGCTGGCGCTTCTTTATTTCGGCACCGTGCCGATACTGGGGAGAGTGACCACAGGAGCGGCCATGAGAGCGTGCAAACAGTGCGGCCTGTCGATCGGCGACACGGCGACGTTTTGCCCAGTCTGCGGTATCGATGCCGATCCAGGGGAAGCCTCGCCCACAGCCAAGCCTCCAGCAGCGTTGGTCGCGAGTGACCAAGCCGTTGAGGTCTTTCCCGAGGAGGTGGGCTCGCGAAGCGCAGAGGCTTGGCGTGGCGTCCTCGTCGCCTCCGACCATGAGTCTGAGGCACGTCGTTGCGAGAAGACGGACGCGCCACGCGCGACAGCGCTCTATCGTCAGGCCATCCTTGAGTACCTAGAGTCGAGCAAGGACTCGTTGGACAGCCAGTTCGTGCGCCGCGACGTGCAGCGAATCTTCGACCGCCTTAGCCTCGTGCTGAAGCGCAGCGGCCTGATCGAAGAGGCCCTTGAGGAGGTTGACTCCGCGGCCTATCTCGGCCTTGTGAACGGTGAGGATTGCGGCACGAAGGCGCGACGCGAGGCGCTGATCAAGCGACGCGATACTCTGCGCTGCGCCGTGACGAAGGCCGCGCAGGATAAGGGATGATGCGCCGGGCAGATTCCGAGGCTGGAGCTCACCCTTTCCGACACCTCGTCAAGGTCAGTGGTGAGCTGGGAGAAGAGGCGGGGCCAGCGACATCGACGCGAAGCGTCGATTCTATCGATTCTGTCGCGTAGCTCGCGTCGCTCGCGCAAGTGCCCCGACATCAAGACCCGCGTTGTTCACGCGGCCCGTCCCGCCCGCCACCTGGGCCGCACGCCACGCCGCCAGGCCCGCGTGACCCCTGCCTGCGGTCCCGCGGCCGGACCCCCACTCCGATCTGCCCCCAACTTGCTTCGACGCTGCCCGTTCCATAATGTCGGAGTCATGGGTGACTCGACCATCGTTGTGGCGGGAGCTACCGGCGATCTCGGCGGACGCATCGCGAGAGCCCTGCTCCAACGGGGAGCCAACGTAAGAGCGCTTGTTCGTCACGGCACTGCGCGAGACAGGATCGAGCGCCTGCAGGTGCTCGGCGTATCGATTGCCAGTGTCGACTTGAGCAGCGCTTCCGAAGTGACACCGGCATGCTCGGGTGCGTCCTGCGTGGTGTCCGCGCTGCAGGGATTGCGGGACGTGATCGTGGAAACGCAAGCGTCTCTGCTCGACGCGGCGATCAAGGCTGACGTGCCACGTTTCATTCCGTCCGACTACTCAATCGATTTCACCAAGTTTCCACCCGGAGAGAATCGCAATCTCGATCTGCGCCGAGAATTCCACATGCGCCTGGATAAGACTTCGATTTCAGCGACCACGATCTTCAACGGTGCGTTTGCCGACATGCTGACCGGTCAGATGCCGCTCATTCTGTTCAAACTGAAGCGCGTCCTCTATTGGGGAGATGCGGACCAGCGCATGGACTTCACGACGATGGACGACACGGCCGCATTCACGGCGAGCGCGGCTCTTGATCCGTCCACCCCTCGCATTCTACGAATCGCCGGCGATCAACTCAGCGCCCGGGAGCTGACAGCGGTCGCCAGCGAGGTGACCGGAGAGAAGTTCCGCCTGTTCCGCCCCGGAGGCCTGGGAATGTTCTGCACGCTTATCAAGGTCGCGCGCGCGGTCGCTCCCGGAGAGAAGGAACTTTACCCCGCATGGCAGGGCATGCAGTACACGTGCAACATGCTCGACGGTCGCGCAAAGCTGGAACCGCTCGACAACGATCGCTATCCCGGCATGCGTTGGACGACTGTGCGGGATGTGCTCTCGGCGCGTCAAGTGAGCCTCTAACCTCGACGGGGAGCGTAGGGCAAACGACCTGCCGTTCCGTGCGCGGCGTCACCTTCGGGGTTCTCGCAACGGGTGCAGTGGGGCGAGCTGATGCAGCGGGCGTTCGCTTTGGACGTCTCGATCTGCCCGCGGTGCGGCGGCGACATGCGGCTGACAGCGCTTGTCCGCGACCACGCGATCGCCGAGAAGATCCTCCGGCTCGTGGTCCTGTGGTCACGCGAGCCACCGGTGGGCGGCCGGACCGCCATCGCTGCCTGAGCTGTGACCGCCACGCCGTCCCGCAGCCGGGCCGAGACCCCCGGCAGCGCTGTCGGGACACGGCCTGGGCGCCGCGACACTTGGTAGTACGCCAGAGTCCGTCACATGATTGACGAGGACCGCTGGAATGTGTCGGTTCTGTCGATTCCGTCGCTTCGGTCACACGGGTCTGCGGACACAGGCAGTCCCATCTCGCGCACGGGCAGGAGGAGGCCGCGGAGAAGATCGACGCCGGACTAAGGAAGACACCGGGGGATAGGGCGGACGCGTCCGGCGCTTGCCAGTGTCTGGCGACGCAACTCCAAGACGAAGAAGACGCAAGAGACGCAGCCGGCGGGGCCGCGACGGCGCTGTTCGCAGAGCTGGTGTTCGCAGCGAAGCAGCTCGAGTAGCCGCTGACGCCGCCCCTACCCTGCGGCTCGCCGCCGCACGGCCCACGGGCGGCTTCGTCAGGTCGCCTGCTCCGTGTCGATCGCGCTCACTTCGCTCTTGACCTTGAGTTCAATCCGCTGCGGTATGACCTCTGCGGCCTTGGGCACGCGCACCTCGACGACGCCGTTCTCGTAGCTCGCCTCGATCGCGTCTCGCTTCACGCTGCGGGGCAGCGAGATGCTGCGCTGGAACGCGCCGTAGTGCCACTCGGTGCTCTGGTACTGCTCCGCGTCGAGCTTCTCCTCCTGGTGCCGCTCGCCGCTGATCGTGAGCACATCGTCTTCGAGCTCGATGTGGACGTCCTCGGGCTTCATGCCGGCCAGCTCCGCCTTCAACACGAAGGCCTCGGGCGTGTCGATGATGTCGACGGCCGGCAACCAGCTGCGCTCGATCGCAGAGCCGAACATGCGGTAGAGACGCTGCAGGCTCGCTGCGTCTTGGAACGGTTCCCACCTAACGACTGGCATGTCAGATCCTCCTTGTCGCTGGTTCTTCGCTTGTCGATGGTCGCGACAATCGTCGCCTCAAGCTGAAGCCCGCCGCAGCTTGGGAGATTGCTGGCAAGGCAGCCGTGCTAAGACGTGCCTACCTTGCCGCTCCTCGTCGTGACACGCCAAGCCTAATCCGGCTTGGCGTGTCACGTCTCGCCATGCCCAGCATCTGCGACGGGCAATCGGAGTGTACCCCGCAGCCGCAGAAAGGCACCGTTGGCTGTGGCAGCGCCGCGGTCAGCGCGATCTGCGCCACGCGCATGCCACCCAGCTGCTGAAGGCCGGCGTGCACCCCAAGGTCGTCTCCGAGCGGCTCGCGCGTGCCACGATCGGCGTCACTATTTGGGCGCGTACAGCCACGTGCTGCCGCACATGCAGTCAGACGCGGCGAAGAAGATCGACGCGGGACAAGGAATGGTGATCAGCCTCGAACTCGAGGCTGGGGGACGGCCATGCCAACATGCCGTGAACGTCACTCGCGCCCACAGATCCGCGGGTGGACGCCCAAGACTGCCCCTGCAGCCCGTCGCGTAGACTATCTGCGGGGCGGGTTCGTTCCGCTGCTCCTCAACGCTCGAACCGCGGGCAGCGTTTGGCGAGGTGTACACTAGGAACGTCAGACCGACGCGGCTTCCCACGATGGCACGCTGGCCCTAAGGCCAAGGCGAGGAGCATCAAGGTGAAGGTCGCGCTGGAGTGGGTCTGGGAGAACGACCCCCAAGAACTCCCCGATGATGACCATGCACGCTGTATCGCCGCGTCCGGCGAGCGCTTCCTCGTCTGCGGCGCGCAACTGTTCGCGATGACGACGCGCCCCTGCACCTGCCTCTCCGCGTCGGACGGCGGGCGCAGCGCGGTGTCCTACTCGACGCTGCAGATGGAGTATCTCGGCCTCGACTGGGCGCGTGGCCTCGCGCAGACGTCCTGGGGCAGTGATCCCTTCGACAGCGGGCCGCTTGGCGGCGAGGCCCAGCAGGCGGCCGGCCTCGCCCTGCTTGCGACTGTGGCGGGTGCGCTAGTGGCGGGCTCGGCGGTTCGCTCCGGGTCTTCGTCATCTTCGCAGGTCGAGTGTGACGGCCAGAGGCAGCCCCTGCGACCGCCCGGGTGGCCTCCTCCCGAACACGCTCGACGCACGAGCCGTCCCGCCCTGCTGCCACTCACGGCCGGCCGCGGTGGCGACCTCCGCTGACGTCCGCTTCGGCGTGGCCTGACAGGCGGAGCGGCCCGCCACGCAACATCCTGGGCAGAACGGCGCGACGGGCGGCAGCGATCTCGTGCTGATGCCTCCCAAGCGACCCGCACGGGGCCGCCGATCCCCATGGGCTCGGTCTGCGAAAGCGGACGTCAGCTGAGGTCGTCAGCCGGCAAGTTCGTGACAGCTCGTCCCAGTCGTCCCCAGCGGCTCTCATCCAGGCGCACGGATTTGGGTTGCTCAGTGTCAGTCTGAGTCCGTTGGGATCCCGACCTCGGTCGGGTAACCTGCGGCCTGGCGGCGGGGTGACCCATTGGGTTGCTGTCGCCCGACGGCGCTGCCCCTCGTTCGTTGTGTCCCCCGGATGCTAAGAGCAATGAAAACAAGTCCAGTACTCGGGATCGACCACGGCCCTGTTCGCCACCCGCAAGGCGTCCAGTCGCGGCAGGCGCACGCGACCAAGGCGACGAAGCGTCCGTTTGGTCGCTTTCCTCGCTTCGGTCGCCTGATCCGGAGTCGACGCGGGGCTGACGCCGACTCTGGCGGGCCGGTGGCAGAATCGACAGATCTGGGGCGATTCGTCGGTTCTGTCGATTCCGTCGCGTGGTTTGCGCGGTAAAGCCGAGCTCTAGTGCGTCGACATGTCAGCCTTCATCAGGGAGCGCACACGATTCTCGCCGCTCTGGTTGGCGCTTCCGTCTAGCCTCGATCTTTCACGAAGGGTGTCGCGACCACCTCTGAGGACCGCATCCAGCCCGGTTCCACGATAGCGCCTGCGGGTGAGCACGGCCAGGGGCGCCGCGGCGGCGCCGCGGCGGCGCGAGGGGTGTCCAGCAGCGCTCCCCGTCCCTTTCAAGGCATGCTGAAGCCGGCCCGTGAGCACCGGCGTCTCGCGAGGCGGCCGTGCGCTCGTCAGCCTGAGGGTAAGGCTTGCAGGCGCGCGAAGGCGGCTACGAGCGTCCGCGCCCACGGCCAGGAGCGCGGCAGGCGCAGGCGCGCGCCGCCGGCGTGGCGCGCGATCCGCCCGGCGACGTGCAGCAGGCGGTAGCGCAGGCGCTTGGGCTCGCAGGCGCTGAGCTCCGTGCCGGAGAGCAGCAGCCGCCGCGTCCAGGCGAGCAGGTCGCAGCCGGTGAGCACGAGCTCAAGCCAGGCGGCGTTCATGGCGTAGGCGCGGAAGGGCAGGTTGCGCAGCCCCGAGGCCTTGGCGCAGCGGATCGCGTCCTCGATCGCGGCGCGCTGGCGATGGACCTGCTCGAGGCGCGCGATGCGCCTGCCCCTCTGGTTCGTCAGCAGCACCTGGAAGCGGTGGCCACCTGAGTCAGTGAAGGAGAGCTGCGCCCCGGGGTGCGGGCGCTCGCGGCGGCAGATGGCCCGCGTGCCACGGGGCCAGGCCGAGAGCTCGAGGGGCAGCTCGGCCACCCAGGCGCCCTCGCGCGGGTCACCGCCTGAGTCGAACGCCGGGAGCCAGGCGCTCTCGGGCAGGGCGAGTAGCGCCGCACGCACGCGCTCGGTGAGGTCGAAGCCCACCGAGAAGGCGAGCCCGCGCGCGACGACCGCGGCGAGGAAGGCGTGGGTCGCGCCGCCCGAGTCGCAGCGCACCAGCGTGCCCGGGCCGGCGGCGCCCTCAGGCAGCTGGGCGAGGGCGAGCTCAAGCACCGCGACGTGGTCGGCGGCGGTGTTGGAAGCGGCGTTGCCGGGACGCAGGATGCCCGAAAGGGCCTCACCCGTGGTCGCCTCGAAGCAGAGCAGCGGGTGGAAACCGAAGCCGCCCTTGTAGGTGCCGGCGGCGCCCTCCTTCTCGGAGTGGGCGCTCACAAGCGTGGCGTCGATGTCGAGGACCAGGCGCTGGGGTCCGCGGGCCAGGGCCCAGGCGCGGGCGCGGGCCGCGCCGCGAGCCCCGCGCAGGCGGCTGAGCGTCGCCTCGTCGAGGCGCTCCAGGCAGCGGTAGGCGGTGGCGTCCGAGGCCACCTCGCCGAAGAGCACGCCCTGGTCTCTGAGCGCGCCCAGGTCGGTGAGGCAGTCGCCGCCGTCGGCGAGCATCACGGCGATGTCGCGGGCCACGCGGCCGGGCTCGTGGCGCACGTTTCGGGAGTGCACGCTGAGTGCGCTCACGAGGCCGTCCGTGAGGCCGACGACGTCGGCCAGACGGGTGAGCAGGGCGCTGCCGGCGCGCGAGGTGAGACCGTCGGCGTCGGCGACCACTTTCATCGGCGAAAAGGACGTAGTAGCGTTCACCTGCACGGTGATCTCCTTGAGCTGGGGTTGCGGGCCTAGACAACTCGCATTATCCCAGCTCAGGAGGTCGCCGTCGCTTCTTTCAGGCGCGAAACCTGGGAGCTTCGTGATGGATCCGGGCTAGTAAGTAGAGGGCCGCACCAGCCGCCACTCAGCCACAGCACCACCAGGGGCGCAGCCATGCGCCCTTTTTGCTGCCCGCGTTTAGCACGCGGCAGCCGACCGAAGGCCAGGGCCAATGCACAGCATCTTCCGCGATTCCACGTCCTACCCCAAGACGCCGCAGCAGTACGTCCGTTGGACTGCCTACCGGCTGCCCGATCCTCTGTTTTCCCACGAAGATTGGCTGCGCTTCTGTCATGCCGACGTTGTGGGCCTGAGCCGCGGCGCGAAGTGGGCCGAGCACCAAGAGGCCCAGCGGGCGCTCGCGCACATCGAGCGCACCGGCCAAGACGCCTGCATCATCTACGGCACAGAGCACGTCCCCGCGTCCACTTGGCTGCGCGAGCGCATCCGGGCCACGAGGACGGTGCGGTCGTGACCGTGCCCGACTTCACAGCCGAACTGCGCACCGTTGCCGATGAATGGCCCGAAGTGCTGGACGATGAGCCGCAGATGCCGCGCTACCCTTCATGTGGGGATAAGTCCACACCTGCCACCGACGTCCCCGAGCCCCGAACGCTTCGTGTCTACTCGCTGCCGGAGCTGGCCGCCATGGAGCCGGAACAGGTCGATTGGGTCTGGCGTCCCTACGTCGGAGCCGGCGAAGTCGCCTCCTGTGAGGGGCCGCCCAAGTCCGGCACGAGCACGTTCACGCGCAGCCTGTGCGCGCATGTCGTCACGGGCCGCCCGTTTCTTAGCGAGGCCGTCAAACAGGGGCCGGTGCTCTACTGCACCGAAGAGCGCGGCGGCACGACCCGCGAAGGCTTCGAGCGCGCGGGAGCTCTCGAGCTGGCCGACCTGCACGTCCTGTTCCGGCACGAGGCGCGCGGCATGGACTGGGCAGAGACGGTGGAGCATATCGACGCACACTGTCGCCGCCTGGGCGTGGTGCTCGTGGTGATCGACACGCTCAGCAAGTGGGCCGGGCTCAGGGGCGAAGAGGAACAGGCCGCCGGCTGCGCCATGGAAGCCGTGGGGCCACTCCAGCACCTCGCCGCCAGCAGCAAGGCGGCCGTCATCGTTGTCCGGCATGAACGCAAGAGCGGAGGCGCTACCGGCGAGGCCGGCCGCGGATCGAGTGCCTTTGCGGGCGACTTCGACACCATCACGTCTATTCGCAAGGTGACCGGCGAGAAGACGCAGCGCCGGCTGGGCGCCGAGGGCCGCCACGACGCGACCCCCGACGACGTTGTGATTGACCTCGCGGACGGGGAGTACCGCTGCCTAGGCGACCCGAGCGAACTGCGCAGACACGAGCAGGAGCGCGGCATCGTCGACGCCATGCCCTTGTCGCGGGCCGAACAGGTGACCGTTGAACAACTCCACGAGCGGGCCGACGGCAGCGCCGCCCCGGCGACGGTGCGCCGGCTACTCCACCGCCTCGTGGACGAGGGTGTGGTATGCCGGACGCACGGTGAGGTGCCGGGCCATCCCCGTTCTGACGGCTTCTGGCTGCGCGGCGACTATGACTAAACAACTTTGCAGCGCCCCAACTAGGGTGTTTGCAAAGTTGGAAAGTTGTCACTGGGCTCATGGTGCCGAGAGCGGCACCGTGCAGGAGCCTATCTAGCTTTGCATCCGCGGAGAACCCTATAGAGGCGCGGCCTGCAAAGTTCGTTGGATCACAGTGGCGGCCCCGGTCCACTCGCCCTGGCCGCCGGGGCTGCCTCTGGGGTCCAAGGGTGTGAGCATTCGCCGCCCGTCCGTCTCCGTCCCCATCGTCAAGGCGGACAATTGATATGTGGACGAGTCCCACCAAATCAACCCGCCGACGTGCTCCCCCAGGGGAGCTGAATACTCTACCTTGACTGAGGAGATGAGCACCACGCCCGCCACCTACGCCGAGCTTCCGCTAGTCCTTGATGAAAAGGCCGTCCTAGCCATCCTGCCGATATCGCGCCCCACGTTGCGAAAACTGCGCGAAGACGGAACCATCCACGCCGTGCGCTTCGGCCGCCGCGTCTTGTACCCGCGCGCCTCCATCCTTGAGTACTTGGGGGAGCGCTGATCCGTGGGCGAAACCGCCCCCGCCATCCTCTCCGTTTGCACGTCGAGCGAGGCCCGGATTCTCACCCTAGTCATCGTCGACGGCCTGCGTCCTGCCGAAGCCGCGCGCGTCCTGAAGTGTAGCCGCGCCAACGTCTCACAGACGATGACACGGGCGATTCGGAAGATACGCCAGGCGGACCACACCCCGCCGCACGCGCCGGCTACCACTACGCCGACAGCGCCGCCTGAGCCGCGCCAGGCTTCCCCGTACCCGCCCGAACTGCTGGCCCGGTATATCGAGATCATCACCGTCGAGTCGCTGATGTGCGCGGCGCCGGACGGCATAGAACGCTACCAGTCCGGCTCCTCGAGTCGGGAAGTTTTCAGGCCCGGCGACCCACTCGGCAACCGCCACGGCGGACCCAAGCGGCCGCGCAAGGTCGGCCACTATGACCAGTTCGAGCTGGACGCCATTCGCGTGATGCATCGCACCGAGCCGCGCCTGCCCGAAAGCGACTACCAACCGTGGAACAACTACACGCCCGACGGCAAGCGGATCGTGCCCAAGAGGGCGGTTAGCAAAAGCACTGTTAGTGAGAGAGACACACGCCAACGCAAAGGAAGACCATGAGCACGCCGATTAGCGAGCCCGCCCGTGCTTCGCTTGAGAGAATGGCCAGCGCCCTGCCCGAGGCGGTAACCTGCCCGGTGTGCGGACGCACGTCTGTCGGCGCCGAGATGCGCGCCGTTGAAGTAGAAGCCGGCGAGTACGAAGAGATCGACATGGGCGACGATGCCATGCCCGGCGTAGGCCCGTGCTTCGCCCGCGTCGTCCGATTCGAGTGGCGTTGCCGCCGGTGCCGTGATGGCGAACCCATCGCGGAGCGCGTGCAGTGACAGGCTTCGCCGAGCGCGTTGCCGAACTGCGAGCCGAGGCAGAGCAGGGTGAGGCGCACGAGTGCGCGTTCTGCCTGGCCGATGTGCCTGCTGGCAAGCGCTGGTGCAACGCTGCGTGCAAGGCATCGTGGTCGCTACTCTTCGAGGATCCAGAGCAGGCTGAGCCTGAGCCTGGCATAGAGGACAGTGACACGCTTCCTCTTGACTACTGACCCCACCCCCGGGCGGGCGGGGTAAACTTGGCCGCCCGCGCCTCTCCTGCCGCGTT
>JADGPQ010000300.1 GCA_017882325.1 Thermoleophilia bacterium
CTCGGCGCGGTGGATGGCCTTGTCGTCGGCGCCGATCATCTCGACTTCCCAGAGGTCGAGTACGCCGGCGCACTTCAGTTCCATGGCCAGGTTGAGCGCCGTCTGGCCACCGAGAGTAGGCAGTAAGGCATCCGGGCGCTCGACCTCGATGATGCGCGTGAGCGTCGCGAGGTCGAGCGGCTCGATATAGGTGCGCGTCGCGAACGCCGGGTCGGTCATGATCGTCGCCGGGTTGCTGTTGACAAGCACGACCTCGTAGCCCTCGTCGAGCAGCACTTTGCAGGCCTGGGTCCCCGAGTAGTCGAACTCGCAGGCCTGGCCGATGACGATAGGCCCGGAGCCGATGATGAGGATCTTGTGGAGGTCGTCGCGGCGCGGCATCAGGCGCCGGCTTTCTTGAAGCGCGCGATCTCCTCGCGGAAACGGTCGAACAGGTAGAACGAGTCGTGAGGTCCGGGCGTGGACTCCGGATGATACTGCACCGAGAAGGCGAAGCGCTCTGGCGCGGCCACACCCTCCACGGTGCCATCGTTGAGGTTCACGTGCGTGACCGAGGCGCCGCTGACGACCTCGTCCTTCACGGCGAACCCGTGGTTCTGCGTGGTGATCTCGACGATGCCGTTACGCAGGTCCTTGACGGGGTGGTTGGCGCCGCGGTGCCCGAATCTGAGCTTGTAGGTGGAAAGGCCGAGCGCCTGCGCGAGCAGCTGGTGCCCGAGGCAGATGCCGAACACGGGCACTTTGCCGAGCAGCCGTTCGACGGCCTTGACCGCGTAGCCGACCGCGGCCGGGTCGCCCGGCCCGTTGCTGAGGAACACTCCGTCGGGCTCACGTTTGAGGACTTCTCGGGCGCTGGTCTGCGCCGGCACTACGGTGACGCGAAAGCCGCGCGAGGCGAGGTGTCGCGTCATCGACCGCTTGATGCCGAAATCGTAGGCCACGACGTGCAGATCGGCCGCCGGCGCGCCTTCGGGAGACGGCGCCTCGTAAGCGGCTGCGCAGGTGACCACCTTGGCCAAGTCCAGGCCGCCCATCTTCGGCAGTCCCTGGGCGGCCTTGCGCAGATGCTTCACATCGGCGGTCTCGGTGCTGACCACGGCGCGCAGCGCGCCCTGATCGCGGATGTGCCGCGTGAGGGCGCGCGTATCGACGCCGCCGATGGCCAGCACGCCGTGCTCGGCGAGCCAGTCGAGCCAAGTAGCGCGCGAGTCGCGATTGAAGCGGTAGTTGGTGATCTCGCGGGCGATGATGGCTCTCGCGTGCGCCGTCTCCGACTCGTCGCGCTCAGGGTCGGCGCCGTAGTTGCCGTTCATCGGGAACGTGAACGTCAGCAGCTGCCCGCAATAGGAAGGGTCGGTGGCGATCTCCTGGTACCCGGCCATGCTCGTGTTGAACACGATCTCGCCGCCGACGGCGCCGTGCCCGGTAAGCGCCTCGCCACGGAAAGCGGCGCCGTCTTCGAGGACGATCACGGCCGGGCTAGGCAAGATCCTCCCAAGCCACGCGGCCAGCGGCCACGGTGAGTTTGACCCTGGCCGTGAGCTCCTGGCCGAGCCAGGGGGAGTTGCGCGAGCGCGACTGCAGGCCATCTGCGCTCACCGTCCACTTCGCCTTGGGATCCACGACGCAGAGGTTGGCGACGGCGCCGGGGCTCACGCTGGGCGCTGGAAGGCCGGCGATGCGTGCCGGTGCCGTGCTCATTCGTGTCACCAAGGCGGCGAGGTCGATCGCCTTGCTCCAGACGAGCTCGCCGTAGAGCACGCTGAAAGCCGTCTCCAGACCGATGCAGCCGAAGGGCGCCTCCTCGAACGGCACGTCCTTCTCCTCGGCCGCATGCGGCGCGTGGTCCGTGGCGACGCAGTCGAGCAGGCCACTCCTGAGCGCCGAGACGAGCGCCTTGCGGTCGCTCTCGCCGCGCAGCGGGGGGTTCATCTTCAGGTTGGGGTCGAGTGCGGCGACGGCCTCGGCGTTCAGCGTGAGGTGGTGCGGTGTGACTTCAGCGGTGACCTTGACCCCGGCCGACTTGGCGCGCTCGATCGCCGCCAAAGAGGCGGCCGTGCTGACGTGGCAGATGTGCACGGCCGCATCCTCGTACTCGGCGATGTCGAGGGTGCGCGAGACGTCAAGGCTCTCGCAGAGCGACGGGATGCCGGTGAGACCGAGCCTCGCGGAGACCGGGCCCTCGTGCATCTGGCCGCCCCTGAAGAGCGAGTCGTCCTGGGCGTGAACGGCCACGAAACGCCCGCTCACCTTGACGTACTGGAGGGCGCGGCGCGTGAGCGCGGCCGTGGCCAGAGGACGCCCGTCGTCGCTGAAGCCGACGGCGCCGGCCGCGCCGAGCTCGCCCATCTCGGTGAGCTGCTCGCCGGCGAGCCCGCGGGTGACGGCCGCGAAGAACCCTACGGGTATCGCGGCCTCGGAGCGGGCCGTCTCGGCGAGCCCCTTGAGGATCGTCGCGGTGTCGACCACCGGACCGGTGTTGGCCATCGCGAAGATGGCCACGTACCCGCCCGCCGCCGCAGCTCGCGAGCCGGTGGCGACGTCCTCTTCGTCCTCGCGACCCGGCGTGCGCAGGTGCGCGTGCAGGTCGACGAAGCCGGGCAGCACGAGCATGTCGTGGGCGTCGAACACCCGGGTGCTCTTGCCCGGCTTGAGCTCCTTGCCGAGCTCGGCGACCCTGCCCTTGGTCACGAGCACGTCCTGGGCGGCGTCGATGCCGGCCTCAGGATCGACGATGCGGCCGCCCTTGATGAGGAGGTCGGCCGCGGGACCGCCCTTGCTCCACGTGCGTTCCATCACAGCACCTCCCCGCTCGCAGCACCGTCGCTGTAGCCGACGATGGTCCTGTACAGGATCGCCATGCGCACGGCGAGGCCACTGAAGACCTGGTGGGCGATGAGGTTCTCGTCGTCGTCGGCGATGTCCGCGGCGATCTCCACGCC
>JADGPQ010000103.1 GCA_017882325.1 Thermoleophilia bacterium
GAGTCCGGATGTCTGCCGAACCCGAGGCCATTGCCCCCTCCGACTGGGGTTCACTTCCCAGGCGGTCGCCATACCCCACCGACGGTTTCCCTGCAGATGAGTGGTGGATCGCGGGGGAGTCGAACCCCTGACCTCCGCCGTGCAAAGGCGGACAAGCTCTGTGATGTCCCCTCGGCGCCGGCTTGTGTCGAATCGTTCCGAGGGTGACACATGCGCGGCAGGGACCGACCCTGGGCTCGGCTTCGCGCCCGCACACGATACACAATCGTGTTCGCGCACGAGGAGCTGCTCCGTTCTTCTCGAGCAGCGGGGCAACGTCGACCACACGCACCGAACGTCCGGTGACGTAGCCACCACTGGCAACGCACCGGTCAGCCTGTAGGCGCGACAAACGCTTGAAGCGACGACCCACGGCTGTGAGGAGGCCAGAGGAGCACCGCAGGCACGGCTTGGGTCGACTGAAGATCGTGGTGTCGTCAGTTCACTTCTGACCCTCGCCGTCAAAGGCCCAGGTCGGTGCGCGAGCACTATCGGGACGAAGGACGAGGGTTACTCCCCACGCCCGTGAGGCAGCTACGCCATGCGCTTCGCGCGCCTGGTGCGCTCCGCGGCCGCCGCCGCCTCCAGTTGCTTCAATCCCACGCTCGTGGGGAACCAGGTGACGTCGGGCAACAAAGCCGGGTCCGTCAGCAGCGTCGCCTTGCCGCTCCGCATGTCTATCTTGACGCCGAACGTGCGGCGCCAGAAGTAGCGAGCGCCGTCGCGGGTGACGCACTGCGCCTCGACGCCCATGGAGAGGACGTCGCGCAGGGTGAAGGCAGTATCGTTTTCCACTGACGTTCCTCTCTCGCGTTCGCGGGCGCCCGCCACACGGTCTTCGCTGATAACATCGGCAAAGTGGGCGAGAGAGATGGTGGGACGATCGTCTACGTGGAAGAGAACTGCTGCTGCGCCTTGATGCGCACCGCGGACCATGTGTCGTCGATGGCGACGTTGGCGACGAGGCGCATGCCGAGCGTCTGCATGAAGGCCCAGACGGTGTCGCGGTCGGCAGCCCGACCCCACCGCCTCAGCTTCTCCTGAGTCGTGCGGAACGCACGGGCCGCCTGCGATGCGCCTGCCTCAAGGCTTGCGTGCGTGCCCACGACACAGGCGACCGATAAGGCCGCAGGCAGGCAGAAGCCCGCCGAACGCTCCGGCGGACTCCCCTGTGCTGCCATGGTCTGTCTGCGGCTGCTGTGGCACCATATTGGCCTCTGGGGAGTCTGATATGGAGAGCGTTCTGTCAAGTGGCCGAGGTCGATCTGCCCGCGCATACAGAAGCGGGGTCGGTGTGAATCGCTGGGGGACGCCGCGGTGAGCGCGCCGGACCGCAGTAGCGACGCGCGGTCAGTCTGATATGCGCGGGTTCGATTCTCCGCATGACCGTCGCGGAGCCAGGCGGCGCGGTCACGTCGCCTTGCGGCCGCGCACCGTCCCTATCGCCCGGCCCGCGTCGGGCACGAACGTGACGATGACGAGGATCCAGGCGATGAGAGGGATCACGAGGTAGGGCTGCTGCCCCGACACCCATAAGAGGACGACGGCTGCCAGCATCGCCCACGGCGACCGCACACACACACCGGGGGATCATGCCGTTCGCGCTTATCGTGCCGGCGAGGAGCAGCAGATCGGCGGCAATGCAGGGCATGCGCGCCGCGACAGCGGTCCTGGGTCGATCGGGTCCTTCAGGGAGGTGGCGGCCGGCATAGCACGGGCCGCCGATCGGGCTCAGAAGCCGGCCGGGCCCTCCACGCCGGAGACATTCGGCGAGTCAGGGTGGCCGAGCAACGCCGCAGCCTGTCGGCTGCGGCCGGCGAGATCGGCAAGTCTCATGTCCTGCAGGGCGAGCGCCACCAGTCCGGCGACGATCCCTACGAGGAGCTGCAACGCTTGGAGCCCCAGAGCGAACGCGAGCGCCGGGCCAGCCGCGACGCCGTAGACCGTCAGCGCCGCCACGGCGGCCACCTGGAACGTCCCCACGTTGCCGGGTGTCGCCGGGATCAGGCCGATGAGGTTGGTGAGCACGAGGACGAGGGCGGCGCCGCGAAGCCCCGCCGCCCCCAGATGGAACGCTTCGAGCATGGCGAACGCCGCCGCGAGCTGGGCGACCCAGGCCAGCGCCTGCACTCCGGATACGACGGCCGCCGCGCGCGGCTGGCCCATGATGCGCTGGCTGTCGATCAACTGTGGCAGCCAGCGGCCAAGGCGTCTGACCCGCGGGCCGCCGCGCTCGCACGCCGCGGCGACGCACCCACGTCGGCGGTTCAGCACGACGCCGCCGGCGATCAGCACCGCCGTCAGCGCCGCGATCACCACCAGGACTTGAACGGCCCACGCCGGCGCGGACAGTACCGACAGGAACAGAAGCACCATGACGACGAACGTGGCGATCGCGAACAGGCGCTCGGTGAGCGTCAGACCCAAGGCCGTGGCGAACGGCACGTGCACCCGGCGGCGGTGGAGCAGCACCCACAGCACGTACGGACTGAGCACCGTGCCGACGCGCACGGGTATGAGCGAGTTGGCCAGCAGACCGATGCTGGTGGCCGAGAACGCCTCGCTGAAGCGGGCGCGCACGTCGCCCAGCGCGGCGACGATCGCCTCGAGAGCGACGCTGCGCAGCGCAAGGGATACCAGAGTGAAGATGAGCGCGATCACGGCCCAGCGCCAGTCGGCGCGCGCGAACGAACGACCCATCCGGGCGAGGTCTTCGCGCCCGAGCACAACGGCCGCGAGGGCGAAGACGACGACGGCCCCGACCCACCAGCGACGGCCGGGGGACAACGCTGTTCTGCGGATCGAGCGGGCGAGCTTGCCCGCGTGCCGACTCAAGGTCATGTACTCGCCCGTGACGCGGGTCCGCCCGAAGCTGCCATCAGGTCCGCCGCGACCCGCGGCAGACCCTGGGAGCGCCCGGGCCCTGTCCGCCGATTATGGGCGCAAGAATAGTCTTCGACAACCCACTTCTTCCGAGAAGCGCGCCCGCGCGCTCATCCGCGTCAACGCGCCTCGCGCGACGAACCGTCCGAGACGTCCCCGAGGCACAGGGTCGTCGAGCCCGGCGAAGTCGCGCCGGACACCACAAGCCCCGGCTTGGCTGTGCTCGCGGGACGCAGGCTCACGCCCTGCACGGCGGGCGCCTGGTCGCGGTTGGAGAGGGTCGCGCGCGACGCGGCCGAGGAGACCTTTGAGGCGACGGCCGACGAAGCGGGCACCAGCCCGCTGAGCACGGCCGTCACCGCCAACACGGCCGCCGCCACCGCGAGTTCGCCGCGCGAGTTCAGCGCGAAGGAGCGGACGCCGGCGCCTCTCCCGAGGGCCGGCACGGCCCTGAAGTGGTTGAGGGCGCCCAGCGCGACGAGCACGGCCACAAGCCCGATCTTGGCGAGGAGCGCGATGCCGTAGCCAGTGTCGAACAGATTCGCCGGCGAGCCCACTTCGACCAGCCCCCGGGTGAGGCCGGTCACCAGCACGACGACGAGCGCAACGGTGGCGATTCGCGAGAAAGCGCCCACGGCGGCGGCACGATCGGCCTTCGTCATGCCGCGGATGCCGAGCAGGAGCCAGGCGAGACCGCCGACCCACACGCCGATGCCGACCATGTGGACCCACTGCACCGCCACGTTGACGAGTCGCAGCGACGAGGGTGCGTCCGCGTGACCGGCGAGGACGTGGACGAGCATGGCCACCGCGCCGGCGGCGCCGAGGTAAACGATGCTCCAACGCGCGGGCCACAGGTCGACGCACACCACAGCTCCGACGCAGACGGCGAGGGCGACCCCCAGCGCCAGCAGGTACTGACCCTCCGTGGTCTCGAAGAGTGGCAGGAGGGACTGCGCACCTACCAGCGCCCTCTCCGCCCAGACCAAGGCGCAGAGACCGACGAAGGCGAGGGTGATGGCGACCCGCAGCACGAGTGCGCCACCTGCCGGCAGCCGGCCGCCGAACACCAGCAGGCAGATGAAGGCGGCCCCCACGAACAACGCTAGCCCGGCGTAGAGCAGCCAGCGTCCGATCGTCGACAGCACCGTCGTCTGCACGGAGGTGTACAGGAGGTCGACTGTTCTCACGCTTCCCGGCGCGGGCGTAACGCCCACCCCGAACGCGAAGGCGCCGCTATCGACGTGGCCATCCACCGCGGAAACGGAGCGCCAGTTCACCGAGCAGACGCCCTGCCCGAGGGTCCGTGACAGCGTGACCTGAAGCGCGAGCGGCTTTCCCGGAACGGCTTGGACGGCGGACACCCCAGGGACCGTGCGACCCGCCGCGTCGATGAGGCGGACCAGCGAAAGCCGGGGGTCGGGGTTCTCGCCGAACGTCAGTACGACGGTCGCGGGGGACTGCTGCACGGAAGAACCCTCCGCCGGAACGGAGCTCACCAGGCTGGCGTGGGCCACCGCCGTGGCGACAGGTCCGGCCAGCAGGACGCCCACGGCCAACATGAGGGTCGCGAGCAGCCGCGGCGCGGTCGTGGGAATCGACCTTCTCGTCATTTCATCACAGCAGATAGACGACGATGAACACGACGACCCAGACGGCGTCCACGAAATGCCAGTAGTACGTGCCTGCGTCCACCATCCCGGAGGTGCCGGGCGACGCCGCTCCCGTGCCCCGGCGGCGTTCCCGGGAGGCGCGCACCAGAAGATAGATGAGCACGCAGATGCCGCAGGCCACGTGCAGGCCGTGGAAGCCGGTGAGCGTGAAGAACGCGGAGGCAGCCAGGCTCGCGGTGAGCCCGAAGCCGAGGTGCGTGTACTCCCACGCCTGGCCGCCGAGGAAAGCCGCGCCGAGGATGATGGTGAGCACCAGCAGCAGGAAGAACGAGCCCTGCCGCTGCTTCCGGTAGCTCACCTGCGCGTAGTGCACGGCGACGCCGCTGAGGACGAGGATCGTGGTGTTGATCACCGGGAACGCGGTGGCCAGGTGCGTGCCGGCGCCGCTCTGCGGGAGGTGGATGCGCAGGTGGATGATGGCGGCGATGAGCGCGCCGAAGAACACGGTCTCCGAGCCGATGAACACCACCATGCCCACGCCCATGAACGAGAAGCGCCGGCCGGGCACGGTCTCGATCTCGGGCTCGACCCAGCGGCCGCCCATCCAGATGGCCAGCGTGACCAGCAGGAGGCCCGCGCCCAACGCGATGACGACCGGCGTGCTCAGCAGCCCGACGGCGACCAGCAGCACTGAGAGGGCGACGAAGAACGGCGTGACCGTGGACTGCTCCGGCACGGGGGCCAGCGGCCGCCACACCGCGGCGGCCGGATCCACTGCCGCCGACGCGCCGACGGCATGTTGCAGATCCCACAGCGGCCGCTCGCTCGTGAGCGGCGGCAGCGCGTTGAAATTGCCGTGCGGCGGCGGCGAAGTCGTCGCCCATTCCAGAGTCCAGGCGCGCCACGGATTGTCGCCGGCCTTCTCACCCGAACGGGCGCTGCGCACCAGGTTGTAGATGAAGATGATGAACGACGTCGCGAGGATGTAACCGCCGATCGACGACACCAGGTTGAGCGTGTTCCAGCCCAGGTCCGGCGCGTAGGTGTAGACGCGGCGCGGCATGCCGAGAAGGCCGAGGGCGTACATGGGCAGGAAGGTGAGGCTGAAGCCGACGACGGTCAGCCAGAACTGCACGGTTCCCACGCGATCGCTCAGGAAGCGGCCGGTGACCTTGGGGAACCAGTAGTAGATGCCGGCGAAGACGGCGAACACAGTGCCGGCGATCAGCACGTTGTGCAGGTGAGCAACGATGAAGTAGGTGGCGTTGGCCTGCCAGTCAAAGGGTACGGCGCCCTGAATGACTCCGGTGATGCCGCCGACCGTGAACAGGGCGATGAGGCCGCAGGCGAACAGCAGCGGCGGCTTGAAGCGCAGCGAGCCGCCCCACATCGTCGCCAGCCAGTTGAAGATCTTCACGCCCGTGGGGATGGCGATCAGCATGGTGGTGCCGGCGATGATCGTGTTGAACAGCGTCGGCAGGCCGGTAGTGAACATGTGGTGTCCCCACACGAGAAAGCTCAGGACCAGGATGACACCAAGCATGATGATCATGGTGTTGCGCCCGAACAGCTGCTTGCGCGAGAAGACCGGCACGACTTCGCTCATGATCCCGAACGCCGGCAGGATCAGGATGTACACCTCGGGATGCCCGAAGAACCAGAAGAGGTGCTGCCATATGATCGGCTCACCGCCCTTTGCCGGGTTGAAGAATGCGGTCCCGTAGTGGCGGTCCAGATACAGCATGGCGATCGCGGCGGTGAGGCTGGGGAAGGCGAAGAGGATCAGGAACGAGTTGAGGAAAGTCGCCACGGAGAAGATCGGCATCTGCCACAGACCCATGCCGCGAGCGCGGAAGCGCAGCATGGTGACGATGAAGTTGATCGCGCCCATGATCGACGAGGCGCCGAGCAGGGCCAGCGAGACAGTCCAGAAGGTGACGCCGTCGTGGGGGGAGTATGCCGGAAGCGACAGCGGCGCGTAACTGAACCAGCCGGTGTCCAGGGCGCCGCCAAAGGCGAAGCTGCTGTACAGCAGCAGCCCGCCGAAGAGGAACAACCAGTAGCTCAGGGCGTTCATGCGCGGGAACGCCATGTCGCGGGCTCCGATCTGCAGCGGCACCACGTAGTTGGCGACCCCGATCAGCATCGGCATCGCGAACAGGAAGATCATCGTCGTGCCGTGCATCGAGAAGACCTGGCTGTACTCCTCCGGCGTCAGCAGGTGCATACCGGGCCTGATGAGCTGCGTCTTCATCAGCATCGCGAAGCCCACGCCGACGAGGAAGAAGGCCAGCCCTGTGGCGACGTAGAGGATGCCGATCCTCTTGTGGTCCGTGGTCGTGAGCCAAGCGCCGAGACCGTGCGGTCGAGCCGCACTCGCTGCCACGTCGCTCGTCAGGATCACTTCGTTCACCTGAGCTCCTCGAGATACGCGACGAGCTCCTGTTGCTGCCGCAGCGGAAGCGCGATCTGCGGCATCTTGCAGCCGGGCTTGACGGCCTGCGGGTCCTGGAGCCACTTCAGCAGGTCTTCCGGCGTGTTGACCAGCGTGTTGGCGCCGATGCCGCTGCGGCTGCCGAAGTGCGTGAGATCCGGCCCGAAGGTGCCCCTCATGGTCGTTCCGCGCACGGTATGGCAGCCGCCACAGGCGATCGTCGGCATCAGGTCGCCGCCGGCGACGGCCTCTGCGCCCGTTGGCGTCGCCGCCGGCTGCTTCTGGCGCTGGACCCAGGCGGCGTACTCCGCCGGCGTCACGACCTTCATCAGGAAGCGCATCCGGGCATGCTCCATGCCGCAGAAGTCGGAGCATTCGCCCAGATAGGTCCCAGTCACGAGCGGCGTGAAGGCGATGTGGTTGACGCGACCCGGTATCGTCTGGACCTTGCCCGCCATCTGCGGCACCCAGAAGGAGTGGATCACGTCGGCGGAGGTCAGGTCGGCGTAGAGAGTGTGGTCGTTGGGCACGTAGACCTCGTTGGCCGTTTTGAAGCCTTGCGGCCCGAAGTCGAACTCCCACCACCACTGATGCGCCACCACGCTGAAGCGCACCGAGGGATCGCCGAACGCGAGCTGCTCCGTGGTGCGCACCGTCAGGAAGAAGAGCACCGCCAGGATGATCGCGGGGATGATCGTCCAGACGATCTCGATGCGCATGTTACCCGCTGTCTGCGTTGCCTCGGACTCCGGCCGGCGGCGGCCGCGGATGATCACGTAGGCGAGCAGGACCCACACCGTGAGGAGCACGACGCTGAGGATGGCGAAGACCTCGAGGGTCAGCGTCTTGATGTCGTGAGCTGCGGAGCCGGTCGGATCAAACACGTTCGGGCGGCTCGCCGCCGCGGCGACGCCCGCCAGGGCGAGCATGATCACCCACGTAGCGATCACGAGCAGGGTGCGCAGCTTGAGGCGGCCGCGGATGCGCCGTCCCCCTACCTCGTCGCCCTCAATCACCAAACTCGCCTCCCCGCCGTCTCGTTCGCTCCACAGGGGCATCATCGCACGAACGGCGACGGATGCGGGAGAATGGAGCGTATGGACTACGTGAAGGCGGCCCAGCCGCGCATCGTGGCGCTGTTCCTGGTGACCGTGCTGGCCGCCATGCTGCTGGCCGGTGCGCCGAGCGCCGCGGAGGTGGTGGCCGTCCTCGCCGCCACTGGCCTCACGGTAGCCGGAGCGGCCTTGCTCAACAACATGCTCGAGCGCGACCTCGACGCGCGCATGGAGCGCACGCGTCGGCGGCCGACGGCGAGCGGCCGCCTGCGCCCGGGGCGCGCGCTCGCCGCCGGGCTCGTTGCGGTGGCCGCCGGGGTCTTGGCCCTGTGGGCCACGGCCGGCGGCCTCGCCGCCGTCTTCGCCCTCCTCGGCGCCGCCTACTACGTACTCGTCTACACGCTTCTGCTGAAGCCGCGCACCGCCTTGAGCTCCATCCCCGGCGCCCTCGCCGGCGTCTTTCCCGCGCTCATCGGCTGGACGGCCACGGGGGCGCCGTGGTCCGCCGACATCCTGTTCCTCTGCGCCGCGGTCTTCACCTGGTCGCCGCCCCATTTCTGGGCGTTGTCCCTGGCGCGCGCGGACGACTACCGCTCCTCGGGGATCCCGACGCCGGCCGTCCGCTACGGCGAGCGGACCACGCGCCTGCTGATCGTCGCCTTCTTCGCGGCCTGGACGAGCATCGTCACGGCCGCCGCCGTGACGGGACTGTACGGGATCCCATACATCGCGCTCGCGCTCGCCGCGAGCTTCATCCTGTGGTTCTTCGTGGCTCGGCTCCTGGCCACCACGACCAGCATCGCCGCATGGGCCCTGTTCAAGGTCTCCGGCCCGTGCCTGGCGGCCATCGTCCTGGCCGCCGTGGTGGACCGGCTGCTCTAACGCCCCGTCGCCAGCCAACGCTGCGCTCTCGAGCGGAAGATGAGGTACGTGAACAGGGCCACCATCGGCGGCGCCACGAAGAACAGCACTTGCAGTGTCCGCAGCAGCACGGGCAGACTGAGGCCGAAGGCGCTGGCGAAGACGTCGTCACCGCCGGCCA
Source organism: Thermoleophilia bacterium (assembly GCA_017882325.1). Classification (GTDB taxonomy): domain Bacteria; phylum Actinomycetota; class Thermoleophilia; order UBA2241; family UBA2241; genus CAIXSE01. Next base: position 9,067 of record JADGPQ010000103.1, read on the forward strand.
CGAGCAGCACGGTCAGAAACGTCACAAACCCCGCACCGATCGCCGCCCGACCCGGACGCTCCGACGGCAGCGTGAGCACATTGTGGAAGTCGCCGTCGCGCAGAGCCATGCCGTCGAGCCACGGCCAGAGGAACAGCGGCGTGAAGATGAGGCCGGGCAGGATGACCGCGGGCCAGAAGACCGCGGGCAGAAGGAAGCCGCCGATCTGGATGTTCCAGCCGGGCATCATGCGCACGGCGCCCTCCAGCCAGCCCATGTACCAGTCCGGCTGCGCGGACGTCGTGGAATCCCAGGGGGTATACGGCCCGTACAGCCACACGGGGTTGATCTGCAGAAGGCCGCCGAAGGCGGTGAGCACGCCGGCGACCAGCATGAAGTAGCCGCTGGTGCGGAGCGCGTAGGCCGGCACCATCGGCGTCCCGACGATGGTGCGGTCGTCGCGCCCCGGGCCGGGGAACTCCGTGTGCCGCTGGAGCCAGAGCATCCCCATGTGCAGCCCGAGCAGACCAGCGATGCCGGCCGGCAGCAGGAAGATGTGCACCGGGTAGATGCGGGCGATGATGCCGCTTGTGGGGAACTGGCCGCCGAACATCAGCGACGCCAGTGTCGGGCCGAGGAACGGTATCGACTCGGTGATCGAGTACGCGATCCGTAGCCCCGCTCCAGACAGCAGGTCGTCGGGCAGCGAGTAGCCCATCAGGCCGTTGAAGCCCACCAGCATCAGCAGCGAGAGGCCGATGACCCAGTTGATGCGTCGCGGCCGCCGATAGGCGCCGGTGAAGAACATGCGCAGCAGATGGATCATGAGGGCCCCGACGAACACGAGCGCCGCCCAGTGGTGCACCTGGCGCGCGAGCAGGCCGGCACGAACATTGAAGCTGAGGTCGAGGAC
>JADGPQ010000301.1 GCA_017882325.1 Thermoleophilia bacterium
CTCGCTGGACAACCTGGTCGTGACCACCGCGCTGCCGGTGATCAAGCACGACCTCGGCGCCTCGCTGCAGGGGCTCGAGTGGACGGTGAACGCCTACACCCTCACCTTCGCCGTCCTGCTCCTGACCGGCGCCGCGCTCGGCGACCGGTTCGGGCGCAAGCGGATGTTCCTCACGGGTCTTGCGATCTTCACGTTGGGCTCGGCGGCTGCCGCGTTGGCGCCGAGCATCGGCTGGCTTATCGCGGCTCGCGCATCGCAGGGCGTTGGCGGCGCGATCGTGACGCCGCTCACCCTGACGATCCTTTCGGGCGCGGTGTCGCCGGCCCGCCGCGGCCTCGCGCTCGGCATCTGGGGCGGCGTTTCGGGCCTCGCGGTCGCGCTCGGCCCGGTCGTCGGCGGCGCGGTCGTCGAGGGTCTCTCCTGGCAGTGGATCTTCTGGCTCAACGTCCCCATCGGTGTCGTCCTTCTGCCGATCGCCTGGCGGCGGCTCTCCGAGTCCAAGGGCGCGAACCGCTCGCTCGACCTGCTCGGTCTCGGCCTTGCCAGCGTCGGCCTGCTCGGCATCGTTTGGGGCCTCGTGCGCGGCAACGAGCACGGCTGGACGAGCCTCGGCGTCGCCGGCCCCATCGCCGCCGGTATCGTCCTCCTTGGCGCGTTCGTCCTCTGGGAGCTGCGCGCCCGCGAGCCGATGGTCCCCATGCAGTTCTTTCGCAAGCGTGCCTTCTCGGCCGCCAACGTCACTTCGCTGCTGATGAGCTTCGGGATGTTCGGCGCGATCTTCCTGCTCGCCCAGTACTTCCAGGTGGTGCAGGGCTACTCGCCGCTGCAGGCTGGGCTGCGCACCCTGCCCTGGACGGCGATGCCGATCTTCGTGGCGCCCGTCGCCGGCATCCTCAGCGACCGCATCGGCGCCCGGCCGCTGCTCGTGGCCGGCATGGCGTTGATGGCCGCCGGCCTGGCCTGGATCGCCCTCATTGCGACGCCGACGGTCGCCTACGGGCGGCTGGTCCCGGCCTTCGTCATGGCCGGCGTCGGCATGTCGCTCTACTTCGCGCCGGTCGCCAACTTGGTGCTCTCCACGGTGCGACGCAATGAGGAGGGCAAAGCCAGCGGCGTGAACAACACGGTCCGTGAGGTCGGTGGCGTCTTCGGTGTCGCCGTGCTGGCGAGCGTGTTCTCGGCGGCGGGCAGCTACCTCTCGCCGCAATCCTTTGTGAACGGCATGGTGCCGGCGATCTGGGTGGGGGCCGCCGCCGTGGCGCTGGCCGGTGTCGCCGCGATCGCGATCCCACCGCGCCAGGACGTGGTGCCCGATTCGGTGTCGCTGCTCGAGCGGCCCGATGGCGAGGGCGCGGACGCTGACCTGGCGTACGAGCCGGAGGCGGCGGCGTAAAGTCCGCTACGCGCGACGCAGTCAACGGGGCCGTCAGAGGTATCTCCAACGGCCCCGTTCGACGTACGTCCGATACTCGGGGTCCTCGCGGAGACTGCCTCCGCCGGCGCTTGACGGCGGTGTCGCGCTCAACGCGAGCTCTCGCTGCCGCGCGCTCGCGAGGCTGCGCGGCCGCGGGAACGGATGGTGATGGCCGCCACGGCCTCCCGGGTACACTCAGCTGGTCGACAGGGAGACCAATCGTGGATGAACTGCTGAGAACCACCGCGGATCGGGCCATCCGCTACGTGAACGAGCTGCCCGAGCGGCGCGTCCCGCCGGACGCCGCTGCCCTGGCGGGGCTGGCCCGCTTCGACGAGCCGTTGCCGGACGGACCAGACGACCCCGAGCGCGTGATCGCCCTGCTCGACGAGGCCGGGTCGCCGGCTACCATGGCTTCGGCCGGGCCCAGGTTCTTCGGCTTCGTCGTCGGCGGTTCGCACCCTGTCGCCGTGGCGGCGAACTGGCTGGCCGCGGCCTGGGACCAGAATGCGGGAGCCTTCACCTTGTCTCCCGTGACGGCCACGCTCGAGAGCGTCGCGCAGCGCTGGCTAGTCGAGCTGTTCGGACTTCCGCCAACGACCGTGGCAGGCTTCGTGAGCGGGGCCACCATGGCCAACCTCACCGCGCTCGCCGCGGCCCGTCACGCCGTGCTGGCGCGCGTCGGATGGGACGTCGAAGCCCTGGGGCTCGCCGGCGCGCCCGACCTCACCGTCATCGTCGGCGACGAGGTCCACCCGTCCCTGATCAAAGGCCTCGGCTTGCTGGGGCTGGGACGGGAGCGCGTGCACAAGGTGCCGGTGGAAGCGCAGGGACGCATGCGCGCCGAAGCACTGCCGAGGATCTCCGGACCGACGATCGTCTGCGTGCAGGCCGGCAACGTGAACACGGGCGCGTTCGACCCGGTGGAGGAGATCGTCGCCAGCGCCCACGAAGCCGGCGCGTGGGTCCACGTGGACGGCGCCTTCGGCCTCTGGGCGGCCGTGTCGCCGGCTCATGCGCACCTTGTGCGAGGCATCGGCACCGCCGACTCCTGGGCGACCGACGCGCACAAGTGGCTGAACGTCCCTTACGACAGCGGACTCGCCTTCGTGCGCGACCCCGAGCCGCTGCGCGCGGCCATGGGCGTGACCGCCGCCTACCTGCCGGACAGCATGATGCGCGAGCCGGCGGCCCACACGCCCGAGCTCTCGCGCCGCGCCCGGGGCGTCGAGGTGTGGGCCGTACTGCGCGCTCTCGGTCGCTCCGGCCTCGCCGCGCTTATCGAACGCGACTGCCGCCACGCTGCGCGCTTCGCCGAGGGGCTGCGAGACGCCGGCTTCAAGATCCTCAACGAAGTCGTGCTGAACCAGGTGCTGGTCTCGTTCGGCGACGAAGAGACGACGCGTCGCGTCGTCGCCGGCATCCAGGAAGACGGCATCTGCTGGGCCGGGGTGACCCTCTGGCAGGGGCGCACAGCGATGCGCATCAGCGTCT
>JADGPQ010000302.1 GCA_017882325.1 Thermoleophilia bacterium
GTTCCCGCTCCGCAGGCGACGCTCATGAAGATGATCGTGCAAGGCATCATGACAGCTCAGCTTCCGTGGACGATGGTATTCATCGGTGTAGCGCTGGCCTTCTTCTGCTTCCTGGTCGACATTCCGATCCTCGCCGTCGCACTTGGCATCTACCTTCCCATGAGCCTGACCACTGGAGTGTTCGCCGGCGGCATCGTCAGAGCTCTTGTTGAGAGAAGAACGAAGAACACCGGCAATGACGACGCTGTTGATAAGGGCGTACTGCTTTCCTCGGGACTTATAGCGGGAGATGCTCTGTTCGGCATTGTAGTGGCGGCATTCGCCGCCCTTGGGGCGGATATCGCCTATGGGACCAAGCTGTTGGGAGCAGGAATTGCAGGGAGCATGCTGTTGCCCTTCGTTATGTTCCTGTTGCTCGCGGTCTTTCTGTATTGGTACTCCCTACGGACGGCTGAGCCGAAATGACCCAGCAAGATCGTAGAAAGGACAAATACAACTTCGTCCTCTACGTTCCTGAAGTCAGGCATCACAGATTCCGAGTGACCGATGCGGGCAGAGTCGTTCTGGAGTTTGAGATCAATCCCGCAAAGAAGCTGATGGGCAAGCTCGTCAATAGAGAGGCCGTCTCAGATCTCGAGCTGGACGAGCTTTCCTCATCGGCATGGCTCAATATGGACGGCACGCGAAGCATCTTGGATATCGCCCGCATCCAGAGCGAAAAGACAGGAGATGACATTGACGAGGCTGCAAGACGAATCGTCAAGTTCATGAGATACATCGCAAAAAGAGGCTGGATCAGGTTCAAGGAGGTACAGAAGATCTGACGGAAGGGCGCACTTGCGTTGAGGCGTCAGGGGGCTCGAATCCCCCCTCTGCCAGCAGGCTTCGGCAACGAGAGCCGGGTACCCGAAGAGGGCGCCCGGCTCTCGTGCATGAACCGCCCGGATTCTGCCCATTTCAGCGGTGTGCCCGCCGACCGGGTATGGTGAGACGGTCGGATATTCGCCGGCCGGCGACGACTTTGGAGGCCAAAGGTGGGCAGTGCGACGCAAGCACTCATCGCCGTAATCTCGGACACGCACGGGCCGCTGGACCGGCGCGTGCTGGAACTCTGCGCCGGCGCGGACCACATCATCCACGCCGGCGACGTGGGCTCTGGCGACGTGCTTGATGAACTGGCGCGTCTGGCGCCGCTCACCGCGGTGCGCGGCAACCGCGACCGCGGCGCCCTCGGCGCCGACCTCCCCGACGAGGGTGTCGGCGAGGTGGCCGGCCTGCGCTTCGTGGTCGCGCACAAGCGTCGTGACCTCAAGACCGGCCACCCGGATCCCGAGACCGAGGGTCTGGGGCTGCTCGTCTACGGCCACACCCACCAGCCTGAGCTACGCTACCGCGGGCACGTTCCGGGCCGGCTGCCGGTCGTCTGGCTGAACCCCGGCAGCTGCATGGCGCCGCTCCCGCACGATCCGCGCCCCAGCATGGCGCTTGTCGTCGTGCACGACGGCGAGCCCGAAGCGCGCATCGTCTTTCTCGACTAGTGGAGGCCGGGGCATAGACCAGGGCTCAGTCAGCGACAGCGACGTGATGCCCGGCATGCAGGGGGAGGCGTCTGCGGGCGTCACACGGAGACGCCGAAGGCGATCGAGAAACGCTCGACAGGGGCTACGCGAGACTAGGCCACGAATTCGAAAGCGGCGAACCGCGTTGTAAGCAGCACGACGACGAGCACGGCCAAGCGTCGGCGCCGCATCACCCTGCCGGCGCTGGTCGTCGACCCGTGTGTGCCCACCGCGCCGCTCAGGTGAAAGAGCATTTGCGCCGCGAGCCCGGCTGGACCGACTCCGAGCTCCTGCTGGCGGCAACGAACGAGGGCCCTTGGCGGCCGTCGAACTTCGACCACATCTCGCGGCGATGCAGGAGGGGGCAGCGGCGGTGCCTGTCTCGCAATGGCCGCCAGCGGTGAGAAGCAGATGGACTGCGGATCGACGCCACCGACGCCGAGGTACGTCTCCGACGTCAAGTCGCAGTTCCAGAGCGTCAGCGTCCCGAGGTCAGTGACCGCTCTTCCCGCTACCTTTGTTGCCGGTGTGACCCTTGCCGTGACTGTTGCCGCCGTTGCGCGCCGGCGTCGCTGTGCCGGCCTTGGCGCGGGCCACGGCCGAGACGGCCATGCCGTGGTTGGTGATGGTCTTGCCGTTGGGGAGCGTCTTGGTGGCAACCGCCCCCCTGTTCCTGGCCACCTGCGAGACGGCCGCGCCGTGGCTGCCCTCGGCTTGGGTCTCGTCGTCAGCTTTCACCGAAACGGTCGTCTCGCTCGGCGTCGGTGACGGCGTCGCCGACTCTGGCGCTGAGGGACCGGGCTCCGGCAAGGGCGACGAAGCGTCGTCAGCGACGGGCGCCACGGCAGTGACGGCGGGGAAGAGCGAGCGGACCTCGTCGCGCATCGACGCCGACGCCACACCGGCCAAGACGAGCACGCCGCAGACGATGGCGGCGACAATCCAGAGCGGGCGCATGTTGTACCTCCGTCAGTCGTACGTGGCGGGCGCGCAGCGCCGTCTTCGAACGCGCGGTACGCCTTGTGGCTGTTGTGCGACCATAGCAGCGGTATCGACAACGGGCGGCGCAGTTCTACGGATCTCCGTTGTCCGAACTGCAGACAATAGCTTCCATGTGCGCAGCGGCGACCGGGAAGAGCATGTGCGAACGCCACTACTGCACGAGCGTCTTCACGTGCACAACGAAAGCCCAGTGTCGACGGCAACGCTACGTAGTGTCTGCGCGACTGCGCCCGTCACGACCATTCCCGACGAACGCTCGCCAGCCCCATCTAGAAGCACCCCTGTGGGTTGCAGGATGGTTGCCGCCGGTGGGCCGAGCGCAGATGCGGGGGGCAACC
>JADGPQ010000104.1 GCA_017882325.1 Thermoleophilia bacterium
GCGACCCGAACCCGCGACCTCCGGCGTGACAGGGCGCGGCCGCGCGCGTTCTCCGCCATCGAAAGTTGCAGTTTGAGCCTGAGAGAGCACCCTGCGCACTCGGCCCCGGAACCGCTGTTGCCCATTTGGGGCTGATTGTCGGCGGCTAGGGCAACTAGACGGGCAACAACTCGGCACGTCGGGCCGCCTCGTCTCGGGGAGCGGGTACCATGCAGTATTGGACCGCCTCGCGAACTAGGCTGGCGAGCGGCCGTCGGACAGGAGAGGCCGCAATGAGCGACGAGCCCGGTCTGCGTCCCGCAGAAGACAGCACCTCAGAGCGAGAGAGGCACTCTCTCCCCCCCGACCGCTTCAACGCCTTCTCCGACGGTGTCTTCGCGATTGCGATCACGCTGCTGGTGCTCGAGATCACCGTTCCACACGCGGGCGTCCGCCTGCTTCCGGCGCTGCGCGAGCGTGGCTGGCAGGTGCCTGCCTACACCTTCCCGAAGAACAGGGAGGATCTGGCGGCCCTGCGCATCGTCGTGCGTCGCGGGTTCACGATGGACGTGGCCGACATGCTGCTCGACGACCTCCGCAAGAAGGTCAGGATCCTCGAGAAGCTGAAGGCGCCGATCTCTGGCAAGGACCCCGGCGGGTTCCATCACTGAGCGGCGCGCACGGGGGGCTCACGTGGACTTCAAGCAGATCATGGACGTCGTCTCGCGGGGCTTCGAGGTCGTAGGTATCGCCGTGCTCGTGGTCGGCTTCCTCAGCGGCCTCTTTCTGGCTCTGCGCGACCTTCTGCGGGGCAAGCGCAGCGGGGTCTATCGCATGATCCGCGCGTACTTCGGCAAGAGCATCCTGCTGGGTCTGGAGATCCTCGTGGCCGCCGACCTCATCCGCACCGTCGCCGTGGACCCGACGATGCAGAACGTGCTGGTGCTCGGACTGATCGTACTCATCCGCACCTTCCTCAGCTTCTCGCTCGAGATCGAGATCGAGGGTATCGCGCCGTGGCGGCGCTGGCGCCTGATGGCGCCCGGACCGCCGCCGTCCGAGCGCCGTGACGACGCCGGCTGAGGTGCCCATGCCGAGTCAGCCGGCGACCACCACCGTGTTCTTGCCGGAGTGCTTGGCCTCATAGAGGGCGGCGTCGGCGGCCCGCACGAGAGCGCTGGCGTCGTACATCTCGGGGGTGAGCAGGGCGACGCCGATGCTCACCGTGATGGTGCGCGGCACGCCGCAGGCCTTCTGGGCGGCCGTGATCTCGACCTTGTGGCGGATGCGGGCGGCGACCGCGCCGGCGCCTCCGCGGTGAGCCTTGGCGCGAGCCAGCCCGGCGGCGGCCGGCGGCACCTGCAGGTCGCCCGGCGACCCACTGTCCTCAGGCGGGGTATTGGGCAGCATCACTGCGAACTCCTCACCGCCGTAGCGCGCCGCCAGGTCGATACTCTGACGCAGCCCGGTCTTCAGGAGCCTGGCGACGATGCGCAGCACCTCGTCGCCGATCAGGTGGCCGTAGTCGTCGTTGAAGGCTTTGAAGTCGTCGATGTCGATCATCAGGAGTGTGAGCGGCAGGTTGTAGCGGCGCGCCCGCACGAACTCCTCGTAGAGGCGCTCACGGAACCGGCGGTGGTTGCAGAGGCCGGTCAGTCCGTCGGTATCGGCCTGTTCCTGCAGCAAACGGTAAAGGTGCGCGTTGTTGATGGCGATCGCCGCCTGCACGGCGAGCTGCCCGAAGAGCTCGCGCTCGGCCGCGGAGAAGCGCCGCAACTCGCGCGTCTCCACGAGGCCGAGCACCCCGATGACGCGGTCGCCGTAGACGAGCGGCGTGTCGCTCGTGGACTGGAAGCCCCACTTGTCGAAGGACGCGCGGTCTGTGGGCGGCAGGTCGGGGTCGTCGCTGTGCAGCTCGACGGTCTGCCTGCCCTCGACGACGGCCAGCATGTTGTCCCAGCCGTCGAGCTGGGCGGTGTCTCCCACGGAGTCGCCGTACGGGTTCTTCTCAGCGGCGCACCAGGTGGCCACGAAGGTCATGTGCCGCGCGCCAGGCTCGTACTCCCAGATGTCGCAGGAGAAGACGCCCATGGCTTCGCCTATCTGGCGGGCGACCGTGGCGAGGATGTCTTCTGCCGTCAGACTCGACGCCAGCGTGGCGCTGACCTCGGCGAGAATGCTTTGCGCCGACCTTCGCTTGACCATGGGGTCACAGTATCACCTCCGCTGCAAGAAATGGCCGTGCGCAGCCGGAACGGCCGAATGGCTTCCGCCTAGCCGGCTCCTCGGGTACGCTGCCGTGAGCGATGGCTCCGACGGAGGAGGGGGCGTGACGCAGCGGACGAGCGGGCCGGCGGCGGCCCGCAGCGTGCCCGCCGCCGCAGACCGCCGACCTCCTCGAGCGGGCCTCGTCCTGGCGACGCTGATCCTCGGCGCCATCGTTGCCAACATCAACACGTCGATCAGTAACGTCGCACTGCCCGACATCGGCCAGGCGCTGAGCGCGTCCAACCAGCAGCTCACCTTCATCACCGACGCCTACCAGATCGCCATCGCCTCCACGGTGCTGTACCTCGGTGCGGTCGGCGACCGGTACGGGCGCAAGAAGCTCCTGCTGCTGGGCGCCGCCCTCTGCATCCCGTTCTCGATCCTCTCGTCGATGGCGCACGGCTGGCAGGGGCTGGTGACGGCGCAGATGGCCACCGGCGTCGCCGGCGGCATGCTGTATCCGACGACGCTCTCGCTCATCACCGCCCTCTATTCGGGTCGCTCGATGACGCGCGCCATCGCCTTGTGGACCGGAATCGGCGCCGGCGCCTCGGTGTTCGGGCCGCTCACCGGCGGCTTCCTTCTCGAGCACTTCTGGTGGGGCTCGGTGTTCCTCGTGACCACGCCGTTGGCGGCCGCCGTGTTCGGGCTGGCGTTGTGGCTGGTCCCTCGCCACTCCGGCGAGCACAAGGGCCGGTTGGACCACCCCGGCGGCGTGCTCTCAGTCCTCGCGGTCTCCTCGTTCGTCGTCATGGTGGTGCTGCTGCCGCAGGGCATCACGCCTGCGGTGATCGGTTTGCTGGTGGTAGCGGTCGTCACGGGCGCGCTCTTCGTGTGGCGTGAGCGGCGCGCCCCCGAGCCGCTCTTCGACCTCACGCTGGCGGCGGCGCCGACGTTCTGGGTCGCTTTCGCCGCCGGCCTCGTCGCTTTCGGCGCTCTCATCGGCGCCGTCTTCATCGGGCAGCAGTTCACCCAGAACGTGCTCGGCTTCAATCCGTTCAAGGCGGCAACGATGACGCTGGCGATGGCGGTCGCGATGATCGCCTCGGCGCCCGTCGCGGCGCGCCTCATCGCGCGCCTCGGCACGCGCCTCACGATGGCGGCGGGGCTGAGCGCGATCGCCCTCGGCTTCGTCACGATCGCGCTCACCTGGCGCCCGGGCACTTCCGTCACGTGGGTGCTCGTCGGGTACGCGCTGCTGGGCTGCGGCGTCGGCCTCGCGGGCACACCGAGCAGCCGCTCGCTCACCGCCTCACTGCCCGTGCGCCGCGTCGGCATGGGCTCGGCCTCCGCCGACCTCACCAAGGACCTCGGCGGCGCCGTCTTCTAGGCGATCCTGGGGACGTTGCTCACAATTGCCTACGCCCAGTACTTCGTGCGCGCCTTTGCGAAGCTGCCGGCGGCGCAGCCGCAGAAGCTCGGCCAGTCGGCTGCTGGGGAGATCTCGTCGTCGTTCGCCGGCGCCCGCCACGTCGCCGAGACGCTGCCCGGCGCCGACGCCGACCGGCTCGTGGCCGCCGCCCGGGACGCTTTCGCCCAGGGCAAGACGCTGGCGATCGCCTTTGCCCTGATCGCCGCGCTGGTGGGCGTGGCGCTGGTGCTGTGGAAGTATCCGCGCTTCGAGGCCGAGCACGACGAGCTCTCTGCCATGGCGCGCGAGAACGAGGCATACCTGACGAAGCTCGAAGCGGCGTCGGCGTCCGGAGCACCCGGCGGCGACAAGGCGGCGCAGGAGCCTGCGGCTCCGCCGCCCACAGCGCCGCCGCCCACAGCGCCACCGCCGAGCTGAGCTCGACTGAAAGCTGTCGGGAACGGTCAGAGCCGCGCCGCAGCGGGAACACCATATCGACACCGATACTTCACCTCAGCATTCAGGAGGCACCACGATGTACGTCAGGATCGCCCGTTTCGAGGGCGGAGACTTGGATGAGATCGAGGCGGAGGGCGCCCTTATGAAGGACGGTATCGCCGCCCTCAAACGCGGTGAGACCACGCGAGAGCTGCCGCCGCGGCTCGCCGAAGTGACGAGCAGGGTCGAGATGCTCTATGACCGGCACAACGGCAACGTCGCGGTCTGCGTTTACTGCGAGAGCCGGGACGAGGTGCTCGAGGCCGACCGCATCCTCGGCAGCATGACGCCCACCAACAAGGGCTGGGGCACACGCGTCTCGGCCGATATCTACGAAGTGGCGCTCGACGAGACGACGGGCTGAGCGAGGTCGCCACGGCGGCCGCTCGCCGCGGTGTGGGCCCCGCGCCGCCCTTCAGCGCGTGAAGTAGTCGATCAGCGTCTGCTCTTCGGCGGCCGAGACCGTGGTGCGCTGCTGCACCATCGCGTCGATCAGGGACTGCGCTTCACCGGCGCTCGACGCATGGAACTGCAGGACGCCATCGGCCGAGTGGCACGAGTCGCAGCGCGCATTGATGATCGCGACGGCGTCGGACCCGGAGCGCGCGACCGACGGCGATGGAGTCGTGGTGCCCGCGGCCCCGTTGTCGGCCAAGGAGGTCTGGAACCCCTGCACCAGCGTCAGCTTCTCCGCCTCGGTGAGCTTGGCGCTGAGACGCGCTGCCCCTTCGTCCTTTTGACACGGCAGGGCGCGCGATGTTTCGTTCCCGACCCGCGGCATCGCGCGCATGGCGGCGAGGTTCGGGGACTGGAGGTCTAGTCTATGACCGGCCGCACCGCTCGCTCCTCCTCGGCTGGTGGCGGCTCGTGGCGCCCGGCGGCGAGCTCGCGAGCCGCGAGGACAGCCAGAGCGGCGACGATCAGCGCCATGCCGGCGGCCTCGCCTGGGGTGGGCCGCTCCCCCAGTTGCAGCCACGCCGCGGCCACCCCGATGACCGGCGTGGCCAGGGTGCCCAGCCCGGCGGCCCCGGCCGATAGTCTGCGCAGGGCGAACAGCCACAGCAGCCAGGCCAGGGCGTTGCCGAGCACGACGTTGTAGGCGAGCGCCCAGATGAAGGGCGTCGACCATTCGGGCCCCCCGCGGGCGGTCAGCAGAGCGATGAGGATCAGCGGCAGAGACCCGAAGAGCATCTGCCAGGTAGTGAGCGACAGCAGGTCGACGTGGCGTCGCTTTTGAAGCTTCTTGACGACGATGGCGCTCGCCGCCCACGAGATCCCGGCTGCCACTGCCAGCAGGCTGCTGAAGACGCCCTGCAGTCGCCATGGGCTCAGGACGAGCACGAGGCCGGCCAGGGCGAGCCCCACGGCGAGCCACTGCGTGCCGCGCAGCCGCTCAGCGAGAAACGCTCTCGCCAGCAGCAGCAGCCAGAACGGCATCGTGTAGGTGAGCACCGATGTCTTGCCGGCGCCGCCGTTCTGCAGCGCCCACATGAGCATGCCGACGAAGCCCGTGGTCTGCAGCAGCCCGATGACGATGGTGTAGCCGACGGCCTGCGGGCGGAGCGAACGACGCAGGAGGATGAGCAGGAGGAACAGGCTGAGCGCGCCGAGAAACGTACGCAGCGCCGCGAAGGCGAACGGCTGGGCGTAGCCCAGGCCGATCTTCATGACGACCCAGTTGTAGCCCCAGATCAGGGCCAGCAGGATGAGGGCGGCTGCGCCGAGGTCGCGGTCGCGGCCGGCTGCCGCGGCCGGCTGGGGGCTGGGTGGGGACGGCGAGCCCATCGCGCTCTAGTCCGTGACCGGCTGAACCACGGGTTCCTCGTCGGCCGGGGACGGCTCTCGCCGCCCGGCCGCAAGGCTGCGCCCCGCGAGGATCGCCAGGGCCCCGACGATGAAGGTCATGCCTGCGGCTTCGACGGCAGTCGGGCGCTCGCCGAGCTGAAGCCAGGCGGCCACCACGCCGACCACGGGAATGGCCAGCGTGCCCAGCCCGGCAGCGCCTGCCGACAGCGTGCGCAGCGCATACAGCCAGAGGACCCAGGCCAGCGCGTTGGCCAGCAGCACGGTGTAGGCGAGGCCCCAGATGAACCCCGCCGTCCAATCGGGTCCGCCGCCGTACGTGAGGACGGCGATGAGGATCAGCGGCACCGAGCCGATGGTCATCTGCCAGGTGGTGAGCGAGAGCACGTCCACGTGGTGCCGCCGCTGCATGAGCTTGACCACGAGGGCGCTCGCCGCCCACGCGAAGCCACCGGCGATCGTCAGCACGCTGCTCGTAACTCCGTGGATCTGCCACGGGCTGACCACCAGCACGAGCCCTGCGAACGCCAGGAGCACGGCCAGCCACTGCACACCGCGCAGACGTTCGCCGAGGAACGCCCACGCCAGCAGCAGCAGCCAGAATGGCATCGTGTACGTGAGCACGGCGACCTTGCCGGCGCCGCCGCTGTGGAGCGCCACCATGACGAGGCCCACGAAGGCCGTGGTCTGCAGCAGGCCGATGACGGTGGTATAGCCGAGCGGCGGCGGGCGCAGCGAACGCCGTGTCGCGACCAGCATGAGGAACAGGCAGAGCACCGTGAGCACGAGGCGCAGCGCCGCGAAGGTGAGTGGCTGGGAGTACCCCAGGGCGACCTTGGTGGCCACCCAGCCGTAGCCCCAGATAGGCCCCAGGACGACGAGCGCCAGGATGCCGAGATCGCGGCCGCGGGCGACCTGCGCGCTTGCAGCGTCGGCGTTCTGTGCGGGTGGCGAGGACGTGCTGGTCCGCATGTCAGTCCACCAGATCGAGCCGGGCGAGCTCGGCTGCCGCGTCGGCGGCAAGGCCTGACAGCTCGTTGCTCGCGATGTCCCACACGGTCGCGGCGGACAGGGCGTCGTACTCGTGGGCGATCACGTTGCGAAAGTCGATGGCGCCGCGAGACGCCGGCAGGCGCGTGTACAGCTCCGGGTCCTGGCGCAGCGCGCGTGCCAGCGCCTCGCCGAGGATCTCGAACTGCCGCTCCACCGCCGAGCGAAGCATGAGGTCGGCCTTGTAATCGGCCAATGTGCGGCCGCTGATGAAGTCGCCGATCACCTCAGCGGCCGTGACCATGTCTTGCAGATAGACGCGGACGTCACGTGGCCTCAAGGATCACCACGCCGGTGCGCTCGATCTCGTCGCGCAAGTAAGGATTGGTCACGGCCTCCGCTTCGACGAGGTCGACAGGCAGACCGCTGGCCACTTCGAGCTGGCGACGCAGCTCAAAGAAGCGCGCTGCCCGTCCCTCGAGCGGACCTCCGAGCTTGACGAGGACGTCCAGATCGCGGGGTGCCGTGCTCGTGCCAGCTTGCGTCGCGGAGCCGAAGAGCACCGCCCGTTCGACGCCGGCGCTTTGTAGCGCCGCGAGCACGCGCGGCAGACGGGGCCGCAGGCGACGATCGACGAGCGGAGCCTGTGGGTGCGATGATTCGGCGAGACGGGCGGCAGTGGCGACAGCGACGGCATCGGCGTCGACGAGCGCTCGTAGCGGGTCGAGAAGCTCGTGCTCGTCGACCACTCTGATCGCGCGGCGGCCTTCGGCCGTGCCCGTGGACAGGACGAGTCCGAGCCCTTGGAGCTTCTCGACCTCGCGTTGCACCCCGGACGCTCCGCCGCCGGCGAGCCGGATCAGCTCTCGCAGGTGGTACGTCCGTCGCGGCTCGGTGAGAAGAAGGGTGAGCACTCGCGCGCGGGTCTCGGAGCCGAGCAGCGTCGCAAGCATTGTGAACCTCTTTCAGGTACGCCCGTACCTCATCTAGGTACGAGAAGTCTAGCTCGACCGGCTGAACGGCGCAAGGTGCGGCCGCTTACAGGGTCTGGCGTCGCGGATCTCGGTGCCGAGCCTAGTTTCGGAGCAACCGCCTCGTCACGCCGGCGATGGTGTCCTTGCCGTAGCTGGAGTACGGGTTCCTGTCGGTGAACACGGCAAGACCGAGGCGCACCGAATGACCTTCGAGCCGGGCGGCCTCATTGGCCAGCACCCAGGCGCCGAGCCAGCCCGGCTTGAAGTAGACGCTGTAGCCCAGCGGGACCGCCGCGGCCGGGATGCCCCAGCATTGGCTTGGGGTCACGTGCGCCAGCAGCCAGTTGGCGAAGCGCCGGTGACGCACCGGCACCCAGGTCTCCATGTCCCGGAAGAACGGCGCCATGTCCGCCGCCGTGATGCGCGTGCTGACCCATGCCCCGGTCGTACGAAATCCCTGCATGCCGACCGTCCGCGCCAGCTTCGCAAGGCCCCTGCGGCCGACAACGCGGTATACCGCGTCGGCCGCGGAGTTGTCGGAGTAGTTGATCATGTGCCGGAGCACGTCGCGCATTGCAGCCGAGACCGTTGCGTGGTGGCGGAGGTACGCGACGAGCAGCATCGCCTTCACCACGCTGGCGCTCGTGAAGGGCACGCCGGCGTGGAAGCCGAACGGCCGCCCGCGACTATCGACCACGGCGACGGCCACGCGCCCGGCACGCCGCGCCGCCCAAGTGAAGGCGGCGCGCCGGGCGGCAGCCGAAGGGATGATCGGCGGCAGAGCCCTCTGCACCGAGAGCGCAGCGGGCACGGCCTGCGCTTCCGAGAGGCCGCTCGCGTCGCGCGCGTGCGCGGCGATCACGTATCGGCCGGTCTTGAGCCACACCCGACCGCGCCATACCTGTACGACGCCGACGGGCGCCTCGCGAGCGCTCACGAGTGTGCGCACCACCGCGCCCTGCGGCGACGTCACGACAAGGTCGATCGTCACGGTGCCGCCGGCGACGTCGTCGGCGCGGTAGTCGATCCGCGCCACCTGACCGCGATGGACGCTGACGGCGTGGATGACGCTCGTCGTGAGAGTCTCGCTGGCGCCGGGGTCTGCCACGGCCGCTCGACCGCCTCCGATCACCAGGAATGCTGCGCCGATGGCCGCCATGGTGGCGGCGCGCCTCAGACGTACCCCCCTGCTCCCCAACGTGCCCACGCTCGCATACTACTGCCTGGCTGCGGTCCGGGGGGCGTGTCCGGCGCGCTATACTAGTGCCCCTCGTGGGCCGCTAGCTCAGTTGGGAGAGCGCCGCCTTTGCACGGCGGAGGTCAGGGGTTCGACTCCCCTGCGGTCCACCAGCAATTTGCAGGGAAATCGTGGCTGGAAGGGGCGCCGCGAGACGCCCGAGACGCGCTCCGACAACCCGTCGACAAACAAACTGAGGGCGGTCCAGTGCGGCTGGTGGGCACTTGGGAGGGCTGCTGCGTGCGGCCCATAGTCGCAATCTGGCGCCAACGAAGACGCATCCGAGGGCGGCGATTGGTGTGTCGGACGATGTCGTCAATGGGGCGAGCCGTGGAATGACTGGCACGGTAAGAATGTCCTCGGCTCGTAGTGCCGTGTATCGCAGCATCGACGCGACATTCAGCAGGTGGTCATGATCGCTGTCGTCGCCGGACTTGGCGCCGCGCTGATGTGGGCGACCGGCACGCTGTGCTCGTCTCGCTCCAGCCGGATGATCGGGCCAGCGTCCGTCCTGGCGTGGGTGATGCTCGTCGGCCTCGCGGCCAACCTCGCCGCGATCGCTGTCGGCCCGCGGCCTGGGCAGCTCGGCGGATCGGACCTCGGGTGGATGTTCTTGGCCGGCGCCAGCAACGTCGTCGGGTTGCTGCTGGTGTACTCGGCGCTCAGGCGCGGCAAGGTCGGGCTCGTGGCGCCCATCGTCTCAACCGAGGGTTCCATCGCCGCGGTG
>JADGPQ010000303.1 GCA_017882325.1 Thermoleophilia bacterium
CAGATGGATCATGAGGGCCCCGACGAACACGAGCGCCGCCCAGTGGTGCACCTGGCGCGCGAGCAGGCCGGCACGAACATTGAAGCTGAGGTCGAGGACGGAGCTGTAGGCGTCGGACATCGGCACGCCGGCCAGCGGCTGGTAGCTGCCGTGGTACACGACCGGCGCCTGCGAGGCGTGGAAGAACAGCGCGAGGTAGATCCCCGTGACGACGAGCAGGATGAAGCAGTAGAGTGCGATCTCGCCGAGGAAGAACGCCCAGCTGTCGGGGAAGACGTGGCGGAGCTCCTCGCGCAGCAGGCCGCTGCCCCCGCCGAGGTTCTCGTCGAGCCAGCCCGCGCCACGCCGGAGCTGCGAGCGCCTGACACCGAACGCGGTGCGCAGGCTCCGCATGAGGCGCCGGTCGCTCATCCGGCGTTCCAGAAGCCGGGGCCGACGGGTTCGGTGAAGTCGCTCTGCGCCACCAGGTATCCCTGGGCATCGATGGCGAGCGGGAGTTGCGGAAGAGGCCGCCCCGCCGGTCCCGCGACCGGCCGCGCGCCATCGAGGAGGTCGAAGGTCGACTGGTGGCACGGGCAGGCGAGCATCTGGACCTCGTCCATGTACTGGGCGACGGCGCAACCGACGTGGGTGCAGATGCGCGAGTACGCGACGAAGCCCTCAGGGCTCCAGGTCTCTCGCCCGGGCTGCGGCTTGAACTCGCCGCCGATGAAGTGGAAGAGCGCGATCTGCGAGTCGGCCGCGTCGGTGTGCCCTTCGGGGAACGCCACCAGAGTACCCCCGCGGGCGAGAACGTCCCGGGTCACCGGCTCGCCGTCGGAGGTCACGAGACGGCTCCCGGGCCTCCAGGCCGTCACGAACAGGCTGCGCCCCGGCCGTGGACCGAGCGCCCCGAGGATCACGACCTGACTGAGGGCGAAGACGCCGACGCCGGCGATGAGGAATTTCGACAGCAAGCGCCGCCGGGTGATGACGTGGGCGCTCTGCTCGAGATCGCCGCCCAGCGCGGCCGCGCCGCGGACGTCGTCGTGCGGCGCCGGATACGGACCGCTGATGACCTCGTCCCCGGCGAGGTCGCGGCCCCAGTAGGCGAGCGCCACGCCGAGGCCGAGCAGGGCGGCCGCCAGCGAGCCTCCGAGCCAGGCCGTGCCGGCGTTCGTGACGAACGCCACGACGAAGCCCACGGCTCCGACCACAGTCACGAGGAGCCCGATGGCCGCCGGCCAGCCCGGCGGCGAGCCGCCGCCGCGGGCCGGCGCCGAACCGCCGCCCGGGACGGGCGGGGCGCCGTGAGTGCCGGTCTCTCGAGCGCTCACGGCGGCGCCGTCCTCGACTTCCACGCCAGCCACACGGCGAGGAAGATCAGGATGAGCAGGGCGATGGCCGAGACGGCGCCCTCGGTCACCGGCCCCAGGTAACCGAGGCCGCGGCCGCCCGGCGAGGGCGGATCCACGAGGACGCCCACGTAGAGCCCCACGGCGGCTTGCTGGCGCACGTCGAGCGTGTTGCCGGCGAACGCCGGCATGTTGCCGCGGCCGAGGATCATGGCGGCGAGCGCCTCCGCCGCCGGATACTGCGAGATGTCGGGCGCATTGCGGCCGCGGGGCAGCGCACCACCGCGGCCGGTGGTGCTGTGGCAGCCCGCACAGTAGAGGCGGTAGATCTCGCCGCCGTCGGCGACCACGGCCGTGCGCGCTTCAGGGTCGGCGATGTAGGCAGCCACGTACCCCGCTACGCCCTGGATCTGGGCGTCGCTCAGCTGGTCGCCGAAGGCCGGCATCAGGATGCCGCCCTCCTCGACCATCGGAGCCACGAGGCTGGCGAAGCCGGCCGACGCGAGCGGCGGGCCGAAGCCGCCTTCACCTCTGGTCCCGTGACACCCCGAGCAGTTCTCCGCGAAGACCTTGGCCCCGGGGTCGGTCGTTGCCACGACCGCGGGGCTCGCGCTGGCGGAGGTCTCGAGCGTGGGCGCAGGGCTGGGCGACGGAGAGGCGCCGGCTGGGCCGGCCGCAACGAAGAGCAGGATGAGGACGACGCACAATTGTGCCAAGGTACGGAGAAGTGGGCGGCCACGAAAACGAGAGAGGCACCTGCCCCTCCGCTGCCCACTGTGCACGAACGATCGGCCCATCTGCAGGACCCCCCGGTCCTTCGCGTCTCGCCGCCATGCTACCGTGCTGGAGGGTCGCGTGCGAGAATGATGCCGCGGGAGAGGTGACACGCGCCGCTCCCCTTGATACTGATAGGTTCTCTACCATGTGACGGTCCCCGCGTCCAGCATCGACGCGGCGGGCGACGGGGCAACGAGCACCAGGGGGTGGCGTGACGGGTCTACTCGTAGCGGTGGCGATCTGGCCGGCCGTGCTCTACGCCGCCCTCGTGCTGGTCATCGTGGCGGCGATCATCGTGGTCTCGGCGCTGCTCGGCGAGCGCCACCGCGGTCCAGAGCGAGGGATACCGTACGAGTCGGGCATCAAACCGGCGGGGCCGCTCCCCAAACGGCTCTCCGTGGAGTTCTACCAGGTCGCCTTGTTCTTCGTGATCTTCGACCTAGAGGCCGTCTTCATCTTCGCCTGGGCCGTGAACGCCAGACGCCTCGGCTGGGCCGGCTACGTCGAGATCGTGGTCTTCGTGGTGCTGCTCTTCGCCGGGCTCGTGTACCTGTGGAAGACCGGCGGGCTCGACTGGGGCGCCTCCGGGCGCCGCCGGCACCGGCGGCGACCCGCCGAGGCGGCTCTTGCCGCGCGGCCGAAGCGCCTCAGGGAGGACGGCCCATGAAGCCGCGACGCGGTCCGGGGCCATCGCGCACGGCCAGCGCCCTTCAGTCGCTGATCGACGACGAGACGCGGCCCGGGGCAGGCCAGGGACAGCCGGTCGTGCTGGGC
>JADGPQ010000304.1 GCA_017882325.1 Thermoleophilia bacterium
CATCCGTCGGCATTGCGTCGGCGACGAGGTCAGGCCGCACACGACACTGGGCCGGCGCATCAGATGGCGCGGCGGGGTCGCCACGTGGTTGCTTCGCCCTGAGGCTCAGCTGTGGGACATCACCCGCTCGAGGGCGGCGACCATCTCGGGGTCGAACTGAGTACCCGCGCAACGCCGCATCTCTTCCAGGGCGTCGTCGGCCGACCGTTCGGGCCGATACGGTTGGCGATTCACCAGCGCCTGGAAGGTGGAGGCCACCGCCACGATGCGCGCGCTCCGGGGAATCTCCTGCCCGCTCAGCGCGAGAGGGTAGCCCGTACCGTCGAAGCGCTCGTGATGGTGGGCGACGGCGTCGGCCACCGAGTCGAACCCCATATGTCGCAGCAGGCGCTCGCCGGCTCGCGGGTGTTCGCGGATCAGCACCCACTCTTCGTCCGAGAGGGCGCCAGGCTTGCTCAGGACGTTGTCCGGGATGCCAAACTGCCCGATGTCGCGCAGACGAGCTGCCTCGCCAACGTCGGCGATCTCCTGCCGAGACATGCCGAGCTCGACCGCAACCGCCGCCGCCAGCCGGGCAACGGTCTCGGAGTGCTTCTCCTCGTAGTGCACCCTGGCGTCGGCCAGCTTTGCCATCATGGCCAGGTAGCGGAGAGCCTGCTTGCGGCCGCTGGAGAAGTTCCCGTTGCCGTGGTCCTCGAATCTGACACAGCGGTTGCGGCCGCGGCGCTTGGCCAGATCGACCGCCCATCGGGCCCTGTCGATCAGTGCGTCCTTGTTCTGACCGTCCCATGGGAAGGTGGCGACCCCGACGCTCATGGTGAGACTCCGTCCGCCGGCGTCGATCTTCGCCGCCTCGACGGCTTCCCTGAGGGCCTCGGCCGCCTCCAGGGCGCGGGCGCCGCCATCGTTGAGCACCACGGCGAACTCGTCGCCGCCAAAACGGGCGCAAAGATCGGCCGGCCGCGACGCGCTCTCGATGAGCTGGCCGATGAAGCGCAGCGCCTCGTCGCCGTGCGGATAGCCGACCAGCCGGTTGAAGTCGGCGAGACGGTCGACGTCGCACAGGACGAGAGAAAGCTCCCCGCCCGCTTCCTCGGCGCACGATATCTGCTCTGCCAGACCCTCATGAAGGCGCCCGTGCGTGTAGAGCCCGCTGAGCAGGTCGGTAGCGGCGTCCGCCTCCGCCCGGCTCACCCGTTCGGAGTCGCCGACCAGAAGCCTCGTGAGTATCTGCGTCGCGTCGCCCCGCAGACCGTCCTCCTCCGCCGCCTCGTAGGCCGGGAAGTCGACCGACACGGCGCCGACGATCTCCCCGTCGGGGCGCGTGAGAGGGGTGATGGCGCTGATCCAGACACCGTACTGGTCGGCCGACGCGAGGCAGATGTCGGGCGTCTCGCCGGCCAGGACGCGCGGCAGCTCCACGTCGGTCCCCACGGCCTCCCCGAGATGTGAGCGCTCTTCCTCGTCCTCCTCCGCGTCACAGACGACCATCTGGCCTGCATCACGGCGCGCGACGGTGGTCATGTATCGCACTCCTGGGTTCGCGTCGCGTGCCGCGCACAGGATGCGGACCGTCTCCGAGTAGGCCGGGTCGTCCTCGCTGCCGCTCTCGACGAGGGCCACGTGCGCGTCCACGTCTATGAGCGCTGCGGCCTGCGCGCCGATGGCGAGCCCCCGCTGCCTGACCGAGGTGATGTCCGCCAGCACTTGGGCGAAGGCATCCACCATGACCGGGTCGAACTGGCTGCCCTTGCAGCGCTCCATCTCTGCAAGGCAGTCGGTGAAGCTGAGGCCGCGATGGTACGGCCGATCGAACGACATGGCGTCGTAGGAATCGACGACGCACATGGCGCGTGCGATGAGCGGGATCTCTGCCCCAGCCAAGCCATCCGGGTATCCACGACCGTCGTAGCGTTCGTGGTGGTGCCGCACACCCAGCACCACATCATCCCCGTACAGCGGTCCGATGATGTCGGCGCTGAGCACCGGGTGCTGACGCATCAGCTCCCATTCGCGCTGGTTCAGCTTGCCGGCCTTGGTGAGGACGCGGTCTGGGATGCCGATCTTGCCGATGTCGTGCAGGTACGCCGCTTCGCCGATCCGGTGCACTGCTTCGCTGGACCAACCCAACTCCTTGCCGAGAAGTTTCATGTACGCCGCCACCCGCGCCGTGTGGCCCAGCGTGTAGTAGTCCTTGGCGTTCAGCGCCGTGCACAGCGTACGCAGGTTGTTGGCGTGCATGCGCCGCACATCCTCGTACTGGCGAGCGTTCTGAATGGCGACCGCCGCCTGCTCGGCCAGGGCCTGCACCAGCTCGAGCTCCTCTGGTTTGAAGTGGCGCACGCGCTCGGTCTCGATGAGGACAAGCATGCCGATCGGCTCGCCGTCGAAGACAAGCGGCGCCGAGAGGCGGCTCTTCTCGCCCCACTCTTCCATCAGCGCGCGGCTCAGCGGATGCAGTTGCTCGTCGGAGATCGTCTCTTCGACGATCACGCCACCCTCCAGGATCGCCCGCCGGAGCGGGTTCTCCTCCAGATTGGCACTGTCGGTGGGTGCATACGACCGCTGCCGGCTGCTGTAATACGTGCGCTCGGCCAGGACTCCTTCGTCCTTCCTGTACTCCCAGATGATGCACTCCTCCGAACCGACCGCGATGCAGGTCTTCTCGGCCACGATGGGCAGCACGCGGTCGAGGACGACGGTCGAGGTGATCGCGCGGCTGGCGTCGAGCACGGACGCTAGCCGCGTGGCGTTCTCGTGCTCACGGCCGAACATGTCGGCGTTGCGGATCGCCAGCGCGGCCGCACTACACACGGCCTCCAACGTCCTCATCTCGTCCTTGGTGCAGGTGCGCGAGCGGCGATCGACGAGTTCGACGGTGCC
>JADGPQ010000305.1 GCA_017882325.1 Thermoleophilia bacterium
TGGACCAGTTCGAGCTGCAGGGCGCCGAGGGTCTCGACAACGAGCGACGCGCCGTCATCGCCGCCGAGACGGCGGCCTTCGTGCGCGAACGCCTGCAGGTGCTGCTGCTCGACGAAGGCCTGCCGTTCTCCTGCGTCGAGGCGGCGCTGGCCGCGCCGGCCGGCGACGTGCCGGCCCTGGCGGCGCGGGCGCGCATCTTCGCCGCCCTCGTCGGCCGAGACTTCTTCGAGGACGCCGTGACTGCCTACAATCGCTGCGCCGCGCTCGCCGCTCAGGACGCGGCTGCCGGGTCCCGCTCCGTCGACCCGGCCCTGTTCGCCGACGACGCCGAGCGCGAGCTGGCCGCGGCCTACGAGGCGGCGCGCGGGCCGCTGCGCGACGCGCTCGCTCACCTGGAGCTCGAGAGCGCCCTGAAAGAAGCGGCCGGCCTGCGGCCGGCCGTCGACCGCTACTTCGACGCCGTGATGGTCATGGCCGACGACGAGGCCGTGCGCGACAATCGGCTGGCGCAACTGGCCGCCGTCGCGGCCCTGATCGGCCGCATCGGCGAGTTCAGCCGCCTGCCTCTGTCGCAGGCGTGAAGAAGGTACCTATCCCGAGGAGTGATTGATGTCGAGCAAGTGGGTCTACCAATTCAGCGAGGGCGACAAGAGCATGAAGAACCTGCTCGGCGGCAAAGGCGCCAATCTCGCCGAGATGACGAGCATCGGGCTGCCGGTGCCGCCCGGCTTCACGATCACCACCGAGGTCTGCAACCACTACTCGGCCAGCACCAGCTATCCGGACGGCGTCGACGAGCAGGTGGCTGCCGCGCTCGCCGCCCTCGAGGCCGACACCGGCAGGAAGTTCGGCGACGCCGTCGATCCGCTGCTCATCTCGGTACGCTCCGGGGCCCGCGCCTCCATGCCCGGCATGATGGACACCATCCTCAATCTGGGCCTCAACGACACCACCGTGCAGGGCGTCATCGCGACGACCGGTAACCCGCGCTTTGCCTACGATTGCTACCGCCGTTTCGTCTCCATGTACGGCGACGTGGTGCTCGGCTGCAAGCCCGAGGACAAAGACGAACGCGACCCCTTCGAAGAGATCCTCGAAGCGGCCAAGGAGGCCAAGGGCATCCATTTCGACACCGACCTCGACGAGGGCGACCTCAAGGACCTGGTCGTCAAGTTCAAGGCCGCCGTCAAGGAGCGCACCGGCAACGACTTCCCCGACGACCCGCTGCAGCAGCTCTGGGGCGCCATCACCGCGGTGTTCGGCAGCTGGAACAACGACCGCGCCGTGGCCTACCGCCGCCTCTACAACATCCCCGACACGTGGGGCACGGCCGTCAACGTGCAGACCATGGTGTACGGCAACACCGGCGAGGAGTCCGGCACCGGCGTCGCCTTCACCCGCGACCCCGCCACCGGCGAGGATGTCTTCTACGGCGAGTTTCTCGTCAACGCCCAGGGCGAGGACGTGGTCGCCGGCGTGCGCACCCCGCGCCCCGTGAGCGAGCTCGCCGAGGTCTTTCCGCCCGCCTACGAGCAGCTTCTCGAGGTGCGCCAGACCCTGGAACGCGAACTGCGCGACATGCAGGACTTCGAGTTCACCGTCGAGAAGGGCCGCCTCTTCATGCTGCAGACGCGCAACGGCAAGCGCACCGGCCTGGCCGCCATCCGCATCGCCGTCGACATGTGCGAAGCCGGCGTGATCACACCGCAGGAGGCGCTCATGCGCGTCGAGCCTGAGCAGCTCAACCAGCTGCTGCGGCCCATCTTCTCGCCCGAGAGCCGGCGCGTCGCCGTCACGGAGGGCCGGATCCTGGCCAAGGGCCTGGCCGCCGGCCCCGGCGCCGCCGCCGGCCAGGTGGCGTTCAACGCCGGTGACGCCGACGCCATGAAGAGTGCCGGCAAGCAGGTACTGCTGGTGCGCGTCGAGACGAGCCCCGACGACATCCGCGGCATGACCGTGAGCGAGGGCATCCTCACGGCGCGCGGTGGCATGACCAGCCACGCCGCGCTGGTCGCCCGCCAGATGGGCAAGGTCTGCGTCGTGGGCTGCGAGGCGCTCGACATCGACTACAAGGCGCGCACCATCACCGTGGGCGACAAGGTGGTGAAGGAGGGCGACTGGCTGTCCATCGACGGCTTCACCGGCGAGGTCATCGTCGGCCAGCTCGAGACGCGCCCCAGCGAAGTGCTGCAAGTGCTCCTCGAGGGTTCCCTGAAACCCGAGGATTCGCAGACCTTCAAGTACTATGACGACATGATGAAGTGGGCCGACGCCGAGCGCCGGCTGCTGGTGCGCGCCAACGCCGACCAACCCGACCAGAGCGCCAACGCCATCAAGTTCGGCGCCCAGGGCATCGGCCTCTGCCGCACCGAGCACATGTTCTTCGGCGGCGAGCGCATCACGGCGGTGCGCGAGATGATCCTCGCTGATACCGTCGCCGACCGCGAGAAGGCACTCGCCAAGCTCCTGCCGATGCAGCGCGAAGACTTCGCGGGGATCTTCCGCGTGATGGGCGAGCGCCCCGTGACGGTGCGCGCGCTCGACCCGCCGCTGCACGAGTTCATGCCGCACACCGAGCTCGAGCAGAAGCAGGTCGCCGTGGCGATGGGCGTCACGCCCATGGAGATCGCGGCCAAGGTCGAAGACCTCAAGGAAGCGAACCCCATGCTCGGTCACCGCGGCTGCCGTCTTGGCATCGCCTACCCCGAGATCACGGCCATGCAAGCGCGAGCCATCCTCGAGGCCGCCTGCACCGTCAAGAAGGAGGGCGTGGACGTCCACCCCGAGATCATGATCCCGCTGGTCGGCGTCAAGAAGGAGCTCGAGGACCAGGCGGCGGTCGTGCGCCGCGTGGCCGCGGA
>JADGPQ010000306.1 GCA_017882325.1 Thermoleophilia bacterium
GCTACGGCTGGGTAAACCAGCGAGTCTTTGCGGGCGAAGGCTGTCTCGCCGAAGCGGCGCGAGGACCACTGTGAGCCGCAACGCCGCGAAGGCGGACCCCCCTTCGCCTCGATCTCCTTTAGACACTTAACGCGACCGCTCCGCCAAACAGTCCCGTGCGCGCCGACGTCCGTGGGGCAACCGTGGGGCAATTCGCGGGAAACCCACGAGGCTGGGCAAGGTGGCCCGAGCGGGCCGCGGCCGACCACGGGGCGGGCCGCGTCGTGATCGGGGCACGCTGGCCAGCGGGGTGAGCCGGACCACGCGTGCTACTTCGTGATCTCAATCGTCATAGGCGTCGGCTTGCCATTGAGGCCGATATCAACAACAAGCGTTGTTGCTCGGTCCGCGATTCCCCGTTGGACGTCGAAGAGCAGCAAGAGCTTTGGCCGTAGCCGGAGGGCAGCGAACCAAAGGCCGCGGCCTGTGCTGGCCATGGGGCTCATGCTGTCGACCGTGACAACACCTTCTTTGCTCGGAGTGCCGATGAGCGCCTTTGGTGCCACGCGAGTGTCCCTCACCAGCAGAAACACGGCGTCTTGTTGGTTTGAACTCTCACCGTATCCGACGTCAACAGCCCTACGAACGCAAACAGAGCGCAGTGTGTCATTGCGGAATGTCTTGTCATGGTGTGTCCTCCTCCACCCACGCTCAATGCCGCCCGCGAGCTCCCAGGCCGTTGCACCCGAGTGGCCCCCTGACATTCCGGGCTAACGAATCAACCGGCTCGCTCCCGCCGCCGCCGCTGCCTACCGGCGGAGCACGGTCCAGCCGTCCTGCGCGAACACGGTCGTGTACCCCCGGGCGCGGCGCTCCTCGATCAGTCGGCCGATCGCCGCGGCATCGGGAAGCGGCCATGCGCTCAGGTCGATGGCCGCCACGACGAAGTCGCCATCGGGCGCCTCCGGTGTCAGGACGAACGCCGACTGGCGCTCGCTCAAGTGCGGAAGGATGGCCGCCTGCGCCACCACGGACGCCGCGGGCGGAACGAGCGCGACCGCCTGGTTCCCCGTGCGGTCGAACGCCGTGAATCGGTAGACGGACGGGCGGGTCAGACGCCAGTGATCCTGGTGGCCCGGCAGAATCGCGGCGATGATCACGCACGCCCAGGCGAGTCCCGTCGTCACGCGCGTCCGCGTCCTCGGCTGATCGATCCGTCGGCGAAGGCGCGCGAGGGCGTCGCCCGCCGACATGGCCAGGATCGGAGCCAGCGGCGCGCCGTAGTGGAAGCTCGTGCCCCAGTGCGTCGGGCTCGACGAGAGGAAGCGGACGAGCACGAGCGGGACGAGGATCATCGACAGCGGAGAGCCGAGCGGGAGGAAGCCAAACGGCGCCAGCCACATCACGGCCGTGCCCAGCTTGACCGGGGGGCTCACGAGCTTGGCCGGGATCGTCCACGGCCGCGCGATCGCATCGCCGTACGCGCTCGTGTAGCCGAACTGCGGGGCGCCGGCGAACCACGGAATCAGAAATCCCACCACGAAGACGAAGCCGACTCCGGCGGCCACCGCGAGCACTGCGCCTCGGCGCCTCTCTCCCGTCGCGAACAGGTACACGCCGAAGAACGAGACCACCGGCACGAGGTCTTCCTTGACGAGCGCGACCAGCAGGGCGACGCACCAGAACCAGCCCCAGCGCCGCCGATCGATGAGGAGAATCGCCGTTGCGATGAAGAGCGGAGCGAATGCGAACTCGTGCACGTCGAACGCGGCCGCGCGCTGCAGGCCCCAGAAGAGCCCATACGCGACGCACAGGGCCAGCGCCGTCGAGACGGGCAGGCGCCCCTTCAGAAACACGAAGACCGGCACGATCGACAGCGCGAACAGCACGGCCTGGGCGACGACGAGCGTGCCCGCGGAGGGCACGATCCAGTACAGCGGCGCCAGCAGCAGGAACACCGGATTGAAGTGATCACCGAAGAAGTTCGCGTAGCCGCGGATAGAACTGGCCGGGCGCTCGAAATGACTCAGGTGCCAGACGGCCTGATCATAGATGGCTAGGTCGAAGCTGCTGCCGAAGTGCCAGTGACGCAGCAGCCCCTCCGCCGCGTAGAGGCACGCAAACGCCCCGACGAGCGCGGCGATGGCCAGACGTTGAGCGCGTCGCTCCATGGTAGGACGCTATTCTACAGGCAGTCACGGCTCGAGACCGTCATCACCGGCTTCGTCGTCACCTGCAAGGTGGTGATGGAGGCCGCGGGCCGGCTCCCCGCGCTCGCCGCCTCGAGAAACTCGCACTTGTCCATGATGCTCCCTGGAAGAAGTCGGCAAGAGCTGGGCTGAAGCCGTGCTCCACCGTGCGAGGCGGAGCGTGCTTGGCGCGACCTCAGCTGCCGCTGACGGCGTAGAGGAAGCGTGCGTAGCCGATCTCGGCGGCATTCTCCGTGGGTTCGACATTGACTCACGCGATGACGTCACCGAACGGACGGTCCTGGAAAGGCCATCGTTTCCGCTGTGCCGATCGCAGGTCGTCGTCGGTGATCTGCCGGAGTACCACTCGTCACTCTGCCTGTAGCCGGCCGAGCCACCCGCGTACGTCGTCCGCGGCGCAGTATAGCACCGGGTGCGGAGGCGGGCCTCCGTGACGGCTCATGGGGCAATTTGGGGCAACGGGCGGTGCGATGGAGCGCGTTGGGGCGCGAGGCGAGTGCGACAAAGCACAGTAAAGCGTGGTGGAGCGCGTCAATTCCCTCGACTCAAAATCCCGAGACTCGCAAGAGTCGTGAGGGTTCGACTCCCTCCTCCGGCACCAGCCTTCGCTCGCCTGCGGCGAGCTACGGCTGGGTAAACCAGCGAGTCTTTGCGGGCGAAGGCTGTC
>JADGPQ010000105.1 GCA_017882325.1 Thermoleophilia bacterium
GCATGTGCAGGAAGAACGTTGTGACTTTGTCAACGTTGGTGCCCCCGGAAGGATGCGAACGTTCGACCTCGCGCTCCGGAGGCGCGCGCTCTAATCCCCTGAGCTACGAGGGCAACGGCTGCCGAGTCTAGCACACGCGGCGACGCGAGGGGTCGTCAGAGCAGGTGCTCGATGGCCTCGGCCAGCTCGACGTCGCGCACCGTGACGCCGCCGGCGCTATGGGTGCTGAGGCGCAGAATCACCTTGTTGTAGCGGATGTCGATATCGGGGTGGTGCTGGCGCTCCTCGGCCACTTCGGCGAGGTGTTCGACGAAGCCGATGGCATGCACGAAGTCTGCGAAGCGGAACGTGCGCGTGAGGGCCTCGCCCTCGAACCCCCACTCCCCCAGCTCGCCGAGCGCCGCCTCGATCTGCTCCTGGTTCAATGTGTCCATCGGCCCCCCTGTTCGACTGTGTGGGCCGGCGCCGGTGACGGCGCCGCTACCGCCTGTCTTCCCCGCGACCGCGCAAGGCACGCTCCATGTCGCGTTTGGCGTCGCGATCCGCCATGTCGTGGCGTTTGTCGTAAAGCTTCTTGCCGCGCGCCATGCCGATCTCGATCTTGGCGCGCCCGTCCTTGAAGTACACCTTGGTGGGCACGACCGTGTAGCCGCGCTCCCTGACGCGCTGGGCGATGCGCTCGATCTGGTGTTTGTGCAGCAGCAGCTTGCGCACGCGAAGGGGTTCGTGGTTCCAGATGTTGCCCTGCTCGAACGGGCTGATATGGGCGCCGACGAGGAAGAGCTCGGGCGCGTGCGCAGGGCCCTTGACCTCGACGTAGCTGTCGCGCAGGCTGATGCGCCCCTCGCGCAGCGACTTGACCTCGGTGCCCACCAGGACAATGCCCGCCTCGTAGGTGTCGTCGATGAAGTAGTCGTGGCGCGCCTTGCGGTTCTCCGCCACGCGTTTGATGCCGTTCTCTCGTGCCATGGCCCTAGGTTACCGCATCATGGGGAGACAGGCGGCCGCGCGCCGCCGCGCGGCGGCCGGGCGCCTGTCGAACGCCTGGCGAAGGTGCGGTTCCTGCCGGTGAGCGGCCGCTCCGGGCCCCCGAGTGCCGGGACGAGATCGACCTTGCCGCGCAGCCGGTCGACGCGCTCCACCTTCACGGCAACGGCGTCGCCGAGCCGGTACCGCCGCCCGGTCGCTTCGCCGACGAGCGCCGTCTCGTGCGCGCTCACCTCGAAGCGTTCCCCGCCCAGCCGGCGAGAGGAGAGGAAGCCCTCGAAGACCTCGCCGAACCGCACGAACAGGCCGCCTCCGACGAGGCCGACGACCTCGCCGGCGAACTCCTGCTCCCAGCCTTCGTCCTGGAGGCGCCGGTCGAGCAGGAAGCAGAGCGCGACGGCGTCGGCGTCCATCTCCAGGCGGGAAAGCTCGCGCTCCCGCGTGGAGCAGTCTTCGGCGGCGGCGGCGAGATCGGCTTCGCTGAGCTCGCCGCCGCCCTCGCCGAGGTGGTACAGCAGGCTGCGGTGAGTCACGAGGTCCGGGTAGCGGCGGATCGGCGACGTGAAGTGCAGGTACGCCGGACTGGCGAGCCCGAAATGCCCGAGGTTCGCCGGGCTGTAGCGCGCCTGTTTGAGCGAGCGCAGCAGCAGCGTCGACCAGGCCTGCCTGCCCCGACCCTCGCGAGTGCCCGTCTCGGCGACGATGCGGCTAAGGCGACCGAACGCCTCCGCGAGCTGTGCTGCGGGCACAGCGTTGCCGGCCGGGAACGGCGGCGTCTGCACGCCGAGCTCCTCGAGCGCGTCGAGGAGTTCGCGCACGCTCGCCGGCTCGGGCGGCTCGTGCACGCGGTAGAGCGTGCGCGCCTTCTTGCGCAGCAGGAACTCCGCCACGGCCTCGTTTGCGGCCAGCATGAACTCCTCGACGAGGGCATGGGACGGCGTCTCCGGACGCGCTGCAGCCCCCGCGAGGGCGCCCGCGTGGTCGAAGGCGAACTCGGGCTCGAACGAGCCCAGCGTGAGAGCGCCGCGGGCCTGACGGCGGCGGCGCAGCACGGCGGCCAGTTCGTGCGCCAGACGCAGCCTCGTGAGGAGCTCTTCGTCGGCGGCCGTGGTCGCGCCGGGCACGTCGCGCGGCGAGGCGGGAGGCGTGCCGCCTTCTTCGTCGCCGATGATGGTGTCCACGAACCCGTAGGTGAGCCGGTGATCGCTGTTGATCAACGAGCGATAGAGTTGAACGGCCGTGCGGCGCCCGTCGGCGGCGAAGGCGAACTCCACGGTGAGACATTTCCGCGGCTTTCCCGGCACCAGGCTGCAGAGGCCACTGCTCAGCATTCCGGGCAGCATGGGCTCGGCGAACAGGGGCAGGTAGAGGCTGGACGTGCGGCGCCGGGCCTCGCCCTCAATGGCGCCGTCGTCGTCGACGAAGTACGACACGTCGGCGATGTGCACGTGGGCGCGGTAGCCGGCGCCTTCGCGCTGCACGCTCACGGCGTCGTCGAAGTCGCGTGCCGTGTCCGGGTCGATGGTGAACGTCGGCAGCGCCGTGAGGTCGTGGCGGCCGCGGTCCGCGCGCGCGGCGCGCGCGCCCACCGCGGCCGCCTCCTCGAGCACCTCGGTGGTAAAGCTCTGGGGCAGCCCGCGCGCGTAGATCATGGCGCGAAGCACGGCCCGCAGGTCGTCGGCGCTCCCCAGGACCTCGACGATGCGGCGCCGGTCGCCGTGCAGAGGTACGGCCAGCACCAGATCGTCCAGCTTCGGGGGCGCACCGCCCTTGCCGACGAGGTAGGAGCGTGTGTCGGCGAACAGCGGCTCGAGCGACCAGAACTTGCCCCAGCGGGCGACGCGATACGGGAGGGGCTTCGCCGGAGTCGCCGCGCCGGGCCTGCCGCCGTGCGGCCGGCGCTCCTCGCCGTGCGGCCGCCGGGCGTCGGACCCCGGCCGCCCCCGCCTCTCGTCGTGACGCGGCGGAGCCACCGCGCGCCTACTTCTTCCCGGTGAGGTACTTGAGCGCGGCCTGGAGCTGCTCGTCCTTCTTCGTCTTGGGATGGTCGCGCACCACGATGTTGGGGACGATCCCCTTCTTGTTGATGTCGGTGCCATTGGGGGTGAGGTACACCGCGATCGTGAGGTGGAGGGCGGCGCCGTTGCCCAGCGGCACGGTGGTCTGCACCAGACCCTTGCCGAACGTGCGCGTGCCGATCACCTCGGCACGCTGGTGGTCCTTGAGCGCGCCGGTGACGATCTCGGACGCACTCGCCGAGTAGGCGTTGACAAGCAGCACGAGGGGCTTACCGGTGGCCACCGGTCCTTTCGTCTGGAGCACGTCGAGCGGCGAGTGCAGGCCCTTGGTAGACGTGACCACGCCGGTCTGGAAGATGCCCGTCACGTCGACCGCCTGGCCGAGCAGCCCGCCGAGGTTGTAGCGAAGGTCGAGGATAAACGACTGTGCGCCCCGCTTCGCAAGCGCGTTCACGTCGCGTCGCACGTCGCGCGCGGCGAAGGCGTCGAAGGCAAAGAGCTGCACATACCCGACCTTCTCGCCGCCGGCTCGCTCCATCTTCCTGCGCGTCTCAGGCGTCTCGATCCGGCGGCGCACGATGTCCAGCGTCTCGACCGGCCCGCCGGCCTTGGGTTTGATGCCCAGCTTCACATGCGTGCCCTCGTTGCCCTTGATGCGGGCGACAGTGGCCTCGAGGGCCGCCTCGGCCGTGGTCTGCCCGTCGACAGTGACGATGATGTCGCCGGGCTTTAGCCCGGCCTTCTCTGCCGGAGACCCGGCGATGACGCTCGTGATGACCGCGCCATTCTTGGCCTTCGTGAGAGTCGCGCCGATGCCGAAGAACTGCCCGCTCATCTTCTCGTCGAGGGCCTTCGCGTCTTTCGGCGACAGGTACACCGTGTACGGGTCGTTGAGCGACTTGAGGGTGCCGTTGACCCCTGCCGCACTGAGTTTGTCGACATCGACCGGCTTGTAATAGCGACCCTGCAGCTCCTCGATGATGCGTTGCTGCAAGTCGCCGGCCTTCTTGGCGGCGTTGGCCTCGCCCGAACTGAGACGCACGACGTTCTCGCCGTGCAGGTACCAGCCGACGAAATAGCCCCCGAGGAAGCCGAGGGCCACAAGGAGCACGACGACGACTGTGCGCAAGGCGCGCATCAGTGCAGATACCCCATGGGATCAACGGGATTGCCGTTGACGCGCACCTCGAAGTGCAGGTGTGGGCCGGTGGAGAAGCCGGTGGAACCAACGTAGCCGACGACTTGGCCGCGCGAAACGCGCGCGCCGCTGCCCACCGCCAGCGACGACTGGTGGGCGTAGAGCGTCGAGATGCCGCGGCCGTGGTCGATGATGATCACGTTGCCGTAGCCGCTCATCCAGGTCGCGTAGATGACCGTGCCGCTGTCCGCGGCGCGGATGGGCGTTCCGTACCCCACGCCGAAGTCGATGCCGGTGTGAAGCTTCCGGTAGCCGAGGATCGGGTGGATGCGATACCCGAAGGGCGACGTGATGGGGCCGTTGACCGGCCACATCAAGGTGCCGGTGCCGACGCCGCTCCCGGACGATCCGTTGATGACCCCCGCGAGGGCATTGCTCTCGGCGAGCAGCTGGTCCTCCTGCTGCTCGAGGAGCGCGAGGTTGTTCTCGACGCCCGAGAGTTTCGCGCTCTTCTGCTTGCGCATCGCGAGGGACGCCGCCTTCTGCGCCGCCTGCGCCGCACGCAGGGCGGCCAGCTGGTCGCTCTGCGCCTGCAGGTCGTCGACGGCCTGGTGGACGCCGTTCTCGTGCTCGGCGATGGTCTGCTTTTCGTGCGCCACTTTGTCGCGCGTCGACTCCAGCCCGCCCACCAACTGGTTGTTGCCGCCGATGAGATCGCGCACGACGTTCATGCGGCTCACCAGGTCCTCGAAGCTTGTGGAGCCCAGGACGACGTCGATATACGTGAGGTCGTCGGTCTTGTAGGCGATCGCCACGCGCGTCTCGAAGTTGTCCTGCTCGAGTGCGAGCTCCTGCTCCGCCGCCTGCAATTCGAGCCGCTTGAGGCGCAGCTGTTGCTGAAGGATCTTGAGCTTGGCGCGCGTGGTGGTGAGCTTCTGCTCGACCACGCCGATCTGATCGCCGAGACGGGCGAGCCCGTCGTCGATGGCCGTGAGCCTGCCGTCGAGCGTGGCGATCTGGTCGCCCAGCGTCGCCTTCTGCTGCTTCACGGCGGCGATCCTGTCGCGGGTGTGCGCCAGGTCGCCCGTGGGCGCCGCGCCGGCGAACGCCGGCGCGAGACCGAGGACCACCACCGCGAGGACGGTGGCGAGGATGATTCTGCGAAGGGTGCTCATGGCAGTCGTTAGACTTCTTCGGGCGGCGGCGCGAATCCTGTAGGCCGCCGCCTCAGCTCACGTCTTCAGGTAGCGACGCAGCGCGACGAGGCTGCCCACCGCGCCCAGGAACGCGCCGAGGATCGCCAGGGTGGGCATGAGACCGAGCGGCCACGTGCCTCCCTGCCACCACATGCGGAAGATCCGCAGGCTGAGAAAGTCGATCTGCGAGGTCTGGATCCAGTTGGCGATGCCCCAGTTGCCCACCCAGACGAAGGCAGCGGCAAGCACCGCGCCCACCAGACCGGTGATGAAGCCCTCCAGGACGAACGGCCAACGGATGAACCAGTTGGTGGCCCCTACGAGACGCATGATCTCGACCTCGCGACGCCGCGCGAAGATGGACAGCCGCACGGTAGTGCTGATGAGCAACACCGCGGCGGCCGCGAAGATGCCCGTGGTCACCCACATGCCCTTCTCGATGAGGCTGATTGTGCCGAGCATCTTGCGCACCGTCTCTTTGGCGTACTTCACGCCGTTGTGCGTGCCCGGGTCGTTGTCCACCGTGGGGTCGTTGAAGAACTGCTGCGCGACCCTGTCCACCTGATCGGCGTCTTTGACCTGGACCTCGTAGGACGCCGGGAGCGGGTTGATGGGCAGGTTGGCGACGATGCGCTCGCCGAAACGCTCGCGGAAGCGGCGCAGCGCCTCTTCCTTGCTGATGTACTTGTAGCTCTTGACGTCGTTCATGCCTTGGATCTTGCGCTCCAGCGCCTGCGTCTGCTTGGGGGTGGCGCTGTCCTTGATGAAGACCTCGATCATGACGCGGTTCTTGAGGCTGGTGGCGCCCTGGTTGAGATTGTCGCGCGTAACGAGAACGGCGCCAAGGATGGCGGTGGAGATGAACACCGTGATCACGGCGGCCATGGCCATGACCCAGTTCCGCCGCATGGAGCCGAACGCTTCGGAAAGGAAGAAGCTAAAACGCATCGCCCACCTCTTCGGTGACCTGGTCGTAGCTGCCGCGGCGCTCGTCGCGCACGAGGCGTCCGGCCTCGAGCTGCAGGACGCGACGGCGCATGCGGTTGACCATGTCGCGGTCGTGGGTGGCGATCAGCACGGTGGTGCCCGTGCGGTTGATGCGGACCAGGAGTTGCATGATGCCCACGGCCGTCTCCGGGTCGATGTTGCCCGTGGGCTCGTCGGCGAGGAGCAGGGGCGGGTGATTGACGAAGGCGCGCGCCACGCTTACGCGTTGCTGCTCGCCGCCTGAGATCTCGTGAGGGTAACTGTCGGTCTTCTCGGCGAGGCCCACCAAGCTGAGGATCTCGGGGACCTTACGGCGGATGGAGCGCCGCGGCTCACCCACGACCTCGAGCGCGTAGGCGACGTTGTCGTGGACGGTCTTGTTGGGAAGCAGCTTGAAGTCCTGGAACACGCAGCCGATGTTGCGCCGCAAGAGCGGCACCCTGCTCTTCCGCAGGGTGCCGAGGTTGCGGCCTGCCACCAGGATGCGCCCCGAGTTGGGCACGAGCTCCTTGAGGACCAGCTTGATGAGGGTCGACTTGCCCGAACCGGAAGGCCCTACCAGGAACACGAACTCGCCCTTGCCGATGTGGCAGGTGAAGTCCTGGAGGCCGACCACGTCGGGGTCGTAGACCTTGATGACGTCTTCAAAAACGATCATGGGATGCGCGCTCCCTTGTCCCCTGTCTGAGGCCAAGCCCTGATTATGGGGGGCCTGGCAGACCAGCTCAACCCGACCCGCCTGTTCGTCGTCTACTCCGTTCGCGCCTTGCGGACGGTGAGGGCGGGCGGCGTCACTGCCGCCCGCGTCCGTCGCACAAAGGGCCGCCGCACACCGGGAAGGAGCCGCAGATGAAGCCGGGCGTGGTGTCGTCGCGGCGACCCGGCGACCGTGTTCGTCGCGAACCCGGAGCTTCCTGCACATCGAAGAGCGCGGCTGGGCCGCCGGGATCGGTGTTAGCGCCGCAAGCCAAGAGCACGCGCGTGAGCGCCAGCACGCAGAGCCTGCCGAGAACGCAGGCCGCTGCCCGCACGGTCGCCCGTCACCTGGTCCGATCCATGTCACGCGTGTCGGCCATTTCGCCCCGCCGCCGGTGCCTGGTCCCACGATCGGCAGAGACGGTGCCCTTGTGGAGCACCTCGAGCGCGCCGTCGCACACGCGCCGCTCGGGCTGATACCGTTGCGCCATCTCATCCCGTAGCGGAAAGGCAGGCTCGCCATGGCCGTCGTGGTCCTCATCGTCGTCGCCCTTGTGATCGTCGTCGGCTTGGGCTACTTCATCGTGTTCAGGTTGATGAAAGGCGCCCAGACCGTCGTGCCCGACGTCTCGGACGAGCGCGCGGCCAGGGCCGACCGCGTGGTCGCCGTGGACGAGCGGGGGCAGCCCGTGAGCGAGGCGGAGGACGGTTCGCCAGAGCCGCCCCGCGACGAGGCCGGCTTCGAGAAGGTGCTCGACGAGAGCCTCGACGAGCTGCACCCCGGGCGCGAGGAGTGACGGGCCCAGTGGCGCGGCGTTCCGCCCCCGCCGCAGCGGCTAGACGAAGCTGGCGAAGAGCACCGTGGACGCCACCAGGAGCAATCCCATCACTCCCATCACCACCCAGCGCCAGACGCGGTGGGGGGCGAGCGCCGCGCCCGCTCCGATGAACAGCGGGAACACGACGATGATGAAGCGCGGCAGGCTGTACAGCGGCCGCGCCGTCGTCGAGTACAGGAGTGGGAAGAGCAGCGCGGCGAAGGCGTACAGCGTGTAGGCCGCCGGCAGCTTGCGCCAGCAGGCGACGAGCATCGCCACCGCCGCGGCGAACCCGCTGAACTCGAGCAGGTTGGCGATCACGTCGCTGTCGAGGCCGCCGGACGGCAGGCGCGTGCCCAGGATCGGGCCGACGCCGTGCGCGGCCAGCCAGCGCACCCCGCTCACCGCGGTCACCGTGCCTCGCCAGATGGCGGTGGTGGGGAGCGTGAGCTCTCGACCCCAGTACGCCTGCACCGTGCCGAACAGCAGGGGGTCGCCGAACGCCCACCAGAGATAGGCCATGTACAGCACGAGGCCGGCGGGTACGAGCAGGAGCCACGCCACGGAGAAACCGGACGGGCGGCGCCCCGTCGGTGCCGGGCCGCCGACAGGGCCGCCCGGCAGCCGGATCGCGCCGCCCCGACGCTGCTCCCACCACATGACGGTGAGGGGCAGCAGGAGCACCACGCCGCTGCTGCGCGTGAGCACCGCCAGCAGCCCCGCCAAGCCAGCGAGCGCCCAGCGACCGCGGGCCGCCCACCAGAAGCTGAGCAGGGTGAGCAGCAGAAACGGCGACTCGCTGTAGACGGCCTGGAAGAAGAGCGCCGTCGGGAAGACCGAGATGAAGACGACGCTCCAGAGGGCCACGCGAGGCCCGAGGAGTGCCCGCGCCAGCTTGAAGAGCACCACCATGGCGCCCGCGTAGCAGGCCAGCGACACGACGAGGCCGGCGACGACATAGTTGTGGCCCGTCACCAGCGCGAGTCCTCGCACGAGAATCGGGTAGAGCGGGAAGAAAGCCTGACTCTGCGCATGGGCGCCGTAGCCGTCAGCGGCGACGCGGATAAACCAGATGCCGTCCCAATGAGCCCACGGTTCGAGCACGCGCTTGAGGAAGCCGTGGAACACTTCGGCGTTCGAAGGATCGCGCAGCCAGACGGCGCGGACGTGCACGCCGATGGTGTAGGTGGTGATCACGGTGACGATTGCCAGCAGGACGCGCGTGCCGACCGCCACGGCCGCCGCCCAGCGACCGGCGCGAGGGTCTGCCGGATCACGAGCCTCGCGCGCGGCGGGGGCCTGCGGAGCAAGCCTTGGGAGCCCGTCCTCAGGGTGGGTGCTCATGCCGGCAAGCATACACACCGGCACTGGCCGCAGCCGACCGCCGACGGGGATGGCCGGCGCTCCGGGGCGCCGTGCGTCACGACGTGCCGGGGGCGCCTTCTACGCGAGCACTTTCGACAGGAAGAGCTTGGTGCGCTCCTCCTTCGGGTTCACGAGCACCTCTCCCGGCGGCCCGTTCTCGACGATCACGCCTCCGTCAATGAGCGCCACGCCGTCGGCGACCTCCTTGGCGAAGCCCATCTCGTGGGTAACGACGACCATGGTCATGCCGTCCACCGCGAGTTGTTTCATGACGTCGAGCACCCCGCCCACCAGCTCCGGGTCGAGCGCGGAGGTCGGTTCATCGAAGAGCATCAGCTTTGGCTTCATGGCCAGGGCCCGCGCGATGGCGACGCGCTGCTGCTGGCCGCCCGAGAGCTGGGCGGGATAGACGTCCATCTTCTCGCCGAGGCCCACGCGCTTGAGCATCTCCTCGGCCTCGGCCTCGGCCTGCTTCTTCTTCACGTGCTGCACCATGACCGGCGCTTCCATCACGTTCTCGATGGCCGTCTTGTGCGGGAAGAGGTT
>JADGPQ010000307.1 GCA_017882325.1 Thermoleophilia bacterium
GGAACCACCTCAACCCCGACCTGGCCATCAAGGGCGTGGTGCTGACGATGTACGACGCACGGACCAACCTGTCCGCGGAAGTCGATGCCGAGGTCCGAAAGCACCTGGGGTCTGCCGTCTTCCGGACCGTGATCCCGCGCAGCGTCCGCCTCTCGGAGGCGCCCAGCTACGGGCTGCCGATCGCCTTGTACCGGCCCGACTCGAAAGGGGCGGAAGCCTACGCCTCGATGGCCGCCGAGTTGCGAGAGCGCGATGGGCGCCCGGCGCCGGGTCCGATGGCGGCGCCGGCCCGTGAAAGCGCCACAGCCGATACCGGGGCTGCCGATGGGGGCCCACAGTGACGCCGCTGCACGTCGAGCGCCATACCGGGCTGGGACGAGGGCTCGGAGCCTTGATTCCTCAGACCAACCCGACCGGAGCGGCGGCCGTCGAGATCCCTATCTCTCGCATCCGCGGCAACCCCTACCAGCCACGCCAGCACGTCGAGCAGCAGTCCCTCGAGTCGCTCGCGAGCAGTATCGCCACTCACGGAGTCCTCCAGCCCGTGATCGTGACTGAGGTCCTCGATGGCTACCAGCTCGTGGCCGGTGAGCGACGCGTTCGGGCGGCACAGATGGCCGGCCTGGATCACGTTCCCGCCATCGTCCGCCAGATGATCGAGCGCGATCAACTCGCCGTCGCCCTCGTCGAGAATCTCCAGCGCGCCGATCTCAACGCCATGGAGGAGGCGCACGCTTACCGACAGCTTGTCGACGAGTTCCACCTGACCCAGGACGACATAGCCGGTCGTGTCGGGCGTGCCCGCTCGACCGTCGCCAACACCCTGAGATTGCTGGAGCTCGAGCCTTCGGTCCAGCAGGCACTCGGCGGCGGCGACATAACCGAGGGCCACGCCCGAGCCCTCGCCGGCGCAACGCCCGCGGCGCAGCGTCAGCTCGTCGAAACCGTGATGTCCCGGGGGCTCTCCGTGCGCCAGACCGAAGAACTCGTGCGGAGGTTGCGAGATCGACCTCCCTCGAAGACCAGGACCGCGACCGACTCCGACGTCGAGATGGAACGTCTCGAAGGGGACCTGCGTCGAGCCCTGGGCACAAAGGTGCTCCTCGCCCGATCTCGGAAGGGCGGACGCATAGTCATCGAGTACTACAGCGACGAGGAGTTTTCCCGCCTCTTCGACCGCCTGACCGGAGGAGACTCTTGACCCAGGAACTCCCCAAGCGCGCCGCCAACGGATCGGCGAACCCTGCCGCTCAGCCGGCAGCGAGTCGTCGCTCCCGCAAGTCCGCAGCCGGCGACTACAACGCCGAGAGCATCCAGGTCCTCGAAGGGCTGGATCCGGTTCGACGTCGGCCCGGCATGTATATCGGCTCCACCGACGTGCGCGGTTTGCATCACCTGGTCTGGGAGGTCGTCGACAACTCGATCGACGAAGCGATGGCTGGGTACGCAACCAACGTCGAAGTGCGCATTCTCGAGGACGGGTCCGTGCGGGTCATCGACGACGGCCGCGGCGTCCCGGTCGGACGTCACCCGAGCGGCAAGGACGCACTCGAAATCGTTCACACGGTGCTCCACGCCGGCAGCAAGTTCGGCGGCGGCGGCTACAAGGTCTCCGGCGGCTTGCACGGCGTGGGCGTCAGCGTCGTCAACGCTCTGTCGGAGTGGCTGCGCGTCGAATCTGCGCGCGACGGCGCTATCTGGGCTCAGGAGTATTCACGCGGCGAGCCGACTATCGCCGTCCGAAAGATCGGCCCGCAGGGCGACCGGCGAGGCACCACGACAACTTTCAAGGCCGATTCCGCGGTCTTCGAGACCACCGAGTTTTCGTTCGACACGATTGCCCAGCGTCTCCGCGAGTCGGCCTACCTCAACAAAGGCTTGTGGATCCGTCTGCTGGACGACCGGGCACAACGTGAACGTTCGTTCTATTTCGAGGGTGGGCTCGTCTCCTTCGTTCGACATCTCAACAAGAACAAGGAGACCCTCAACGCCCGACCCATTTACGTGGAGCGCCGTGAGTCCTCGACCTCCATCGAGATCGCGCTCCAGTACAACGACTCGTACGCGGAGAATGTCTTCAGCTTCGCCAACAACATCAACACCATCGACGGAGGAAGCCACATGACGGGCTTCCGGGCCGCGCTGACCCGTTCCCTGAACGACTACGCGCGCCGGGCCGGAATCCTCAAGGACTCCGATGCCAACCTGAGCGGCGACGACGTCCGCGAGGGCTTGACGGCGGTGATCAGCGTCAAACTCGTCGATCCCCAGTTCGAGGGCCAGACCAAGGCCAAACTCGGCAATCCCGAGATCAAGGGTCAGGTGGAAGCGGCCGTCACCGAAGGGATCGGCCAGCACCTCGACGAGAACCCCGCGGACGGCCGGCGCATCATCGAGAAGTCGCTCATCGCCGCGCGTGCCCGAGAGGCCGCCCGCAAGGCCCGAGACCTGGTAATCCGCAAGGGCGCCCTCGAAGGGATGTCGCTGCCGGGCAAGCTGGCCGACTGCCAGGAACGCGACCCCGCCAAGAGCGAGCTCTACCTGGTCGAGGGCGACTCGGCCGGAGGCTCGGCGAAGCAGGGCAGGGATCGCCGCTTCCAGGCGATCCTGCCTCTCCGCGGCAAGCTCCTCAACGTCGAGAAGGCACGCCTGGACAAGATCGTCTCGAGCGAGAACATCCGGCCGTTGGTGATCGCCCTCGGGGCCGGCATCGGCGACTCCCTCGACCTCGCCAAGCTCCGCTATCACCGGATCATCATCATGACCGACGCCGACGTCGACGGCGCCCACATCCGAACCCTGCTCCTGACCTTCTTCTTCCGGCACATGCCGCAGGTCAT
>JADGPQ010000308.1 GCA_017882325.1 Thermoleophilia bacterium
TGGGGAGTGCTGGATCGGCCTCTTGGATGCAGTTTCCCTACTAGCCGGCAAGCGGAATTGGGTGGCGGATCTGTCCACGGCGCGCGAGCTCGCGGCAATTCCACCCACAACTCCGCGTGTCCCTTCGGCGGGCAGACCGTGTGTCGCCCTCTCGAATGAGATCGAGCATGTCGCGGACGCTCACTTCGTTCGGGTTACACGCTGAAGTCCAGGGCTAGCTGGTCGCCGCGCCGACCCGCTAAGAGCGCTTCACGATGGCTTGATAGCGTGGGGGTTCGCGTGCCGGATCTGGTGCATCTAGACCGGAGGGAGGAGCAGAATGGCGCTGCGCCGTCGCTGCGTGAACTGAGCGGAACCGCCCCTAGCCGCGGTGCTCGACGTGGGGGAACAGCGA
This sequence comes from Thermoleophilia bacterium, assembly GCA_017882325.1. Classification (GTDB taxonomy): domain Bacteria; phylum Actinomycetota; class Thermoleophilia; order UBA2241; family UBA2241; genus CAIXSE01. The sequence continues at coordinate 395 of JADGPQ010000308.1, forward strand.
ATGAGTTCGATCATCTCCGACGATACCTGGTTCGGCCAGGACTGCTACGTCACCGCAGAGGAGGACCTCCGACACCACGGGTTCGACCCTGCGAAGGCGGACATCGGCACCACGTGCCTGGTGACGTTCAGCTCAGGTCTCTTCCGAAGGGTCGATGAGGCGGTCGCTCATGTCGAGACGGAGTTCGAATGGCCCTACGCCACGACGCCGTTGCGGGTGTGTGCGACCCGCAGCGGGAAGCGCTTTGCCCTTCACTTCCCGTCCTACGGTGGCCCACGCATTGCGAATTCCCTGGAGCAGCTGGCGGCCTGCGGAGTCCGCCGCGTGATCGGTCTGGGGATGGGAGGGACGCCGCAGGACACCGTAGAGATCGAAGACACCGTCTTGCTCGAAGGTGCAATTCGAGGAGATGGGGTGTCCCGGTACTACTCGCCTGCTGAGTTCCCCGCAGTCGCCGACCTGGACCTGACGGCCCGGCTGGACGCTCAACTCAGGGCAGAGAACCTAAGACATCACATCGGGCTCTCGTTTGGAACGGATGCCCTGTACAGGGAAGAGGAGAGCCTCGTCAGGCATCTCAAGGAGCTTGGCGTCCTCACCATCGACCTGGAGTCATCCGCCTTTCTCACGGTGGGTCGCAGGTTGGGTCTGAAATGCAGCTGGCTCGGCGTGGTCTCTGATCGCTTGAACCAGTCCAAGCACGAAGGGAACATCCACTCCGAGCACATCATGGACAAGCTGTTGCGCCTCAGCGATCTCATCATTCAAGTCATCGATGCTGATCTCTGAGTCTCGGCCAACGTCGAACCGGCGTCAGCCTGTCGCCGAAGACGCGCGCAAGGCCGCGCGAGAGGCAGCCCGCCCGCTCACGAACGCGCTCGGCGAGGACCTCGTGGCCGTCTATCTACACGGCTCTGCCGTGCTCGGCGGCTTCCGCTGGGACCGCAGCGATCTCGACATCCTCGCGCTGACCCGGGCGGCTCTCTCGGACCGGCAATTCCGGCAGGTCGTGCGGGCCCTCGAACCCCTGGTCGACATTCGAATCCCGATAGGGCGGCAGTCGCAGGCCCGACGGACCAGGCCCGCCGAGAGCGAAGGCAGCCACGAGCCCGGTCGTCGCACAGCACGATGCGCGGTTAGTGGCGCCCGTTCCATCGCATGCCGTGCCGGACGTGGAGAGGCAGCGACCAACCGACCTGTAAGATGCTGGCATGGTCGAGATCGACGCCTACGCTGCCGACTGCCGCGTGCACGGCCAGGTTGAGCTCGAAGAGGGTCGGTTGTCCGACCAACTCAATCGGGCCCCGGAGCTGCTCATCCGCGACGCTCGGCTCGAGGGCCTTGACGACGGCCATGTGGTCGAGATGTCCGAAATTACGATCGCGCGCGACGAGCTCTGCGCGGTGGTCGTGAGCGGGCCGCGGGGCGACGTGGCACGTCGGCTGCACACGCGGACGAGCCGCGTCGAGGTCGAGGTCGGGCCGTACCTGGTAGAGGGGCGGGTCCACGGCACGCCGGCGTCCGAACCGTTCGGCGTTGTCCTGCGGCGAGTGGCGTGGGTGCCATTGACCGAGGCGACGGTGATGTATCGCTGTGGCGCAAGCGACGTCAGCGAGGATATGGCGACACTTCTTGTGAATCGCAATCTCATGCGCTCCTTCCGAGCGTTCAAAGAGGCCGGTCTCGATCTTCCATGGGAGGCTCCCCGAGCGCCAAAGACCGTGGCGTCGGGCACGATCGGCTCAGCGGGAACGCCTCACGAAGGGGATCGCCCGCGAGGCGAGGCGGACCCTCCGGTGGCCGGGAAGCCGACTGCGTAGTTGCCGGATCGCTCGACTAAGGTCCGTGGCTCACGCCGGTTGGCAAGTCGGGACACGATGTTCGCGTCGTGTTGCCGGACGGCCGGCTCTCATGACGCCGAGCCGCAGTCCGTACACTCACGCGACCGGCAGTACCCGGAGCAGGAGGGCAGGGTGCCGACGCCGGCCGAGTAACGGCCGGACTCAGATTTGGCGCGAATAGGCGGCCGCTTGCGGCGCATGCTCGGGCCGTCCCAGAAGGAGCGTCTGCACCCACTCGGCCAGCCGCCGTCCGACCCGGTGGCAGGCTTCTCGGTCAGCGTCGTCGCGCGGCCTCCCCGCACAGACAGCGCCGTAGTGGAGCGTTCGTCCCGGCGCCACGTAGTCGGGGATGCCGAACGTGAGCAGGCCGTAGTTCATGAGCACGACGAGCAGAGCGAGGCAGGTCAGCTCGCCCCCGCCTGCGAGACCGCCGGAGGACGAGAAGGCACAGCCAAGCTTGCCTTCGATCTTCGGCCACAGCGGCCACGCGGTCTCGTCCCAGAACCGTTTCATCTGCCAGGAGATCGTGCCCATGCACGTCGGTGAGCCGACCGCGACGCCGTCGCACCAGACGAGGTCGTC
>JADGPQ010000106.1 GCA_017882325.1 Thermoleophilia bacterium
GCCGGTGACCAGGTTGGGCTTGTCGACCGGCTTGCCCTCGGCCTTGCGCCGCTTCTGCCAGCGGCGTTTGAGCGCGAGGCCGCCGAGCATGGCCGCCTCGCTCGACCCCGTCGTCGAGGTTCCCGTCGCCTCCTCCGGGTCGGGAGCGTTGAAGAGGCGGCTGAGCATGTTGACGCAGCGCATCTCTAGAGCGGCCGTCTGGGGGTACTCGTCTTTGTCGATCATGTTCTTGTCGAAGGTCTCGGCCATGAGCTTGTCGGCCCACGGGTCCATGTACGTGGTGACGAACGTCGCCAGGTTGAGGCGCGCGTTGCCGTCGAGCATAAGCTCGTCGTGCACGATCTGGTAGGCGACCTCCGGCGCCATCTCCTCGATCGGGAGCTGGTGCGTGGGCACACGGCCCATCTCGCGCGTGAAAACGCCGTCCATCAGCACGTCGCGCCGATGCGGGACGGGGCCTTTAGGGTGACGCAGCGCCATCTCGAGGACCTCCGGGTCTCGCGGTCATGTTCGGCACAACCTACCCGAGCGCACCCTCGCTTGAACCGATACGGCCGGCTTGGCTAGGCCGGTCATATGCAGGGCCGAGAGGCGGGACCTCCACAGCCGGTGCGCGCCGGCGACCCGGTCGCGCCGGACGGCTACAGGCTCGTCGAGCAACGGCGCGTGCTCGGCAGTGTCGTGCGCGCCGCGTGGAGCGGCCCCGACGGCGACGAACTCGAGTGGACCTCACGCGGCTACCGCAACGGCCGGCAGCCGCGCACGCGCGCGGTCGGCTCAGCGGCGGCGGTCTACCGCCGGCCGCCGCTCTTCGGCTTCGCCCCCCACGTGCTGTCCTGGTGGGTGGCGATGACATTCACGATCGGCTCCGTCTTCTTCGTCGTGGGCGCCGCGGGCGCGGTCACCGGCCCCACGCGCTGGTGGCCGAACGCGATGTACTTCGTTGGCTCCCTCCTGTTTACCACAGGCGCGTCTTTGCAGCTGCGCGAGATCAGCCTGACCGGGCGCGATCTGCTGCTCCCGCCGCGCCCCAAACCCCACGGCCTGCGCCGCTACTGGCTCTTCCGGCCCGGTCGCCTCGACTGGAACGCGTCGGCGATCCAGCTCATCGGCACCATCCTGTTCAATGTGAACTGCTTGTTCGGAATGTCGATGAGCCTGACGCACCGCCAGGAGGACATGCGCGTGTGGGTCCCCAGCACAATCGCCTCCGTCTGCTTCGTGAGCTCGAGCTGGCTGTCCCTGGTCGAGGCAGAGGGCCGCTGGTTCTCGTGGCGCCCGCGGCAGCTGGAGTGGTGGATCACGGTCGGCTCTCTGCTCGGCTCATGGGGATTCCTGCTCTCGAGTCTCGCGGGGTTCTTCCTCGGCGGCCAACTGGAGTCGGTCGTCACCGGCCTCCTCGGGCCGCACGGCGAGGCGCTGTGGCTCGAGTACGCCGTCGACGGGGTCCTGCTCGTCGGCTCGCTCTGGTTCCTGGTGAACACCTACTTGATGATCCCCGAGGCGCTGGGCGCCGCCCGCGAGAGCAGTGCGGCGCAGCCGAGAGGCGGGGAGACGGGCCCGGCCGCCGGTCGACGAGCGAGCCGGCGGAGCTCGGCGCCGGGCGGGCGGCCGCCCGGCAGGGCCCCTTGAAGTTTGCCTGAAAAGCCTTGCGGGCGCGGGCGAGCAGCACTTCTCATCAGCTCGCCGCTGCTAGGCTTCGCCCCCATCGACGCCTTCCTCCACCGACACGGCCATTCATGCATGCCAGCCGAGGGAGGAGCCCATGAAGAAGGTCCTGATCGTCGCTCTGATCGCCGTAGCCGCCCTCGCGTTGTGCGCCCCGGCGTTCGCGCCTGGCCCGCCGCGATGCACTGGTGGGTGGCGACGCCGACTACCTGGCAGAGGACCTCACGATCGCCGTCGACCCGACTGCAAAGACCTTCAAGGCCGAGGGCAACGACCTCACCCCGATCGCCCTGGCCGACGTGGTGGGCGAGAAGCTGCGCGTCGGAAGGGTGCTCGACTGCTCCGCCGCGGCGCCCGTCTATGTGGGCAAGCGCTTGGTCATGAGGCACCTGCCGATCAACGATGTCAGGTGCTTCGCGTGCTGCGGGCCGGCGGTCGCCGTGGACGCCGTCGCCGGCACGCTGAGCGCCCACCTGAGCCTGGTCACCAGGGTGCTGAGCCCCTTCTACCACACCGACCCTGGCTTCACGGTGGCGCCCGGCGCCCGCGTCCGGGTGATGAAGAACGGCTGGCCGGTGAAGGCCACGCTCGCGGACGTCGTGGTGGGCGACCGTGTCTTCGCCCATCGCGGGGTCGACCGCAGCGACCCGGCGGTCCCGGTGCTCACGATCCGCTGGATGACGGTGCGGCCCGTGGCCGCGCCATGACCGACGTTCCGTGAGCGGCCCCACCTGAATGGCGAAGGGGCCGGGCGGCGCTCAGCGCCGCCCGGCCCCTTCGCGGCCCGTCGCGCGGCCGCGGTCAGTGAGTCTCGACTAGTCCGCCCGCTCGCCGTCCTGCATCGCCTGGCCGAGGTCTTCCCTGGTCAGGTCGAGTTCTTTGGCGATGCGCCGCGATGCTCGGGGCAGCACTTGCTGGAGGCGCTCGAACAGGGCGGCGTCGCCTACCACGGCCAGCGCCACCTCGTGCTCTTTCAAGGCGGCGCCGAGCTCCTCGGCATCGGCCTTCGACAGGCTCTCCCTGGCCTTGCCGACGAGCCCGCCGGCGGCGCCGCCCACCAGCGCCGCGCCGAGGATCGCCGGCGGAAAGAGCAGCCCGGTCAGGGCACCGATGCCGAGCCCGGTCCAGGTGCCACGCGCGGTGTCCTTCTTGCGTTCGACGACGGTGACCACCCCGTCGGCCGCACGGGTCACCACGGCGGCGTCGTAGGCGCCGACCAAGCCCGCGTGATGTAGCGTGCTCAGCTCCGAGTAGTCGCCTTCGGCGATCTCCAGCTTGTCGTAGATGCCCACACACAGATGAACGGTCCCTTTCGCCATGCTCACGTACCTCCATCGTCGCGGCGCCGCCGGCAGCGGCGTCTGCTTTGCACGTCCACGGTGCCGGGCAGCATCGCCGGCAGCTCCACCAGCCGCGGCGCCGATGGTCATCGGTAGCAGCTTGACGAAGCTCATGCCGCGGTTGTATCTGCTGCGAACCCGGGCGTCAAAGGGCGTCAGGGTCGCAGCTCTTCAGGACCGCGAGACGAAGACCGATGGCGCGGCCAGCGCAACAGACGGGAGAGGGGCGAACATGGGTCCCTACGCGCGCGGCTGGGCGCTCGCGATGCCCTGCTGGCGGGTGCTGCAGCAGGGCAACGAACTGATCGTCTTCCGGGTCGTGTCGACCATCGGCGTGCTCATCGTCACGGCCTCGCTCGTGGTCCCCGGTTTCTTCACCGGCCTTTGGCAGGGCGTCGCTGACAACGGCGCCGGGGCGGGTCTTTGGAGGCGGCGGCGTTCCGGCCCAAGCGGTCGCGCCGAGGCATCTGACGCCGGGCGATAGGCGGCGGGGCGGTCGCAAGCGCCCCGCCGCCCGGTGCGTGACACCACCCTCAGCATCGGATAGCGTGCGCTCATGTCGAACTTCTCGCTTACGGCTCTGCTGCCCGGTTGGCTCGAGATCATCTTCTTCATCTACTGGACGTTCACCATCGTCTTGCTCGTCATGGACGACCGCGAGCCGTCGATCACGCTCGCCTGGCTGTTCATCCTCGTGTTCCTGCCGCTGATCGGCCTCTTCTTCTACATCTTCTTCGGGCGCGACTGGAAGGTCGTGGCGCAGCGCAAAGGTTGGGTCCAGACGCTCAAGCGTGTCGAGACCGAGGAGATGGCGCCGATCTACGAGCGCAACGCGGGCGCCGCCGAGCGCTTCGCGCGCGAGTGGGCCGGCACGATCGCCATACCTGTCTCCCGAGCGATCACCAGCGAGAACGTATCCGCGGTGCTGCCCGCCGCGTCGGTCGAGCTGTTCATCACGGGCAGGGCCAAGTTCGCGCGCCTCAAGGAGGATCTCGCGGGCGCGCAGCGCTTTATCCACCTGCAATACTTCATCTGGGAGCAGGACCGACTTACCGCCGAGATCGTCCCCATCCTGCTCGAGCGTCTGGCGGCCGGCCTCGAGGTCCGCATCATGTACGACTGGATGGGCTGCATCTCGTTCAAGAAGCGCGAGCTCAAGGAGCTCGCCCGGGCGGGCGCGCTCGTGCGCGCCGACGTTACCGACCTTTTGCGCATCAACTACCGCAACCATCGCAAGATCGTCGTCATCGATGGCGAGATCGGCTACACCGGCGGCATGAACGTCGGCCAAGAGTACATCGACGGCGGCGAGCGGTTCGCCACCTGGCGCGACACCCACCTGCGGCTCACCGGTCAAGCCGTGGCCGGCCTCGAGAAGCTGTATGCCTCACGCTGGTTCGAGCACAAGAAGGACCATGAGGACCTGTTCAAGGAGCAATACATGCCGCTGCCCGATCCGACGGCTGTCGACGCGGGCACGCTTGTGGAGATCGCCGCGCAGGGGGTCGAAGACCCCTGGAGCGCGGCCCGCCGCGCCCACATGGTCGCCATCGGACAGGCTGAGAAGTCAGTATGGATCCAGTCGCCTACTTCGTCCCCGACTACAGTGTGTACGACGTGATGATCAACGCCGCCCTCAGCGGCATCGACGTGCGCTTCATGATGACCGGCATCCCCGACAAGCGCATCCCCTTCTTCGCGGCGCAGACGTACTACCGCAAGCTCATCGAGGCCGGCGGCACGGTGTACCTGTACGACGCCGGCTTCTTCCACTCCAAGACGATCGTTATCGACGGGATCATCGGCGCCGTGGGGACCATGAACATGGATCAGCGTAGCCTCAAGCTGCACAAGGAGCTCATGTGCTGGGTGTTCGCCGAGGACTTCGCGCGGCAGTGCGTCGACGCGTTCGTCGCCGACATGGAGAACTGCCGCGAAGTCACCCTCGACGACGTACTCACGGTCCGCCGCCTGAAGAGGTTCCGCAACCAGGCGGCCCGGCTCTTCTCCAACATCCTCTGAGGCGGGCGACGCGAGCTCCATGCCGCCGGACGACGACACTCGGATCGAGGTCAGGGCCGTGCGTGCGCGGCCGCGCCACTCCATTCTCAAGCGCGTCGTGGTGCTGGGTGTCACCGGCGTGGGCCTCTACATCGTCTGGCCCAACCTCGCCAAGGTCTTCTCAGCTGGGCCCCGGCTCGCGACTGTCAGCCCGCTCTGGGGCCTTCCCCTCGTCGCCGCCGAGGCGACGAGCTTCGTCTGCATGTGGGCGCTGCTCCGTATGGCCCTCGACGTGAAGCCGTGGTTCCCCATCGCCACCGCGCAGCTCGCCGGCAACGCCTTCAGCCGCATCGTCCCCGGCGGGGCGGCGGCAGGGGGCGCGATGCAGTTCGACATGCTCAACACGGCCGGCATCGCGCCCGCCCGCGCGGCCACCAGCGTCACCGCCGTCTCGCTCATCTCGACGGCGACGCTGCTCGGCCTGCCGGTGATCAGCATCGGTGTCATCCTGGTCACCGGAGCTTCGGTCGAGCACAGCCTGTTCCGCGTCGGCTCGATCGCCGTGGTCGCATGCCTGGCGGCGATGGCCGGCGGGGCGGTCCTGCTGTTCGCCGACCGCCCGCTGCTCTGGCTCGGCGGCCTGATCGAGCGGGCGCGTAACCGCGTGCTTCCCAAGCGCCGGCCGCTCGAGGGCCTCCCCGAGCGCCTCGTCGACGAGCGCGACCTCATCCGCAGGGTGCTTGGTATCGGCTGGTGGAAGGCACTGCTCTTCAGCGCCGGTAACTGGCTCCTTGACCTCACGGCGCTGCTCATCGCTCTGGCCGCCGTAGGCGCGCAGCCGCGCGCCTCGGTAGTCCTGCTCGCATACGTCGTGGCCGCCTTCCTCGGCATGATCCCCATCACGCCGGGCGGACTGGGGTTCGTCGAGGCCGGCCTCGTCGGCACCCTGGGTTTGGCCGGCATCGGCGCTGACCAGGCGCTGCTCGCGACGCTAGTCTACAGGCTCGTGTCGTACTGGCTGCCGATGCCCGCCGGCGCCGTGGCATACTTCCTGCACGAGCGGCGGTACGGCCGCAGGCGCGGCGGAACGGCCGGCCCCTGACGCGCGACAGCACCCGGCTCCTGACGCCGTCCTCAGCCCTCGTCGGGCGCCTTGCGGCGTCCGTCAACCAGATGAGCGACGGCCAGCACGGGGTGTGCCTTGATCATGCGCGGACCACTGTACCGCATCACCTCACGCACGCGATCGCGCATGGCCGGCCTGTAGCAGTGCGTCGGACACGCGGCGCACGTCGGCTTGTCGGCGCCGTAGCGGCACATCTCAAGACGGAGGCGCGCGTAGGCCATCAGCCCCGCGCAGCCGGGGCAGAGGCCCTCCGCCGCCCGCGCCAGCTCCTCGCCGTGGTGGTCGCGGCAGTACATGGCGATCATCTCGACGATGGTGAGTTCTTCGCGCGCGAGTCGTTTGGGCAGGCGGACATCGCTCATGCCCCAGTGATACCCCAGTCGACGGTGGCGACGCCTTGACTCTGGTCAGGACGGGCGGCGAGGCGGTCCGGCCGCCTCTGGCGGAGCGCCTGGGCAAGGGTTCAGCCGCAACCGGGGCAGGCGCAGCCGGAGCAGCCGCCAATAGCGGCTTCGGTCCGAGCGTCGCCCATGTCGTCAGGCGCGGCGCCCGACGCCGCGCCGCCGGACGGGCCCGCGCCGGCGGCAGCGAGCGCAGCGCGAAAACGCCGGTAAGGCTCGACCGGCAAGCAGGGGTCGCACTCGAGACAGCCGTGCGGCGCCTGCCCGCCTGCGGCCAGCAGGCGCCCCACGTCGGCCTCCGCGTCGCGCGCCTCGTCGCCGGGCAGACGACGCAGGTCGGCGAGTGCCTGGGCGGCGACGCCGAGCAGGCACTCGCACCCTGCGCAACCCTCCACGGCGGCGATCTCGCTGAGCTCCTCGCGGAGCTCCCTGGCTGCGGCTTCGGTGATCATGGCCGGGTCATTCCCGCGCCACTGCAACTCCAGTCGGCGCGCCGCCAGCACAGGGACGGCGCCCTCGCTGCACTACGTTGGCAATGGACCGGGTAGTGTTACCGCGATGAGCGACGAATGGCGCATCGAGCACGACAGCATGGGCGAGGTCCGCGTCCCGGCCGAGCACTACTGGGGCGCGCAGACGCAGCGCGCCGTGGAGCACTTTCCCATCGGGACCCGGAGATTCCGCTGGGGCCGCCCGGTGATCCGCGCGCTCGGCATCCTCAAGCTGGCAGCGGCACGGGCCAACGCGGAGCTGGGCCTGCTGCCGCAGGACAAGGCCGAGCTCATCGCCCGCGCCGCTCAGGAGGTCATCGACGGCGCCCTCGACGCCGAGTTCCCCTTGGTCGTCTTCCAGACGGGTTCCGGCACGCAGAGCAACATGAACGCGAACGAGGTCATCGCCAACCGCGCCGACGAGCTGGCCGGCTCCGGAAGAGGCGCCGGCCGGCCGATCCATCCCAACGACGACGTGAACCTGGGGCAGTCCAGCAACGACACCTTCCCGGCCGTCATGCACATCGCCGCCGTTGAGCAGCTCGAGGACGTGCTCGTCCCTGCCGTCAGCGAACTGCGCGACACGCTCCACGACAAAGCCAAGGAGTTCGCCGGTGTGGTGATGGTCGGCCGCACCCACCTGCAGGATGCCACGCCGCTGACGCTCGGGCAGGTGATCGGCGGTTGGGTAGCTCAGCTCGACCAGGCCCTCGCCACGGTCCGCGGCACGCTCCCGGCGCTGCACGAGCTCGCGCTCGGCGGGACCGCCGTGGGCACCGGCATGAACACACACCCGCGTTTCTCCCAAGTGGCTGCCCGTCACATTGGCGAGCTCACCGGCAAGCCGTTCCGTCCGGCCGGCGATTTCTTCGCCGCGCTGTCGGCGCACGACGCCGTCGTGAACGCGAGCGCCGCTCTCCGGACCCTCGCCGGCGATCTCATGAAGATCGCCAACGACGTACGCCTGTATGCCTCGGGGCCGCGGGACGGCATCGGCGAGCTGCGCATCCCGGAGAACGAACCCGGATCGTCGATCATGCCGGGCAAGGTGAATCCCACGCAGGCCGAGGCGCTCACCCAGGTCGCGGTACAGGTGTACGGCAACGACACGGCGGTGGCCTTCGCCGGCTCGCAGGGCAACTTCCAGCTCAACGTCTACAAGCCGGTGATGCTGCACAACCTGCTGGAATCGGCAGAGCTCCTGTCCGACGCCGCGCGCGCCTTCGAGCGTTTCTGCGCGCGCGGCCTCGAACCCGACCTCGCCGTGATCCGCCGGCATCTCGACGGCTCCCTGATGCTCGTCACGGCGCTCAGCCCACACATCGGCTACGAGAAGGCGGCGCGCATCGCCCAGAAGGCGCATCGCGAGGGGCTCACGCTCAAGGACGCGGCGCTCGGGCTGGGCTACGTGACGGCCGAGCAGTTCGACGACTGGGTGCGCCCCGCAGACATGACGCACCCGCTCGACGCGTAGAACAGCCCCACAAGCGGGCCCTCGCGCCGACCGACTTCGCGCCTAGAGGTTCGTGAGGCTCTGAGGCTCGGCTTCTTCGAGCGCGCCCGTGGCCGCGAGGGCAAGCTCGCGCTCGTGCTCGCGGCCGACCGCGAACACGCGATAAAGATGCGCCTTGGCCGGCACGAACTCGAGGATGCCGCTCAGCAGTTGCTCCTCGATCGCGTCCGTGACGGGGTCGTACACGGCGATTCGTTTGGGCCCGACCAGCGGGTTGAGCGGCCGCGGGTCCTGCGAGGCGATGTCGACGACGAACTCGATGTCTTTGAGGCGTTCCGGCAACCGCTGCACGATGGCGGCGCGAAACTCCTCCGTGGTGAGGTCACGCGCCGCGGGCAGCGGCTGCTGCCGCTCCACGTGGTGCTCGTACACCATGCTGTACTTCACGTGGCGGTGGATGATGGACTGCCACTGCCCGGCCAACTCGCGCCTCTCGCTGCCCAGCGGCTCATCGAGCCAGTCCTCCACGGTGGTGAACAGTGACCACTCCGTGAGGCGCCGATAGGCGGCGAGATCGTCCAGCGGGCCCACCGGCAACACCAGCCTCATTGTGGGCCGGAAGATCTCGTGCAGGTGCAGGTCGATGGCGTGACCGACCCTGTGGAAGTAGACGTTCTCGTACATGTAGAAGCGCGCGTTGAGGAAGGCCCTGAGGGCGCTCAGCGCACGCTTGTGGAACGTGAGGCCGTCGGCGGTGCAGAAGGTGTAGTAGATCAGCCGGTCGACATCGACCGAGCCGAGCGCGACGCCGCACATGGAGGCGTCGCGCCGCACGTAGTCCATATTGTCGACCGTCACGGCGCCGGAAAGGGCACGGTGAAGCAGGCGCACCCAGCGTGGGATGGGTCCTCCGTCCGGGGCGGCTCCCGCGCCCGCCGGTGCGCTGGCCGCTCCTCCCCTGCCTTCCTCCGCCCTTACCAGGAAGGCGATGTGCCGGGGATCGACCACCTCCGCGGCGTCGAACTTGCCCGACGGGCTACGGCGCAGCTCTGCGATGAGCCCGCCGAGCTCGTTGACGATGAGGTACTGCGAGATCTGCTCGTGATCGATGCCGAAGACCGGCTGGAAGTACTCCTCGTCGCAGAAGTGG
>JADGPQ010000107.1 GCA_017882325.1 Thermoleophilia bacterium
ACGAGAGGCACGCCCAAGATCTCCACCGCCGACTGAGGCAGCAGCAGAGCGAACATGCCGTACAGAAGGGCGATAACGGCAACAGCGCGATTGATGCGCACCGAGTTCAGAGCGACCTCTCTCGTCGGCGGGGGCGACTGGGTCGTGAAGCCTTGTGCGACTCCTGTCGGCAGACTGGACACTTCCTTGAGAGCTACGAGTACCGCGTTGTGCGGCGCGGGCTCGAAGGGCCATCAGCAGGTCGCTCCGGCCCAGTCGAAGGCCTCGCCGAGCGCGCGGAGCCACGCCTTCGTGGCGTCGTCGCAGAAGACCCCGCCGAGAGCGTGCTCGAACATTCCCTGCGGCGTGTGACCGAGGCTAACGGCGGCCTGGCAATCGTGGCTGAGACTGGTGCCCATGAGCGCCGGGTCGTCCGACGATATCGAGCACTTGACGCCGGCCCCCAGCATGCGCGGCAGCGGATGCTCGGCCAGCGACGGCACGACGCCGAGGAGCACGTTGCTCGTCGGCGTCACGTCGCAGACGATGCCGCGCGTCGCGATGTCGACGAGCAGCGCGGGGTCCTCGACGGCGCGCACGCCGTGCCGCAGGCGGTCGGCGTGCAGGACGTCGAGAGCGCCGCGCACAGAGGCCGTCCCGGCGACCTCGCCGGCGTGCGGCGCGGCCTTCAGCCCGCCGTCGCGGGCGAGGGCGAACGGCCGTGCGAACAGCGCCGGCGGGTATCTGTGCTCGCTGCCCCCCAAGCTGATGCCGACCACGCCGCGCTCGCGGTACTTCACCGCCCAGCCCACCAGGTGCTCGGCGATCTCCACGGGAAAGTCGCGCGTGATGTCGGGGGTGAAGCGGATGTCGACACCGTGGACTTCTCGAGCTTCCGCGGCGCCGCTGCAGTAGCCCTCGAAGGACTCCTGCCAGGGCGTGCCTCGCACCATCGGCTCCGAGGGGGAGAACAGGGCTTCGGCGTAGTAACAGCCTTGGGCCGCGAGGTCGGCGGCGTAGTCCATGACTATCTGGTGGAAATCGCGCTCGTGACGCAGCGCCTTCGTGGTCCTGATCCAGACGCGGATGAAGTGGTCGAAGTCCTTGACGCGGCAGAACCTGGCCAGGCCGGCCTCCGTCTTTGCCGGGAGGCGCACGTCGTTGCGACGCGCGATCTCGAGCAGGCGCGCGGGGCGTACCGTGGCCTCGAGATGGACGTGGAGCTCGATCTTGGGGTACGGCGCCGCGACCGCGACGGCATTGGCGGTCGCGGGGTCCGGGGAGAAGCCCGACGCGCCGCCGCTCACGCCGAATCTCCCTTGACACGGTCGGAGCCGTCCTGGATCGGCGCGCCGCACGGGTCATCGCGGCCACTCGGGACCAGAGCGGGGGCGGCGATCGCGGGCAGGCGCCCGCGCATGTCCCAAGTTCTGTGACCGCGGAAGGATGCGAAACCTTCGCTGATCGACGCATCGGCGCTCATCGCGACCATCGTACCCCACGCCATGGCGGCTCGGGAGGTGACCGATCTCGCCGGCACGCCCCCCAAGGATCTACCCGCGCACGAAGTCCTCGGCCAACAGCCCCATGAGGAGCGCGTCGCGCCAGCTGCCGTCGGCGACGCGCTCGTACTGGCGCAGGACGCCCACGGGACGAAAGCCCAGCGTCTCGCACACGTGGATGGCGCGCGCATTGATCGCTGCCGGGTCGACGGTCAGGCGATGGTGCCCGCGCACGTCGATGAGCCAGGCGATGAGCGTGCCCATGGCGTCGGTGCCTACGCCGCGGCCGTGCACGGCCGCCGAGACGAAGACGTCGACGGCGACCGAGAAGTAGTCGGGGTCGGTCTCCTCCGTGTACTGGATACAACCTACGACGCCGCCGTCCAGCACGATCGTGAACGTGACGGCGTCGCGCTCGTCCAGGCGCTCCCACTCGGCGCGACGCCACCACTCGGCGACCTCAGGCTCGTCGAGGATGGCCAGCAGAGTCGGCGCGTCGGCGTCCACGGCCGGCCGCAGCGTGGTGAAGCGTCCCTGAAGATGCGGGGTCCGATCGTCCACGGCCGGGCTCCTCATTCCTCCGGGTCATTCGGTCGCGCGGCCTTACGGGCGACCACTGCGTCCCGGCACGTCCGCGCGCCTTTCAAGAGTGCTCAATCAGTCTGCGTGCGCGGCGCGCCGTGCGCAAGGAGCGAGCAAACGCCGTATTCGCGCAGCTCCGCCGAGTAGCCTTCACGGCAACGGCTCCTCGATGTGCGAGGACAGTCTGAGACAGGAGGTGTAGCCCGCCTTCATGGCGAGGATCACGCCCTCGCCGAAGGACCAGCCCACCTGGTCGATCGTGTGGGCATCCGACCCGAAGACGAGCGGGATGCCGAGCCGGTGCGCCCTCTCCAGGAGGCCGGGCGCCGGGTACATCCGCCCGGCCGGGTCGAGGACCCCCGTGGTATTGACCTCGATGGCCACGCCGGCGGCGGCGATGGCGCGCAGCGCTTCGTTCTCCGCTGCCGACACGTCCGAGCGCATGGCGTGTCCCCAGAGCGTGATGTAGTCGGGGTGTGCGAGGATGTCGAAGAGCCCCGAGGATGCCGCCCGGCCGAGCAACTCGTAGTAACGCTCGTACAGAGCGGCGCCGTCGGACCAACGACGGTCGTCGCGGTTCGGCGGATCGTCGAACGAGAAACCGTCGACGGAGTGCACTGCGCCCATTACATAGTCGAAGGGGTAGGCCGCCAGCATCTGAGCGATCTCCTCTTCCGCCTCCGGCACGTAGTCGGCCTCGACGCCGAGAAGGACGGCGATTTCCGAGTAGCGGGCGCTGGCCTCACGGACCGCACTCACATAAGCCTCGACGTGGGCCGAGCCGATGCCGTACTCGTCGTTCGGGTCGGCGCACCTGGGAGCGAGGTGATCGGCGAAGCCGATCTCGGGCAGCCCCAGGGTCAGTGCCCGTTCCACGCACTGCCCGGGCTCGCCTTCACCGTCGGAGAAACGCGTGTGGACGTGGTAGTCGCCGGGTGGCGGCGAGGTCACGGCTACTTGCGCGGCTCGCTGCCGCCGGCCCGCCACACGAGGTACTCGTGCACGAACGCATCGAGGTCGCCGTCAAGCACGCCCTGAGTGTTACCCACCTCGTACCCCGTGCGCAGATCCTTCACCATCTGATACGGGTGCAGGACGTAGCTGCGGATCTGACTGCCGAAGTTGACGTTGAGCACCTCGCCGCGCTCGCGAGCGAGCTCTTCCGCCCGGTGGCGCTCCTCGAGCTCCACGAGGCGCGACTTGAGCATGTGCATGGCGACTGTCTTGTTCTGCAGCTGCGAGCGCTCGTTCTGGCATTGCACTACGATATTGGTGGGCAGATGAGTGATGCGGATCGCGGAGCTGGTCTTGTTGACGTGCTGCCCTCCGGCGCCGCTGGAGCGGTAGGTGTCGATGCGCAGGTCGTCGTCGTTGATCTCGACCTCGACATCGTCGCTCACCAGCGGCGAGGCATCGACCGACACGAAGCTCGTGTGCCGACGGTTGGCCGAATCGAAGGGACTCATCCTGACCAAGCGATGCACGCCCCGCTCCGCCTGCAACAGCCCGTAGACGTTCTCGCCCTCGACGGTGAGCGTGGCGCTCTTGAGGCCGGCTTCGTCGCCTTCCTGCGAGTCGTTGATCTCGACCTTGAAAGCCCGGCGCTCGAACCAGCGCAGATACATGCGCAGCAGCATCTCGGCCCAGTCCTGCGACTCGGTGCCGCCGGCGCCAGGATGAATGGTCATGATGGCGCCACCCTCGTCGTACCTGGCGCCGAAGAAGCGCAGCTCCTCGCCACGCTGAAGGTCGGCGTCAAGCTTGGCGACGCCGCTCACGAGCTCCCGCAGGAGCTCGTCGTCGACGGCGTCGCCGACCGCCTCCTCGCGGAGAAGCTCTTCCGTGGACTCGAGGTCGGCAAACCGCCCCTCGAGCTCGGCGAAATCCTCGAGGCGGCGCTTGACGCGGCTGTACTGGGCGGAGACCTTGGAGGCGGCGTCCTGGTCGTCCCAGAAGTCGCCGGCGCGCATGCGCTCTTCGAGAATCTCGAGGTCGGCTGTCAGCTTGTCGGGGTCAAAGGTAGCTCCGCAGCCATCCCAAGCGCCCGGAGGCTTCCTTGAGACGCTCACGGAGCGAGTCGAGCTGTACGATTGCTTCTGAGGCGGCGGGACTCATGACCGTCGTAGTCTACCCGAAATGAGTCTGCGCTTCAGCCGCGGGGCAGACGCGCCGATACTCCCCTCGCGGGCACGCGG
This sequence comes from Thermoleophilia bacterium, assembly GCA_017882325.1. Lineage (GTDB taxonomy): Bacteria > Actinomycetota > Thermoleophilia > UBA2241 > UBA2241 > CAIXSE01. The sequence goes on from JADGPQ010000107.1 coordinate 4,259, forward strand.
GAGCGCGCCGCTCCCGCAACGCACTGGTTCGAAGAGGCCGCGGGCCGAAGAACTCGTCGCTCAGCCGCCCCGTGCGCCTGCCGATCGCCACAGTGAAGATCGACCGCTCGTTCGTGCGCGATCTGCTCAGCGTGCCGGAACACGCCGCCGTGGCCGCCTCGGTCATCGCGCTCGGCCATCGCTTGGGCCTCACAGTCGTGGCCGAGGGCGTGGAAATGCACGGCGAACGCGAGTTCCTACGCGACGAAGGCTGCGACGCGCTGCAGGGCTATCTGTTCAGCAAGCCGCTGTCGCGCGAGAGGTGTGCCGCCCTTCTGGAGGCCGGGCCGGTCGTCCCATAGGCCGGGCGGGCGCGCCAGCGGCGCGATCATGCGCCGTGACACCTCTTGTATTTCTTGCCGCTCCCGCACGGACACGGGTCGTTGCGTCCGACCTTGTCGTACACGATCCGTTGCTGCACGGCCACGGGGCTCGTGCTGGTCGTGGCGCCGCCGCGTTTGCCGCCTCCGGCGGCCACGTTGGGCGGCGGCGCGTCCGCGAAACCGTCTTCGGCCGGCGACCCGTAGTCGCCGGCGGCCAGCGCCGCGCCGGTGAACGATGTTTGCGTGATGAGGTCGTCGCCGCTCGTGTAGTTCAGGCTCATGAGCGGCTCCTCGAGAGTCACGGCCGTGAACACGGCCAGGTCCTCGGGGCTGTTCTTCATGAGCGTCGTGACGGTGCTCGACTTGACGCCCTCCATCATGTCCTGAAAGAGGTCGAAGCCCTCGCCCTTGTACTCGACCAGCGGATCGCGCTGGCCCAGAGCGCGCAGGTGGATGCCCTCCTGCAGATAGTCCATATCGAGAAGGTGGTCCTTCCAGCGAGCGTCGATGACCTGCAACATCACGGCGCGCTCGACACTGCGCATCTGCTCCTCGCCGATGAGGCGCTCGCGCTCGCCGTACTGGGCGAGCGCGTCGTCCACTGCGAGTTCGATGACTTCCTCCAGCGTCGCTGCGCCGAGATCGATGTCGCGCTTCTTGAAGGCGGGGTCGTAGCTCTGCCGGAGTCCGACGAACAGTGAGTCGAGATCCCACTCCTCGGAGAATTGCTCGCCCTCGAGATGCGCGCGCACGGTCCCCTCAACGAGCTCGCTGACCATGTCGCGGACCTGCTCGCCGAAGTCCTCGCCCATGAGGATGCGCTGCCGCTGGTCGTAGACCACGCGACGCTGCTCGTTCATGACCTCGTCGTACTTCAGCACGTTCTTGCGGCGCAGGAAGTTGAGCTCTTCGACCTTGACCTGCGCCTTCTCGACCACGCCGCTCAACATCTTGGCCTCGAGGGGCTCTCCTTCTCTGGGCCCAAGGCGGCTGAGGATGCGGTACATGCGATCGCCGGCGAAGAGGCGGATGAGCTCGTCCTCGGCGGAGAGATAGAAACGGGTGTCACCAGGGTCGCCCTGCCGGCCCGAGCGACCGCGCAGCTGGTTGTCGATGCGCCGGCTCTCATGGCGCTCGGTGCCGAGCACGTAGAGGCCGCCGGCCTCGACGACGCCCTCTCCGAGCTTGATGTCGACACCGCGGCCGGCCATGTTGGTCGCGATCGTGATCGCGCCACTCTGGCCGGCGTCCTTGATGATCTCGGCTTCGCGCTCGTGCTGCTTGGCGTTCAGCACGCTGTGCTGCACGACGTGCCGTTCGAGGAGGCGCGAGAGCATCTCGCTGACCTCCACCGAGACCGTGCCGACGAGCACCGGCTGGCCATTCTCGTAACGCCCGACGATGTCGTCGACGACGGCCGCGAACTTCTCTTTGGCCGTCGTGAAGATGAAATCGTTCTCGTCGTTGCGCACCATCGGCGCGTTGGTGGGGATCTGCACCACCTCGAGGCCGTAGATCTGGCGGAACTCGTCTTCTTCGGTCTTGGCCGTACCGGTCATCCCGGCCAACACCTCGTACATGCGGAAGTAGTTCTGGAGCGTGATGGTGGCGAGGGTCTGGTTCTCCTCGCGGATCGGCACCTTCTCTTTGGCCTCGATGGCCTGGTGGAGGCCCTCGGAGTAGCGACGCCCATCGAGGATGCGGCCGGTGAACTCGTCGACGATGAGCACCTCGCCGTTCTGCACCACGTATTCGACATCCTTCTGGTACAGCGCTTGGGCGCGCAGGGCCTGGATGAAATGGTTGACGAGCCCGCCGTTCGTGTCTTTGTAGAGGTTGTCGATATCGAGGGCACGCTCGACCTTGGCCACGCCGCTCTCGGTGACGGCCACGGTGCGCTGCTTCTCGTCGACCTCGTAGTCTTCGCCGGGGTGCAGGCGCGGCACGACGCGCGCAAACTGACGATACGTGTCGGCGGCCGTCTCGGGAGCGCCGCTGATGATGAGCGGCGTGCGCGCCTCGTCGATGAGGATGGAGTCGACTTCGTCGACGATGCAGAAGTGATGGCCGCGCTGCACCATGTGCTCGCGCCGCATCGTCATGTTGTCGCGCAGGTAGTCGAAGCCGAACTCGGAGTTCGTGCCGTAGGTGACGTCGGCGTCGTACTGCGCGCGGCGCTCTTCCGGCGTCATGTTGGCCTGGATGACACCGACTCGCAGGCCGAGGAAACGATAGACCTCGCCCATCCACTCGGCGTCGCGCTTTGCCAGGTAGTCGTTGACGGTGACGAGATGGGCGCCGTGACCGGCCACCGCGTTGAGGAACATGGGCATGGTGGCGACGAGCGTCTTGCCCTCGCCGGTCTTCATCTCGGCGATATCGCCGTCGTGAAGCACGATGGCGCCCAGCACCTGGACGTCGAAGGGGCGCATGCCGAGCGAGCGCGTGGCGGCCTCGCGGGCCACCGCGAACGCCTCGTAGAGAAGGTCGTCGAGCAGCTCACCGTTGTCGTGTCGCTGGCGGAACTCGGCCGTCTTGCCGCGCAGCTCCTCGTCGCTTAGAGCGGCCATCTCGGCCTCGAGCTCGGCGACCCTGGCGGTCTGTTCGCCGAGGGCTTTGAGGCGCCGGCCCTCGCCGGCGCGCAGCAGCTTGTCGACGATCTTGATCACGTACGCGGCACTCCCGGTTCGCTGGTTGGCGCTCAACAGTCATTGTCGCACACCGCGCGGCCGGCGTCGCACGGCGGCGCGCACGAAGAGGTTCGCGAGCATGTGGGCCGGCCGCGCCGCGGCCAGCCTCAGGCCTCAGTTCTCGGCCGGCTCGATGAGGCCGTAGTGGCCGTCTTTGCGCCGGTACACCACGTTCGTACGGTTGGACTCGGCGTTGGTGAACACGAAGAAGTCGTGCCCCACCAGCTCTAGTTGCAGGGTGGCCTCGTTGACCGACATCGGCTTGAGCGCGAACTGCTTGATCTTGACGATGCGGCCGTTGTCGCCGGCGTGTGAGGTCTCACCGGCGAGCTCGTCGGCCAGGGCGGCCGCGGCGGCCACCGGCGCGAGCTCGGGCGCCGGTTCGACCGCGACGGCGGGCTTGTCGTGCCCATGTCGCGTCTTGCCGTGCATCTTGTCGTGATACTTCTTCACGCTTCGCGTGAGCTTGTCGGTCACCAGATCGATAGCTGCGTACATGTCGGTCGACGCTTCACGCGCGCGGATCACCGGGCCGCGCGTGAACACCGTCGCCTCCGCTATGCACGGCTCCGGGATGCTGGGGTTCTTCTCGACCCTGAGCTCGAGCTCCACCCGCGTCACCTCGTCGATCTTGCGCTGCTGCAGGAGCTTGTGGACGTGCTCGATCTTCTCGTTGGCATAGTCCTGCAGAGCATCGGTCACGGTGACGTTGCGACCCTTGATCTGGGTTTTCATGGACATCGCTCCTTCTGTACGGCATGGTCTAGCGATGCTTGCGAAGGCGTCGCGCGAACGGTGCGCGCGAACGTGAAGACGTGGGGTTCGATACCTGCGTGAGCGAGCACTCCTGCACAATGGTCCAACGTTTCACCTGTGGTGTAGACGTCGTCGACAATCATCACTCGCTTGAGCTTTCTAAGTACCCCGTTCTCTTCCTCCCGCAACGCGAACGCACCGCGAACATTCGCCGCTCTCCCGGCGCGGTCGAGCCCGCTCTGGCGGGCTCCGTGGCGGACACGGCGCAGCAGGGGAGCATAGGGGACCCCGGCGCGTCGCGCAAACCCGCGCGCCAGCAGCTCGGCCTGGTTGAAGCCGCGCTCCATCTGATGGTCGCGGTGGCCTGGCACCCACGTGACGAGGTCGACGCCGGGCGCGGCGGCGAAGGCCGGCGAGGCCCGACCGACCATGTCGTCGGCCAGCGAGCGCAGGGCGCGGAACTTGCAGGCGGTGACCAGCGCCTTGGCCGGTCCCTCGTAGGTGAAGGCGGCCGCGGCTGAGCGAAACGTCAGGTCACGGCCACCGCACTCTGGGCAGCGGCGGCCGGCGCGGTGACGCAGACCGGGGGCCGTCCACGGGCCGGGGGCGCCGCAGCGCGGACAATGCTGCGCCGGAAGGGGGCGGAGGTCGCCGGCGCACGGCTCGCAGAGCCAGCCGCCGGCCACCCCGCACTGCACGCAGCGCCTGGGGAATACCAGGTCGAGGAGACTCTCCACGAAGCCGCCCGAGGTCATCCGCTGCCTGCCCTCAGGTGTGCTGCACGTCGCGGCACGAGCCGTCGGGGCCGACGCGCGAGCGCGGTTCGAACCGCGCCCCCGCCGACACCAGCGCGTGGGGTGCGACATCGGTACGGTCGCCGATCACCGCATCCTCGTGAACGACCGCCTCGTGATGCACCACCACGTTACGGCCCAGGATGCTGCCCGCGAGGCGCGAACCGCGCCCGGTCTTGACGCCGTCCCAATTGATCATGCCCTCGAGCACCGCGCCGCGCTCGATCACGCAGCCGTCGCCGACGATCAACGGGCCGATGAGCTCCGCCTCGGACTCGACGAGGCAGCCCGCGCCGATGAGCACGGGCGCCTCGATGCGCACGCCCGGATCGATCTGCGTCCCCTGGCCGACCCACACGCGGGGCAGGATCTGGCGTCCCGGCACTTCGAGCTTGACGCGCCCGAGCAGCGCGTCGAAGTTGCTGAGCCTGTACTGCTCGATGTTGCCGACGTCGTTCCAATAGCTCTCGAGCCGCCAGCAGTAGAATGGCGCGTCGGCGGCCAGCAGGGCGGGGAACACGTCCCTCGCCCAGTCGACGAAGACGCCGGCGGGCACGTAATCGAAGATCGCCGGCTCGAAGGCGTAGATGCCGCAGTTGCAGAGATCGGAGAGCGCGTCGCCGGCGGCGGGCTTCTCCTGGAAGCCCGTGATGCGGTCGGAGGCGTCGTGGACGACGACGCCGTAGAGCGACGGGTCGTTGACCTGCTTGACGGCCAAGGAGGCGATGCCCCCGTTGCGCCGGTGAGCCGCGAGAA
>JADGPQ010000309.1 GCA_017882325.1 Thermoleophilia bacterium
GGCGCCACGCGAGCGCCCGCCCCGTCGCACCTGCGCTCAGTCGTGCGCGTGGTGCGAGCGCGAGCGGCGGCCGCCGCCGGGTACTTACGCAGTCGGCGCCCGAACGAGCGGCTCAGGCCGCCGCCTGCCGCCTCTCGGCGAGATAAGCGCGGATCGCATCCGCCACGTCCTCGTCACAGTACGGGCACCCGAACGGCGCGTTCTTCGGCAGAGCCATCAGGAGCTGCAAGTCGACGTCCTGGCCACACACGAGACACGTGATCGTGAGTTCCATCGGCACTCCTCCCACAGGCCGGTGCATGGGCGCACCGACTCTTGGATGCAGTGTCGCCCGTTCAGGTTGCGGTCGCTCGACGGTCACATTGAGCTTTGTGTGGCACGTCGCCACCGCGGGTACTCCCGAGTCATCGCACGAGGAGGTACTCCATGAGTGACGAGCGTCACGTCCTGGTCATCGGCGCCGGCACCGCCGGCACACGCGTTGCGCGGACTCTCGCCGGCGCCGGTTGGCGCGTCACGGTGGTCGAGCACGGGCAGTTCGGCGGCAACTGCGTATGGCATGGCTGCGTGCCGAAGAAAGCGCTGTACACGGCCGCCCAGACCCGCCGCGAGGCGGGCGAGGCGGCCCGCATGGGCTTCGCCGGCGGCCCGCCCGACCTCGACTGGACCAGGCTCATGGCCTGGAAGGGCGAGATGCAGCGCGCCTATGCCGGCGATCAGGAAGGCATCCTCGAAGGACTCGACGCCGAGTTGGTGCGCGGCGAGGCTCGCTTTCTCTCTCCGGACGAAGTCTCGGCCGGCGGCACGATCTATCGTCCCAGTCACATCCTGGTGGCGACGGGCTCACGTCCGGCGAAACCACCGATCCCGGGCAGCGATCTGGCCGACAGCAGCGACGTCGCTCTGGCATACCCCACGAGACCGGCGACTCTGGCAATCGTAGGAGGCGGCTACATCGCCATGGAGTTCGCCGGGATCTATGCGGCGTTCGGCACGCAGGTGACCGTGGTGGCGCGTGGACGCGACCTTCTCAAGGGCTTCGACCCCGAGGCCGCCGCGCTCGCGAAGGCCGGCCTCGAGGCGCTGGGAGTGACTTTCCTGCTGCACACGCAGACGAGAGCGATCGCCGGGAGCTGGGGCGCGCTGGAGCTGCGCGTCGCGGGGCCGGACGGCCGCGAGCGGGCACTCGCCGTCGAGCGCGTCCTGGCGGCCACGGGTCGCACGCCGGCCGTGGACGACCTCGACCTGGCAGCAGGCGGCGCCGAGGTGGATGCGCGGGGACGGCCTTGCATCGACGCCGGCCTGCGCAGCACAAGCAACCCGCGCGTGTGGTTCGCCGGAGACGCGGCCGGCGGCATCCAGCTCACGCCGGTAGCCGGGCTCGAGGGCGAGGGCGTCGCGCGGAGCATGCTCACGGGCGAGGCGCAGACGGTCGATCTCGCGGGGATGCCCTCAGCCTGCTTCACGGTGCCGCAGGTCGCGCGCGTGGGGCTCGGCGAAGCCGAGCTGGCCGCGCGCGGCGAGCCGTATCAGGTCGCGCGCGGCACCTTCGAGTACGTCGCGCAGGCGATCATCGACGACCGCCGCGGCGGGCTCGTGAAACTGCTGGCCGGGGAGGACGGGCGCCTGCTCGGCGTGCATCTGGCCGGCCCCCAGGCTGCCGAGCTGATCTACACCCTCGGCCTCGCGCTTCGCGCAGGGGCCACGCTTGACGACCTGCGCGACGCCCGGCCGGTCCACCCGACCCTGAGCGAGGCGCTGAACTGGGCGTCGTTCGCGGTGGAGACGGTCACGCCGTAGCGCGATCGGGCGGACGGCCAAGCATGGCCGCGCACCCGACCGACCGCACAATGCGCGAACCCGCCGACCGCGTCCAGAAAGGGGGATGGGCCGCGACGACTGTGGGTCAGTCGTCGCGGCCCATGTGGGGCCAGCGGCTCCCGGGCGCAGGAGGTAAACCGCCCGGGCAAATGGGACTCCGACTCGGTGGGGGCGCACCGTACTGCAGTCAGGTCCCGACGGCCGGGGGGGCAGCCGTCTTTGCCGTTGTATGGCTTGATCGCATTCTGCGACGCGAATATGAAGTACGTGTTGCGCCGAGGTTGAGGAAGATTTTGCCGGAACCGTCTCCACCAGTTCCGACAACTCTACCGGCCCTTCCCTGCCGCGATCTGCTAGTCCCCCGCCTCTTCCCGCGCCGCACGGATGTCGCCCAAAGCGTCCTCGGCCCAGCGCCGCGCCGCGGGGTCCTGGAGCGCTTCCTCCAGGGCCGGCACGGCCGACTTGCCGGCCCCGACGAGCACCTTCACGGCGGCGGCCTTGAGCTCGTCGTCGGCAGCGCCGGCCAGCAGATTGACCAAGCCCCGGATGACGTCCGCTTCTCGCATCGCCCCCAGCGTCTCGAGCGCTCGAGCCGGGGTCTGACCTCCGTGATCGTAGACGCGTCCGTCGATGGCCTCCAGTAGCGGCCAGATGGCCGACATGCCGCGTTCCGCGAGCGTGGCCTCGACGCTGTCGACCAGGGGCCAGGTCAGTTGCGCCATGGGCAGGTCCAGCAGAGCGATCAAGGCCTCGTCCGGCGCGTAGTGGTCGTGCTCGCTGAGGAAGTCGTCAATTGCCTCGGCGGCGTACTCCTGGTCCTCGCGCGTCTGCGCCTCTTCGAAGGCGTCGGCCAGCTGTCGCGCCAGACCGATCAGCGCCTCGCCGTCATCTTTGTACTGCCCGCGCGCCACGTCCGCATCAGCGTATGCC
>JADGPQ010000310.1 GCA_017882325.1 Thermoleophilia bacterium
GTAAAGCGGGTTCGCAACGAGGTCGTCGCCCGGCAGCGGCCGGACGACCTCGTCGACGGTGGCGCCCCAGGTCAGGGTGCGCGGGCGTAGCGCGGCCCAGAGGCCAACGCTCGCCGCCGCCGCGCACGCGCCCGCGAGCATCATCTCGCGGAGTCCGCGCTTCATAGTCAGCCTCCCGTGTCCGCCGCGGCGACAGCGCCGCGATCGATCTCCTCAATGACTGCCGTAAGTGACCCGGCCACGACCAGCGCGCCCGCGTCGGTGAAGTGGACGCCGTCGGTGGTGAAAGGCCCGCCGCCGGCGCCCCCGGCGGCGGCGAAAGCGGGGCGCAGGTCGAGCTCACGCGCGCCGCTTCGCGCACCGGCCAGCTGGGCGAGGACGTCGCCCAGCTCGTCGGCCTGCTCCTGCCAGACGGAACCGTCCGCCTCGAGGACCATCGGCCGCACGCACACGATCAGTGAGGCTCGCGCGGTCGTCCATTCCACGAGCTTCTCGTAGTCACCGCGGATGCGAACCAACCGCTCAGCGCAGTCCCAGTCGTTCTCGCCCCGGTTTCCGACCGCGTCCCACGCGCCCATCAGGGCGTCGTTCACCCCGATCCAGATGAACGCCACGTCGACCGGCGCCAGGCCGTGGTGCGTCACGCGGTGCAGCAAATCGGCGACGGTGTCGCCGGCGCGTCCCACGTTGAGGAGCTCATGCCGTGGCAGTCGCTTCTGCAGCAGCGGGAAGTAGGCGGCGCCAGGCCAGCCTTCTGTAAGACTGTCGCCGAGGAATGCGATCCGCATGAAGGGAGTCTACGTCCAAGGGCGCGCAGGTGTACGCTTCTGCTCGGCGCCGAAGCTCGGCGCCGAGCCCACCACCATGAAGGAACTCTACCGTCATACACAGACCGGATGGACGCTGGTCGTTCTGGTAATCGCCGTCGTGCTGGCGGAGCTCACGATCGTGGCCTTCAGCGAGCCCCGAGGCACGCTGGCTCTCGCCCTCTCAGGCGCGCTGGTCGCCGTCGTGGCGGTGATGCTCGCGCTGTTCTCGACCCTCACAGTGGTGGTTGACGACCGGGCCGTGAGGCTCTGGTTCGGCTTCGGCTCGCTGCGCCGCGAGGTCATGCTCGCCGACGTCACCGCCGCCGGTAAGGTCCGCAACCACTGGTATGCCGGCTGGGGCGTGCGCATCATCCCCCGTGGGCGCCTCTACACCGTGGGCGGGCTCGACGCCGTAGAATTGGAGATGGACAGCGGCCGCGTCGTGCGCGTCGGGACGGATCAACCCGACGCGCTGCTTGCGGCTGTGCAGGCAGCACTCGAAGTGAAGGCGGGACGATGAAGAAGGCCGTTCTCGACCTCGGCGGTGTCGTCATATGAGTGGCGCTCGTGGTTGCCGTGTGCGACTGGCTGAACGCGCCGGACTGGGTCACGATCGGGCTGCCGGTGGTCATCTGCGGCGTGGCTGCCGTCACCTGGGTGGCGCGTCTCGTGACGTGGGCGACGAAACGACCGACCACGCCCTGACCTGAGATCGGTCGCCGGACGCCCTCAGCAGGCCGGCTGCTGCGTCATGCAGTGGATGTTGCCGTCGGCCTTGGTCCGCTCAAGCGTGGGGACCCGGGTGACGGTGTGTCGTGGGAAGAGGCGCGCGACGATGTCGCGCGCCTCTTCGTCGGCCGGATCGCCGAAGGCCGGCAAAAGCACGCCGCCCACGGCGACGTAGAAGTCCAAGTAGGACGGCGAAAGCCGGCGCCCACGGTACTCGGGACGTGCCGGCATAGGCAATTCCACGACCTGGAGCGCGCGACCTCGTGCGTGAACGCCCGCAGGCAGCATATCGCACGGGCGAGTGCGGCGACGGGTAAAGTAGTCCCGACCACGAGGAGGGGCCATCATGAGAGGCGACACGCAGCTGCTCAGCGCGCACACGGTGCGCTGGATCGATATCGGCGTCATCGTGTGGGTCGTAGTGTGGGTGGCGCTCGGCGTGCTCATGTGGCACGACGTCCGCGCCCAGACCCAGCTCAGCGGCGACGTCATCAAGGTGGGCGCCGCTGTCAAAGATACCGGGCAAGCCCTCGGCGTCGTGGGTGGCCTACCGCTGGTCGGCGGCAGCATCGGCGACTTCGCCGCCAGGATCGAGAAGATGGGCGCCGAGGTCGCGGCCGACGGCCGGGACAGCCAGGGCGGCGTCGAGCGCATCGCGGTGATCGCCGGCTTGGGCGTGGGCGTTCTGCCCGCTGCCATGATCCTCTTCCTGTACATGCCGGTGCGCGTGCGCTGGCGCCGCTACGTCGGGGCGGTCGCGGGCGCGTTGCCCGGCTCCAGCGGCGACCCGGCCTTCGAACAGTACCTGGCGCGGCGGGCCGCCGACACCCTACCGTGGGACCGCCTGCGCGCGCTCAGCGCCGACCCGTGGGGGGCGATCGCCGGCGGCGACTACCGCGCCCTGGCCGACGCCGAGCTCGCGCGCTTGGGGTTGCGCCGGCCCTAGGCGGGCGTGCAACGGCCGCCGCGGCGTGCGCATGGCCCCGGCGTACGCGGAAGGGGCGCCCCGTTAAGGGCGCCCCGCTGAGGAGACCGTTACATGATGTTCGCTGTTGGCTGCGTCCCGATGTACCTGGGCCGAGTGTACCCGCCTCCAGGCAGTCGCAACCCTGCACGCCGTCGCGCGGGCGGCGGTGGTAGAGTCCGAGCGAGGTCCGCCCCCTTCGCTGGAGGTCCCGTGCGCAGGCTCATGCTGTTCGCGCTCGCTTT
>JADGPQ010000311.1 GCA_017882325.1 Thermoleophilia bacterium
CGGGGGCGGGGATGAGTCCCTGGGTCATGTGAGCGCCGCGGCCATTCAGTAGGACCGATCACTCATGCCGCGCCGCGAAGGGCTTGGACAAGCCAATCCGGGACCACGATCCGACATGCGGGAACGACCGGCTCCAATCCGCTTGCCCCGACCAGATCACATGCGCCGAGTTCGCGCTAGGTGCCGCGCGCCGGGTAGCCATCGCGCTGCGCGCGAGGCGGCTCCTGGCGTTTGGCCTACTCGTCAGCGTGGGTGCTATCCTCGCCGCCACCCTGACGCCCAACGTGGGTGGCCTCGAGCCGCTGCCGGGCAACACGTTCTGCGACCTCACCCGGATGAGTCTGGGGCCGCTCGAAGAGCTGCTCTCGCTCCACGACGAGGCAAGCCTGAATGTGCTCCTGTTCCTGCCCCTCGGGCTGGTGATGGGTCTGCTCCCGCGATCAGCGGGCAAGGTCGCGCTGCTCGCCGGCGCGATCGCCCTACCAGCCGCCGTCGAGTTCCTCCAGGGCCTGCTGACGCCGCTCAACCGTTCGTGCTCCAGCGCTGACGTCGTGGACAATCTGACTGGCTTGGCGGCCGGCTTCGCGCTGGGCAGCGCGGCAGGGTGGCTCTGGGGCAGGCTGTCTCGGACGGGCGAGTGAGGACGGAGGCCTTAGGGGCATCGGGCGGATGCCGGCGCTGAGTGCGGACACCAGGGAGTCCGGCGAGCGCACATGACCGCCGCGGACGTGCCGGGCCCATCCCGCCGGACGGAGGCCGTGTCGTGATCGAGGTGCGGGTGCCACGGAGTACTGATAGCGTCGCCCCCGCACGATGTCCCGGTGGCGCCTGGGACCTGAGCCCGCGCACGGGACACGGTGCACCTGCGGAGCCGTGCCAGCACCCGCTCGCCACTGCGCCGGAGTCCGGACGACATGGGGGCCAGGCTCGGGCTCTGCATGAGGAGAGCCGCGGAGGGATCTCTCGCGGCTCTCGGCAGGGACGGGTGTCCGAACAGGCTAGCTCTTGTGCGAGGCGTCTCGCGCAGTCGTGGAATGCCCGTGCGCCGTCGTGCTGCTCGCATGGGCTTCCGTGGCGTGTTTCTTTGCCGCCACGTGATCGCCGGCCTCATGGTGGACGGCGGCGAGGTGATGGCTCTTGGCGGCCGCCAGGTGGTGCTCGGCCGCTGTCAGGTGGTGCTGCGTGGCTGGATGCTTAAGGGGCATATCGGTCCTCCGTATGGCGCCATCGTCGGCCGCCAGGGGTCCCTCGCCGCGCATCGCGTTGCCGTGTCCGCGCCGCTCGACAGACAGGTGAAACCTGCCGACCTAGCGAGCCGCTGGTGGCAGTCTACCGAACAGTTTCCCGCGCCCGCAATGTCAGAGTTCACCTACGCGGGATTCCGCAGCTGGATCTCACGCGAGTATCTAGGGGCTGGCCCCGATCGGCGGAGACGAGAACTCAGGAAGCGGCGGGAGCGGCCGGCGCCAGGTGGAGGAAGCGCGGCGGCTCGGGCATCGCGAGGGCCTTGAAGATCGCGGCCTGACGGGGGGTCGTCTCGGTCCGCTGATGGACCTCTCCTGCCGGCCCGACGAAGCGCCCCAGGTGCAGCTTGTCGAGCTCCCAGGCGAGGCTGCGCCAGGTCTCGCCGGTGGCGGTCTCGGCGATCCGGATCAAGAGCAGGGCCAGCCAGCAGAGCAGGACGTGGGCCCGGATGCGATCCTCTCGGCGGTGGTAGACCGGGCGCAGGTCGAGGGTCGTCTTCATGTCCCGCCAGGCCCGCTCGACCTCGAGGAGCTGCTTGTAGCCCGTGGCGACATCCGCCGCCGAGAGGGTCGGGTCGGATGTCCGCAGGAGAAACTTGCCGTCGAGGCGTGCGTCGGCAGTGACCGCCGCCCGGTCGATGCGCAGCAATCCGCCGGCAGTGGTGCGCAGGAAGCGCCGGTAGGTGGGCTTCCCGCGCAGGCGGCAGGCGAGCTCTTCTCGCTCGGCCGGCGAACGATCATCCGAGCCGGCGATCGCGGCCCTGAGCTGCTCGAGGATCTGGCCTCGGATCGCAGCGTCGCGAGCCGCCTCGTCGGGGTTGCGGCAGATCACGAAGCGGTCGCGCATGGCGCTTCGAGCTTGACGGTGGCGGCGACCGCCCCTCCGGGCTTCGACTCGGTATCGTGCGGCGATGCTTGAGCAACATGCCGTGGTGGTCGCCGACACCGAGGGCGTCACCCAGATCTGGTCGCCGGGAGCGGAGGGCTTGTCGGCCGCCGTAGGTCGCGTCGTGGCGGGCGTGGCGGCGGCCGGAGACCTGCCGGCTGCGCTTCGCCTCGACTCCGGCCATGAGGGTCGGCAGGTCGACCGAGAGCGCCCGGGTGAGCCGGTCAACGTTGACAAGGCCCAGCCGCCCCAGGACGCCCCGCGTGCGTCCCATCCTCCGAGGAGAGCGGAGCCGCCCGGTGCGGAGCCGGGGGGCCGTTGCCGATGCTACTGGACGGGCGGGCGCCCCCGAAGGTGCGGCGCGAGCCCGTAGCTCCGGTGCAGCGCCAACCGCTCGGCAGGTGGCCGGGATAGCGCGTTCGGGGTGAGCCTGGCGGGCTTCGGCGCTCCGGCTATTCGTCGTCGCTGGTGGATGGCTTCGGGCGCTGGTCTCCAGGCGGCGCACCCTCGACAGTCTTCTTGGCGGCAATACCTCCAAGGGCAGCACCTGCGATGCCGCCGACGATCGCCCCTGGCGGACCACCGACGATCGCGCCTGTCACTTCGCCCGCGAT
>JADGPQ010000312.1 GCA_017882325.1 Thermoleophilia bacterium
GCCGGCCATCGCCTCAAGCCTGACGCGGAGAGCGCCTGCGTCCATGCCGGTGCGTCGGGCAAGGTCCGCGACGGTGGTGGGAATGACCGGCAGGCGAGCGGCCAGTGCGGCATCGTCAGGCGAGAAGAGGATCTCCAGGATCTCCCGCCAAGCTCGTCTCGCGGCCGGATCCTGTGGCTCCACCATGGCAACTGGCCCTCGCATCAATCGCTTCGCCAGATCTTGATGAGCGCGCCCCAGGCTCGTTGCGTGTCCCATGACTCCTCCCTCTCCAGAGGCACCATGCCACCTCGTGCTCTCGATGCCCGGTCAGCCCACCGTGACCCACGTCAAGGCCGCAACGCCGACCACGATCACCACGACACCAGCCAGCTGCAGCCGGGTCAAGCGCTCGCGCAGGAACAGGTAGGCGGCCACGCTGGCGACGACGGCGAACTGAGACCCAAGGACAGCGGCGACGGCGAGCGAATGGCGCGCGCCGACGGCATAGCAGACGAAGCCGAGTACCTCGGCGAGTCCCGTGAACACGACCAATGGGAGTGCCGACCGAGCGAGCCGGAGTCGCCGCGTCATCGCCAGGGGGATCGTCACGGCCACCACGCCGACAAGGCGCGGCGGCAGCACCGCCCAGCCGACGGGGAGCGAGGCGCTGAGATGGCCCGTCGCGAAGATCCCGATGCCGAACGAGAGCGCCGCCAGTGCCGCCAGCCAGAACGCGGCCCCGTTGCGCTGGTCCGGCGTCGACTCGTCGCGGGCCACGCCCGCCAGCACGATGCCGAGCGTCACGAGCGCCAGCAGCGCGGCCGTAGCGAGACCGAGCGCCTCGCCGGCCGCCACGGCCAGCACCGCCGCGATGGCGCCCTCGGTCGAGGCCACCGGCGTCACGATGCCGACCTTGCCGCGGCGGAGCGCCGTGTACTCGAGGAGCAACCCGGCGGCGTTGCCGAGGCCGGACGCGAGCATCCATGTGATGTCGGCAGCGCCCAGGGGGCCGGGCGCCGGACCGACGGCGATCACGGCGAGGTTCGCGACGAGCCCGACGAGCATCACCCAGGCCACGACGGACCAGGCACCGATGATGCGGCTGGAGCGGGCCGAGCAGAAGGTGCCCGCCCCCCACGCCAAGGCAGCCCCAAGCCCTCCCAGTAGAGCGATCAAGCGTCAGCGGCCGGTCTGGACGCGGCGGTCGCCGGAGGGGTGTGGCCCGTCGCGGCCGTCTTGCGCACGGTGCCTCTCGTGAGATCCAAACCGCTCATCCTGTGCGCGTCCCCTCGTTGGACGGGTGCGGTCGTCTCCGCAAAGCCCAGACCACGACGAGTCTATCAGTGGCACCCCCGCCTCAGTGCCAACCAGGACGAAGCAGGACTATGGCTACGTTCAAGGGGTCCACACGCGAATCTCGGCTCACATACGATGAAACACGTATGTGAGCCGTTCCTGAGGGCCTCAGAAGCGTGCCTCGGAAGGCGCGCCCGTCGGCATCACGTCGGCGCCCAACCAGGGCAGCAAAGCGCTACTGTCACGCAGCTGGGGCTCTGCCACCGCCGCCGACACGACCCTGCGTCAGGCGTCGCCCGCGTCCTTCAGAATCCTGATCGATTCCGTGACCTCAGTGAGTAGCGTAGTCCCATCAACTCGTGCTCGATTCCGCCCAGATGTTGACGCCCCCCTCGACAGCATAGTGGTCGATCTCTGCGAGCTCCTCAGGCGTGAACTCGGGCCGCTCGAGAGCGGCGAGGTTCGCTTCGAGCTGCTCGATCCGGCTGACTCCCACGAGGGCCGAGGTGACGCGCGCGTCGCGCAACGTCCAGGCAAGCGCCATCTGCGCGAGCGTCTGGCCGCGCAGCCGGGCTACTTTGGCCAGCGCGCGCACGCGTTCGAGATTCGCCTCGGCCAGGAAGCGCTTGCTGAAGGACTCGCCCGAAACCGCGCGCGAGTCCTGCGGAACGTCGCCGAGATAGCGGTCAGTGAGGAGACCTTGGGCGAGCGGCGAGAACACGATGCAGCCGGCGCCGAACGACTCGAGCGTACCGAGCAGCTCAGGCTCGATCCAGCGGTTGAGCAGAGAATACGAGGGCTGATGGATGAGGAGCGGCGTCCCGAGCGACTGCAGGATCTCCGCGGCCGCGCGTGTCCGCTCGGCCGAGTACGAGGAGATGCCGACGTAGAGCGCCTTGCCCTGGCGCACGGCTGTGTCGAGGGCGCCCATCGTCTCCTCGAGAGGCGTCTCGGGGTCGAAGCGGTGCGAGTAGAAGATGTCGACGTAGTTGAGCCCCATCCGCGCAAGCGACTGGTCGAGCGAGGCCAGCAGGTACTTCCGCGAGCCCCACTCGCCGTAAGGCCCGGGCCACATGTCGTAGCCGGCCTTCGTCGAGACGATGAGCTCGTCACGGTAGGCCGCAAGGTCCTTACTCAGGATGCGGCCGAACGTCTCCTCCGCCGAGCCGTAGGGAGGTCCGTAGTTGTTGGCGAGATCGAAGTGCGTGACCCCGAGGTCGAACGCCCGCGTCACGATCGCCCTGCTCGACTCGAACGGATGGTCGCCGCCGAAGTTCTGCCAGAGGCCAAGCGAGATCGCAGGCAGCTTCAGACCGCTGTGCCCGCAGCGACGGTACAGCATCGAGTCGTATCGAGATGTAGATTCCATTATGCCTCCGTTTCGAACACTTCCACGACCATACGCCGCTCATTCGAAGTCCGCCCTAGGGAGTTGTCGATGTCCCAGCCCAGAGCGACGAAGAG
>JADGPQ010000108.1 GCA_017882325.1 Thermoleophilia bacterium
GGCCAGCCCCAGCGCTGGATGAGCACGCCGCCGAGCACCGGGCCGGCCGCGGCCGCGGCGGAGCTGAGCGCCCCGAAGAGGCCGGCGGCGAAACCCAGCCGGTTCTCCGGGAACGCCTGAAGGAGCAGAGCCAGCGCCGTAGGCACTACGGCCGCGGCCCCCACCGCCTGCACCACGCGCCAGGCGATCAACGCGTCGATGCTCGTGGCGCGGGCGCAGAAGAACGACGCGGCGGTGAACACCGCGAGCCCGAGCACGAACAGCTGCTTGTGCCCGTAACGGTCGGCCAGGCGCCCCATCGTCAGGAACAGCACCGCGAGCACAAGGTTGTAGCCGTTCATCACCCACGAGACGGAGATCACCGTCGACTCGAGGCGGCGGATGATCAGTGGCACGGCGACGCTCATCACGGTGGCGTCGGCGAGCGTGAGGAAGATGCCGGGCGCCAGGGCGAGGACCACAAGCCAGGGGTGGAGCGCCGGGCCGCCGGTACCGGGCCGAAGATCCAACGGGTCGTTCATGAGGCGAAGTGTACAGGCTGCGCTACAATCGCAGCATGCAGGTACGCGACGTCATGGGGGTGGTCGACGGCCTCGCGCCGTTCGATCTGGCCGAGCCTTGGGACCACGTGGGGTTGCAGGTCGGGTCGCCGAACGACGAGGTGCGCGGCGTGCTGGTCGCCCTGGAGGTGGACGACGCCGCCCTGGACGAGGCGGCGCGTCAGGAGTGCGACGTACTGCTCGTCCATCACCCGCTCATCTTCGACCCGCTCGAGCGCCTCAGTGACGACAGCGAAGCCGGGCGGCTGGCGCTGCGCGCGGCGCGGGACGGCGTCGCCGTCATCGCCGCGCACACCAACCTCGACAAGGCCCGCGGCGGCATCGCCGACGTGGTCGCGGAGATGCTGGGGCTCGAGGCGGCGGCGCCGCTGGCGCCGGCCGCCGCCGACGCCCTCAAACTGGTCGGCTTCGTGCCGATCGACGACGCCGACCTGGTGCGCAAGGCCGTGTTCGCCGCCGGCGCCGGCGTGATCGGCGAGTACGAGCATTGCTCGTGGGCCGTCGAGGGCCAGGGCACTTTCTTCGGGCGCAAGGGCACG
Organism: Thermoleophilia bacterium; assembly: GCA_017882325.1. GTDB lineage: Bacteria > Actinomycetota > Thermoleophilia > UBA2241 > UBA2241 > CAIXSE01. The sequence continues at coordinate 1,100 of JADGPQ010000108.1, forward strand.
GACCCGACCCTTGGTCGGGCGGGCCGTGACGAGGCCGTGAGCGAACTGCGTCTGGAGGTCGTCTTTCCGCGCCGGCTCAAGCGGCGCGTCACCGGAGCCTACGTGGCCGCGCATCCCTACGAAGAGCCCGCCTACGACCTGTACCCCGTCGAGAACGAGGTCGCCACCCTCGGCCTGGGGCGTCTCGGCGTGCTGCCGGCCGCGCAGCCGCTGGCGGCCTTCGCCGCCGATGTCGCGGCCGTGCTGAGCCTGCCGTCGCTGCGCTACGCCGGCGACGGCGCCCGCCCCGTGAGGCGCGTGGCCGTGCTCCCCGGCTCCGGCGCCGAGGCCATCGCCCGCGGCGTGGCCCAGGTCGCCGACGTGCTCGTCACCGGCGACGTCAAGTACCACGAGGCGCGCGCCGCCCAGACCCAGGGCCTCGCCCTCGTCGACGCCCCGCACGGCGTCACCGAGCAGGAGGCCGTGCTGCGCTGGGCGCAGACGTTCGCCGACACGCTCGGCGCCGGCGCACGCGTGGAGACATTTCGCAACCCTGCCGTGACTGTGTGGCAGATGCGTGAGGACGCGTCGGCCGGAGCGGCTCCGCCGCCGGCCGCGCCGACGGGCGCGAGCGGCTCCGCTCCCGCGCCTGCGAGCGCCCCGGCGCCCTTGGCCGTCCCTGCCCGCCCCGTCAACCGCGACGACGCGCGCCATCACCTCTACACTGACGGCGGCTCGCGCGGCAATCCCGGCCCCGCCGGGATCGGCGCGCGCCTGCTCACCTCCTCCGGCGACATCGTCGAGGAGCTCGCCGACTTCATCGGTACGGCGACCAACAACGTCGCCGAGTACCAGGCGCTGCTGGCCGGACTCGAGCTCGCCCTCGACCGTGGCGTCGAGCGCCTCGACGTCTTCGTTGACAGCGAGCTCGTGGTGCGGCAGGTCAACGGCCAGTACAAGGTCAAGGACGCAGGCCTGAAGCCGTTGCACGCGCAGGCCTGCCTGCTCCTCAGCCGCTTCCACGAGGTCGACGTGAAGCACGTGCGCCGCGAACAGAACGCCGAGGCCGACCGCCTGGTCAACGAGGCGATCGACGCCGCGGGCCACTAACGCCCGCCTCCCTCCCGGGTCGGCCACTGCCTCCCATATGCTGCACATCACCCACGTGGTGGGTAATTATTACCCACTGAGTGGTTGATGTGCGTGGCTGGCGACCGTCCGGTGACGCTCATCGCCGGAGCTCGCCAGAGCGGCAAGAGCACCCTCGCGCTCGCGGTCGCCGAGGGCGCCCACCCGGCGCGGTATCTCACGTTCGACGATCCTCCAACGTTGGCCGCGGCTGCCGGCGACCCCGTCGGCTTCCTCGCCGGCCTGTCCGGCAATGTCGTGCTCGACGAGGTCCAGCTTGTGCCCGAGCTTTTTCGCTCACTCAAGGCCGCCGTCGACCGCGACCGTCGGCCCGGGCGATTCCTTCTCACCGGGTCGGCGCAGGTGCTGCTGCTGCCGCGTCTGTCGGAGTCGCTCGCGGGACGTATGGAGATCCTGACGCTGTGGCCGCTGGCGCAGTGTGAGGTCACAGGCGGCGGCGGTTCGTTCATCGACACGGTTTTCGCTGGGAAGTCGGTCGGTGACGGACTGCGAGCAGGCTCTGGATCCGGGCTCCCGACTCCCGAAGACGTGCGCCGGCTGATCGTGCTCGGCGGCTTCCCCGAGGTGCGAACCCTGCGCGACGCACAGCGTCGCAGCGCCTGGTTCGCGTCGTACGTCACGACGATCCTGCAGCGCGACGTGCGCGACATTGCCAATGTCGACGGGTTGGTCACGATGCCCACGTTGCTCCAGCTGCTGGCGGCGCGCAGCGCCACCCTGTTCAATGCGAGCGAGCTCTCGCGAAGCGCCGGCATCAAGCTGACGACGCTGAACCGGTATCTGGCGCTGCTCGAGACGGTCTATCTGGTGCAGCGCCTGCCCGCCTGGGCGCCCAACCTCGGCAAGCGCCTCGTGAAGTCGCCCAAGCTGCACTTCGTCGACAGCGGCCTCGCGGCGCACCTGGTCGGCCTCGACGAAGGCGGGCTGGACGCCGCGCCGCAGGCGCTCGGCGCCCTGCTCGAGACGTTCGTGGTCAACGAGCTCCAGAAGCAGCTCGGTTGGGCGCGCGCTCGCGCCCGGCTGTTCCACTTCCGCAGCGCCGACCGCAAGGAGGTCGACATCGTCATCGAAGCCGCGACCGGGCACATCGTCGGCGTGGAAGTCAGAGCGACGGCTACGCCTGGTCAGGCGGACTTCAGCGGGCTGCGCGCACTCCAGGAGCTCGCCGGCGAGCGCTTCGTGCGCGGCCTCGTGCTCCATCTCGGAGACGCCGCCGTCCCGTTCGGCGACAGGCTCGAGGCCGCCCCGGTGGCCAGCCTGTGGCTGGCGTAGGGCGGCCACCCGTGGTCGGCTCCGCGGATTGCGAGTACCATGGTGGGCTCAACCCGGCACAGCATGTGGGAGGCCTCTGATGAAGATCGCCGTCGCCCTGCTCCATCTCATCTTCGCCACGACCTGGCTCGGCACGGACTTCTACTTCAACTTCGTCGTGACGTCCAAGCTGCGCACGCTGGAGCCCTCCATCCTCGGGGACGTCACCACCTCGCTGAGACGCGTCACCACGCCGCTGCTGGCGGTGAGCGCGGTCCTGACCATCGTCACCGGGGTCCTGATGATGGCTCAGCTGCACGCCAAGCATCCCGGCACGTTCTCGTCCACTCGCTGGGGGACATCGCTGCTGATCGGCGCCGTGTTCTCGCTCCTCGTGCTTGTGCTGGCCGTCGCCGTCGACCAGCCGACGAGCAGGAAGCTCGGGCGCCTCGTTGAGTCTTTCAAGGGACGCGCCGCCACGGCTGAGGAGGCGGTGGAGATGAGCCGGCTGAGCGAGCGCAGCATCCTCACCGGCCGCGTCGCCACCATGCTGTTGTTGGTCGCCCTCGCGACGATGGCGGTCGCGCGCTACAGCTGAGCGGCCGCGCTCTCGGCCGGCTTCCTCGAATTGCGCGCCCGCACGGGGGTCTGTTATCATCCGCGATTGCTGCGGGTGTAGCTCAGTTGGCTAGAGCGTCTGCTTGCCATGCAGAAGGTCGAGGGTTCGAGTCCCTTCACCCGCTCCAATCTCCCCTCACAGGGTGAGGCAGAGGACAGTGGCCATGTGCTCTGTCGTCTGCCTTTCGTCGTGAGGGGCTCCTACGCCGAGGCGGCGTAGCCAAGTGGTAAGGCAGAGGTCTGCAAAACCTCCATCATCGGTTCAACTCCGATCGCCGCCTCCAACGATTCACCTGCAAATGGGCACTTTCTCAGCTGCCCTCCGCCCTGGATTCCTTCCGAATCGGCAAACCTGCCGACATCTTGCCGACGAGACTCCCGGCTACTGGCAACGACGCCTGAACACCGGACAGCAGGAGCGGCCCGCGCTCCAAGCTGTCGGGGATCTTCTCCGCGGCCGGCCAACGACGCTCGGCGAGCGCAGGTGCTAGTCTCAGCCATCGGCGATTTGCGCAAGGAGACGATCGGGTGGCCTTCAACGAGCTCGACTTGAAGCGCATCGACTATCTCGTCGGCGGCCTCTGCCGGCGGCGCACGCTGCCCGCGCTTGCCGGCCAGCTGCGGCTGGGCTTCGAGATCGCGGGGCAGAGCGTCATCCTCTTCGAGGAGCGTCCCGACTGGAGAGACCTCGCGAAGCGCAAGCGCAGCCCGTTCGCCAAGCTGCGCTTCGTGCGCACGACCGGCCTGTGGACGCTGTACTGGAGGCGGGCCGACCTCAAGTGGCATGCCTACCGCCCCGCCTCTCCTACCAGCGACCTGGCGGCGCTCGTGGCGGTCGTCGACGAGGACCCCTACGGCGCCTTCTTCGGTTAGTGGGACGACAGCTCCTCATGCGCCCGCGAACCCCAGCCCCGTGATCGGCACTGCCGCCTCGTCCTGCATTGCCGGGACGGTGCGCACCTGCGCTTGCGGCGGCGGTAGACTCCATGGCGATGCGCCGTCGCCTGTTCCTCATCGTCGCCTTCATGCTGGCCGGCTGGGCCTTCGGCGTCCTCGACTCGCGCATCCCCATGCCGAGCTCATCGACGGTCTTCTGGGTGGGAAACCTGGGGAGCACCTGGCTCGTCCTGCCCTTCCTCGTCGGCTGGGCGCAGCGCTCTCGACCTTGGGCTCTCGCCAGCGGCCTCGTAACCTCCGTGGCGAGCATGGTCGGCTTCTTCCTGCTCGGCGGCGCCTGGGGGCCGGCTTCCTTCGCCTTCGTCGCGTCCTGGATCCTCGTCGGGGCCCTGGCCGGAGCTGCTTATGGCCTGTTCGGCGAGTCGTGGGGCAGCTCGCGCGCGCTGCTCGACGGCCTCGCTCTGGCCCTGCCCTTCATCCTCGAGCCTTGGGCCTGGTCGCTGGGGCTCGGCTACACGCAGGGACCACTGCCCATCTGGCATTTCGAGACGGCCGTCGGCGCGGGCCTGTTCGTCTGGGTGATCGTCGTGAGCTGGCGACGTGCGGCGCAGGCTGGGGGAGCCGGCTCCTGAGCGGCAGCGGGTGTCCGTCGGCCGTGCCGTTTACGTCGCGCTGAACAACAACCCTGCGCTCAGCGCCACGCCCACATGCGCGCCCGCCGCGCGGCCCGCTTATACTGGCGCGGCACTCCGGTGTGCCCGGAGAAGGCAGCTGGCGAGCGAGGAGGCGGCGGTGGACGGGACTATCAATCAGGAGCGTGTTGCTGCAGTCGCGCACGTCATCGGAGAACGGCGCTCGGTCCGCAGCTTCGCCGACGAGGCGCCGGCGCGCGAAACCCTCGAGCGGATCCTTGCTGCCGGCCTCGCGGCACCGTATGCCGCGGCGATGGCCCCCGGGAGCGCCCTCGACCGACGCTTCTTCGTGCTGCCGCGGGGTAGCGGGGCGGCAGCGACTGCCAAGGCGGCTATCCAGGCCCATGCTGCGGCCGCTCTCGCCGGAGGTGCGCTGCCGGCGCCCTTGCGCGCCCGGCTCGAACCAGTCTCCCAGGGGCGCATCCTCGGGGTCGACACGGCGCCCTACTACGTGGTCGTCGCCGAACGCGGCGCGATGATGCCGGTTCAGCAGCAGTCCCTTGCGCACACGCTTGAGAACATGTGGCTGATGGCGACGGCGCTCGGACTCGGCATGCACCTCGTCTCCGCGACTACGACGATGGGCGATGACCCGGCCTTCTGCCGGATCCTCGATCTGCCGGTCGGCGAGTACGCCCTCAATGGCTGTGCCCTCGGGGTGCCGGCACAGCCGTCCGAGGCGCGCCCGGCTCCCGACGTCGGCGACGCTACTACCTGGCTGGACTGAGTCAGCGGGCCACACAACACCAGGGATGGACGCCTGAGTACTTCAGCTCTCGGCGAACACCAGCCCCGCGATCAGCGCCGCCGCCTCTTCCTGCATCGCCGGAATGGCGTGCGAGTAGGTGTCGAGGGTGATCGCGATCGTCGCGTGCCCGAGCCGCTCGGAGACGACCTTGGGATGGATGCCGGCGGCCAGCGCCAGCGTCGCGCGCTTGTGCCTGAGGTCGTGGAGGCGGACCTGAGACAGCCGTGACCTGCTCACCGCCTGACGGAAGAACCTCGACACCACCTCCGGGTGCGTGGCGGTGCCGCCCTTCTTGGTGAACACCAGTCCGGTGTCGGTCCACGCCTTCGCGCACGTCGGGCCCTCGCGCTGCCGCGCCCGCGTTGCCGGGGGACGCACTGTGCGCGGCCATCCGCAAGGTTGGGAGCGGCTCCTCCGTCGGTGGTAGGCTACCGGCGGCGAACGATCGATTAGGTAGCCGCGTGAGAGACATACTCCGTTCACAACCCGCCCCTTCACTCGGCGATGCTGTTGCACGCGCCAGGGCTCGAGACGTGGCCGTCGCGGGCCTGCGCCCTTGCTATCGCTACCCGGCGCGGCTGCCGACGGGGAGCTTCGGCGGACTCGGCGAGCAGCTGCGCTTCAGCGACGCGCTGTTCCGTTCGGCGCCGCTCGCGCGCCAGCTCCTGGCACTGCCCTTCGAGCCCGTCTGCCGGCTGGCCGTCTCCAGCCCTCGCTGGGAGGCGTTCGCGGACGGCACGACGACGCGCCAGCGCGTCTGGGCTGCTTTCGGCCAGCCGGGTGGCGCCTTCGAGATGGTCTCTGCGGTGCGCTTCCAGAAGCAGGGACTTGGCTTCGTGCCGCAGACGCCTGAGCTGGGTGGGTACTGGCAGCTCGAGGAGTTGCTGCCGAGCGGCGGCAGCAGCGACGAGTATTGCCCGGTCGCTTCGTCGGACGAACGCAGCGGCTTTCTCGAACTGGTACAACTGATCGCTGCGACGGCGACGGAGTATGCGGCCAGCGTCGCGGAGACCGGCACGCCCGCCGCGGTGAAGATTGTCGATGACTGCGTCGCGGCCGCGGTCGTGCACTGGACGCAGGAGCCCTTTGAGTACTCCCTCTCGGTGAGCGCCCGAGTGCACGGCGAGTACCTGAACGGGCTCAAGTTCTGGGCGGCCTTCTGGAGGGAGGACGCGCGCTTCGGCGTCCGCCACCTGAGCAAGTCGATCGAGCTTGTGGCACCGGGGGCGGTCGTCGCGCGCCTTGCCGAGCTGGGTCCCCATTCGCAGCAGAGCGGCCTGCTCATGACAGTCATCTGGGAACAGCTCGAGGCACTTCGGCGGCTGCTCTCACGCAAGGCTGCGGCTAACTGCTGGTCGGAGTTCAGCCACCACGTCCTCCCTTGATGCGCGCAGCGTGGCAGACCTCTCACCCGCACCCCTGAGATTGGTCCACCCTGACGGTGGGGATTCTCGACCGACCAGAACGGCAGGACCGATGCCCCGCGGGGCCTACCGTCCCTACTTCTCTCCCAGCACCAGCCGCGCGATCAGCGCCGCCGCCTCTTCCTGCATCGCCGGGATGGCGTGTGAGTAGGTGTCGAGGGTGATGGCGATGGTCGCGTGCCCGAGGCGCTCCGAGACGACCTTGGGGTGGATGCCGGCCCGTAGGGCCAAGGTGGCGTGCGTGTGGCGCAGGTCGTGCAGGCGGATCACCGGCAGCAGGGAGCGCTTCACCGCCTGGCGGAAGAGGCGGCTCGCGACCTCCGGGTGCCAGGCTTCGCCGTCCTCGCGGGTGAACACGAGACCGGCATCGTTCCAGGCTTCGCCCCACTCGTCCTGATCATCGAGCTGCCGCTGCGCCTGCGCCTTGAGCGCCTCGACGGTGCCGGCGTCGAGGGCGATGGAGCGCCGGCCCTTGGCCGTCTTCGGCTCGCTGACGATGACGGCGGCGCCCATCGGGATCAGGGCCCGGCGCACGGAGATACGCCCCGCCTCGAGGTCGACGTCCTCCCAGCGAAGGCCGAGGGCTTCACCGCGGCGCATGCCGGTCATGGCAAGCAGATGCCAGAGGGGGGAGAGGCGCTCGTCCTTCACCGAGGCCAGGAAGGCTTTCAGCTGCGGCGCGTTCCAGGTCTTCATCTCGCGCCCGCCGGCGCCCTTCATCGTCGGCGGGTCAGCGGCCTCGACCGGGTTGCGTGAGATGCGGCCCCAGCGGACCGCGTCCTTGCAAGCCTTGTGCAGGCAGGTGTGGACGTTATTTTGCTGCGCCACGCCATTGGTTTTGCCGTTGTCGAACAACCAGACCGTCGCACTTGGCCGCTGAATGCTGACCATTCGTGTCTGACGATTATTGGTTCCGGTGTCATTGACGTGCTCATTCAGGCAATAGTGAAAAAGATTGTTCCCGTTGCTGCGCCGGGGATTGGCCGGACAAATCCAGATGCAATGACCCGGATCGATGTCCGCATTCGTTCGCCACGGCATTTCGTGATAGGTTGGCAGACCCAGCGTGTGTGGCAGATCAATATACCACCCCTCCTTGACGGAAGTGCCATTCGGTGTGCCATCTTTCGGCAGGAAGTCATTATTGTCCGCCACAAAAAAAAGCGTTGCCTGTCCCCACTGCCTGAGATTATTCCGGCATGAAATCGCCTGCGCCGATGCCTTGGCGCGACCGAGCGCGGACAAAAGCAACCCGGCGAGAATTGCGATGATGGCGATGGCCACCAGCAATTCGACCAATGTGAACGCGCGTGAAGCCCTCATCGAATTTGCCCCGTGTTGAATAAGCACGACTTACCATAGTGACCGGCGGGATGCCAAGCCTTAATTTCACAAGCCCCGGTACAGGGGAACTTGTGGGACGGTTGTCCAAAGCAAGGTCTTGTCAGCGGAGCACGGCTGTCCCAGCCGCAGCATGTTCGACAACCCCAAAACGCGTGGAATTTCGTGCGCTCATTCGGCAATCCGGGCGGCTGCGGGTTGAGACAACCCGCACACATTCGCTTGGGCAACACGCCCTGC
>JADGPQ010000313.1 GCA_017882325.1 Thermoleophilia bacterium
GGCGGCGATGACGCCCTCGTAGCCCTTCTCCTTGGCGACGTGGATGCTCACGCTGGCGCGGCGGTCCTTGAAGGCGCCGGCCATGTTGGCGGCCTCGTCTTTGACGAAGATGCGGGCGCCCTTGCCGGGCGCGCTCATCGACCTGACCACGTCGGTCAGGTTCTTGAGCTCGAGCAGGGGCGTGTTGCCCACGCCGGCCTTGGTCTGGATGGCGACGATGTCCTGCAGGCTGTAGCCGTGCGCGCTCATCATGCCTTCGTAGTCGAAGGCGATGGGACTCTGCTCGAACACGCTGTAGTCCATGCCCAGCGCCCTTCGCATGATCTCGCCGCGGCGCGCCATGATGGCGTCGAACTTGGTGGCCATCAGGCACCGCCCTTCTCGGCGGGGGCGTCCGCCTGGGCGGCGTGGTAGTCGGCGAGCCGCGCGCGCAGGTCCACGCCCACGTGAGTGAGCTCGGGGATCGGGTTGCCGAAGGTGTGGAAGTAGCCCGGGTTGATGGCCGAGAGCGTACCCTCGACCAGGCGTCCCGTCATGGTCTCGACGGTCATGACATCGCCCAGAGGGCCTGCGGCCTGGGCGAAGCCCTTGATCCACATCCGCAGCGGCTTGTCCGCCGTCTCCGGCGGAAGGTTCTTCGAGCGGTCGGCCGGCTCGAGGAGCACGCGCTCCACCTCGACCCAGTCGCCGGCCTGGCAGCGATTGGCGTCTGTCAACGCGGTCACCCCTCTCAGATGGTAGGAGCCCAGTAGCGCGGGATCGGCAGGTCGACGACGGTCTGCATGCCGGCCGGCGCGCCGGGGAGCAGCGCGATGTAGTTGCCGGCGCTCGCGTAGGTGCCCTTGCCGCCGGGGATCTCGGGAGTGTTGGCCATGTTCACGTTGGGGTCGCCGACGATCTTGATGTAGTCGCCGGTGCCCTGGTCGGCCATCTGCGGGTGGATCTGCTGTGGGTGGATCAGGTGGACCTTGAGCTCGCCCTTGCTGTAGCCCTTGCCGACCTGCTTGCAGCCGGCGACGTCGCCGGCGGCCACGCGCACGCACGCCGTGGAGCGCTCGACCTTGGTGACGATGGGCTCGCGCGTCTCGACGATCTCGTCGATGTCCCAACCCATGGCCTTGGCGATGAGCATGATCGACTCGGGAAAGCCGATGTGACCGACGATCGTGCCGTCGGCGACGCCCTTCTCGAACTGCTCGACGGTGGTGCCCACGCCCTGGCCGACCATGACGGTGGGGCCGAAGGGCGAGAGGTCGTTGACGCGCGAGGCCTCGATGGAGTCGACGCGCAGGCAGATGCTGCTCCACATCACGATGAGAGCGTCGAGCACGAAGCCGGGGTTGATGCCGGTGCCGAGGATGGTGACGTCGTTCTCCCTGGCGAGCTTGTCGAACATCTCGGCGCGCGCGGGGTCGCTGGCCCACGGGTAGGCGAGCTTCTCGGCGATGCAGACCACGTTGCAGCCGGCCTTCACGGCGGGCACGATCTGCGGCTCGATCTCGTCCATGTTGCTCTGCGTGTTGATGCAGACCACATCGGGCTTCCGCGCGAGGACGGCCGCGAAGTCGGTGGTCATCTTGACAGCGCACGGGCGGCCGAGCAGCTCGCCGACGGTCTTTCCCTCTTTGGCCGGGTTGGTGACGATGACGCCGCAGAGGTCGATGTCCTTCGGGCGGTCGAGGATGTATCCCAGGAGGCCCTGGCCCATCATGCCGGTGCCCCACTCAGCTACCTTGATCATGTGTCGCTCCTCTTCACAGGTTTTGCAATCATGAATACAAACTATGCAAGGAGAGTCATAGCTCTCCCGTCTTGTCAACGAGGGTGGTGACCGGCGCGCGACGACAGGCGTGCGTGATGCGCAAGGCGTCGCGGCCGGCGGCGGAGGGATGCGGTGGCGCCGGCCGTGAGGCGGGCGCCGGCGCGATCAGGAGTGGAGCGCTGGAGGAGGCTGGTCGACCGTGTCGTGCGAGAGGATGGAAAGCTCCTTGCCCATCATCGCTCCTTGGTCGAAGTGGCGCAGGTCGGCGAGCGCCGACCTGCGCCCCGCATGCTATGCGGGCGGCGCGCGGCGGTCAACCGGACCCGCCGCGAGCGCGCCGCCTTCGGCGCCTAGTCGCGGCTGATCTGCCGGCGCAGCTCCGTCAGGCGCGCCCGCACCGGGCTCGGCGGCATGTACAGCAGATCGAGCGGCGGGTCGAGCCGGATCAGCAGGCGGCGTTCAAGGCTCTCGAGGGTGCCCGGATCGGCGACGGGATGCACTGCGACGGCGAGGTGCTGCTTCATCCACGCGCTGAGCTCGGCCTCCGAGGCCGGCGTGAGGAGCATGGGCCCCTGCACCTGCAGGCGGAGCTCGCCGAGGAGCGCCGCGGCCAGCGAGAACCTGAGGTCGGACGACCTGACGCGTCCGCCGAGATGGGTGCCGGAGATCTGCTGTGCGAGCGTGGCGGTCACGAGCTTGCCGGCCGGCCACTTCGTGGCTCCCGCCTGGCCGACGTAGACGCGGCCAGGCCTCAGCGTCAGGCCGAGGCCCCGGCTGAGCTGCGCGGCCCCTTCCTCGTCGACCCACCAAGAGTGGACGCCCGCGCCGTCGACGCCGTCGAGCCGCGGCGGCCACTCGCCGGCCGGCACGGCCTGCGCGGCGGTGGCGAGCACCTCAAGGGCGGCGTCGACGTCCGCCGCCGTGCACGGCGGCGCGCCCGCCGCAATCGCCGCGGC
>JADGPQ010000314.1 GCA_017882325.1 Thermoleophilia bacterium
GAGATCTTCGGCCCCGTGGTCGCCGTCCTGAAGGCCGCCGACATGGACGAGGCGCTGGCCATCGCCAACGGCGTCAAGTACGCCCTCACCGGCGGCCTCATCAGCCGCAGCCCGGACGCCATCGAGCGGATCCGCCGGGAGTTCCGCGTCGGCAACCTTTACATCAACCGCGGCATCACCGCGGCGCTCGTCGAACGCCAGCCGTTCGGCGGCTTCAAGATGAGCGGCGTCGGCTCGAAGGCGGGCGGGCCGGACTACCTGCTGCAGTTCCTCGAGCCGCGAGTGACGACGGAGAACACGATGCGCCGCGGGTTCGCGCCGCCCGACGAGCTCCTTGAGGACACCTAGAGACCCGGCGGCAACACAGGCCTCGCCTGCGGTTTGCCGGCGCGCACCACCTGCTTGAGGAACAGCTCTGTCTGCGCGCCGGGAGCGACCGCCCCGTCGTAGGCGACCGTCCAGCCGAGCCGCAGATCGGCGCCCAGCTCCCAGATCACGTATACCTTGTCCTCCCACGGGCGGTCCTGCACGTACCATCGCGGCTGTGCTCCGAACACCATCCCGTACCTGGCCAGCACCATCGCCAGCGCCTCGCCGTTGGTGACCTCGCGGTCCACGCTCGCGTCTTGGACCTTGACGATCGCCGCACGCTCATGCTGGCTCAGCGCCGTCAGATGGCCCATGTCGAGCCGGACCGCCGCCAGCCCACCGGCCACCCCGGCCCAGATGAGGAAGACCGCGGCCCAGGCGGCGGTGAAGCGCAACGGCTTGCCAAAGAACGTGCGCGACGGCCCCGGCTGCGGCCGCTCGTGTGCGTCACCGGCGGCGGCACCCGTCGCGGCCGCCGCCTCGAAGCGCACGCGCTCGCCGCAGCTTCCGCATGAGGCCGTCTGGCGCCATGCTGCGAAGTCTATCTCGGCGCCGCAGTGTGGACAGCGGAGTGGGGTGCTCACGAGCTCACCCGAGCAAGGGCCTGTCGGCCAGCAGGTGCGGGTGCTTGGGGAACACCCAGGCGAGGATGGCGCCGCCGGCGAAGCCACCGATGTGGGCCCAATAGCCGACCGCCCCCGCATAGGCGGGGTTCACGACGACGAGCAGTCCGCTGAACAGCTGGAGGCTCACGTACAAGCCGAGGACCGCCCACGCCGGGATGGCCACGAGATGCAGAAGCCCGGCGACGAAGCCTCCGGCATTGCGCGTCAGTAGCAAAGTGCCGACGACGCCCACGATGAAGAGGAACGGACCGCCCAGAAGAATGGAAGGGATCCCCACGGCGATGAAGAGCTCATACATCAATCCCAAGGTGAAGAGCAACAGGAAGATCCCCGGGGTCTTGAGCCGCGCCTTGGGCCACATCACCAGACTGGCGGCCATGACGCCCGAAACGGCCCCGCTCGCGCCGATGACCGGGAGCGGGGACGCACCCGCAGTCGCCACGAACGCCATGGTGCCAAAGAACCCGCTCGCCAGGTACAGGCCCAGATACCACCACGGCCCGAAGGCGTCCTCCACGGCGTCGCCGAAGACGTAGAGGAACCACATGTTTCCCAGCAGATGAACGAACCCCACATGCAGAAACATCGAAGAGCCCACGGTGAACAGGTTGTGCGTGGTGGTCTCCGCCTGGATGCGCCCGGGCACCACGCCCCACTCCTGCAGAAATGGCACGAAGCGAGTCCCCACCGACGCCTCGAATGCGAAGGCGATGACGTTGAGACCGATGAGGCAGATGGTGACGTAGGGCCACCGTCTGGTCTGGACCTCGTGACTCACGACCGGCAGCACCCGACCTCCTCCACTGCCTTGGAGCCGGTGCACGGCCGCTGCCCGCCGGCGAACCCCGGAGGCGACGGCCGCGTCTCACCGCATGGTACACCGGCCGCGGCCAGCGCGGCCTGAGGAGGAGGGAAACCATGGGGCACAGACCGAGACTCAGAATCCTTATTCCCACCGCGGCCGTGGGGCTCCTGGTGGTCTTCGCCGTGGTCGGCTTGCTCAGTCGCGGCGACCGGGCGGGCGTCTCCCGCCGCCCGGCCGCCGAGCACGCGTCCGCCTCCCTCAGCACTGCCGGCGGTCCGGTGGCGGGCGAGGCGGTCCAGGGCGCCGACGCGGGCACCGCCTCAAAGAGCACCGGCGGCGACATCATCGCGGCCGTGCCCCCGGCATCCGCCCTCTCTGCGCACCACCTCCTGCGGACCGGCGATCTCTCGCTGCTGGTCGCACGCGGCACGCTCCTGTCCTCCGTGGACCGGATCGCCGCGATGACCCAAGGCATGGGCGGCTACGTGATGTCCAGCGCCCTCGGCAGCGAGTCGCCGGGCACGCCGGGTCCTATCGAGCCACTCCCGCTCGACTCCGGCACGGCCCCCTCCACCAACGACAAGCCGGCGACGACCATCGGGACGGACCCGTACGCCACGCTCACCGTGCGAGTGCCTGAGAGCAGCTTCGACGCCGCCGTAAAGCGGTTCGCCGCTCTCGGCGACGTGCAAAGCGTGTCCACCTCGAGCGACGACGTCACCTCCCAGTACGTCGACCTCCAGGCGCGTCTGCGGCACTACCGCGCCGTGGAGCGCCGGCTGGTCCGCTTCCTGGCCGCCACCGACAACGTCAACCAGATGCTCGCCGTGCAGGATCGCATCGACAACGTGCAGCTGACGATCGAGCAGATGAGCGCCCAGCTCAAGTCGCTGCGCGAGACCACGACCTACGGCAC
>JADGPQ010000019.1 GCA_017882325.1 Thermoleophilia bacterium
ACATCCGTGTCCGTGAGCGCGGGATCGGTGTCGAAGGCGGCGATGACGGCGACCGAGGAAGACACCTCACTGAAGTGCGCCAGGACCGCGCGCCCCAGATTGCCTACGCCGACAAGGGCAACCTCCTGGCGAGTCGCGCCGTCGAGGAAGCTGCCGATGCTGGCGATGCAAGCGTCGACGTCGTAACCTTTGTTGGGGCTGCCCGAGTAGCCGATCACCATGAGGTCGCGGCGGACCTGTGCGGCGCTGACGACGGCGTGCCGCGCCAGCTGGTGCGAGTAGATGTTCTCGAGGCCTTCCGCCCGAAGAGACGACAGCAGCCGCCGGTAGCGGCTCATGCGCGACACTGTCTTCCTCGACACCATGCTGGCTCTGACTCCCCGGGAAACGCGGCCACTGCGTTCGTTACAGAACAAACGCTGTGAAATCTGTCACAAGTCTCCACCCTGAGGCCGCGCCTGTCAACACGGCGCCCCTGGACAAGATGGCCAAATGGAGACTGTCAGACGTGTCCCTCGCGTGTTGACTTGGCCGGGGACATGACCGCTGGTTTGCTACTATCTCGCTGAACCATGGGGAGAGAAGGCCAGCGGTCGCGGCGTCGTGGTCTCGCGCCAGTCTGATCGACCCTCTCCGGCGCGGGGGCGCTTCGCGCGCCGCGCTGTCACTGTCGGTAATACGGTCTTCTTTGGAGGTTCATCCATGACGGACAGGCCCGTTCACATGAGGCACATGCCGGACTTCGTGACCCCGGTCGCACCGATCGTCATCGACCACGCCAAGGGCAGCTGGGTCTACGCCACAGACGGCACCAAATGGCTGGACTTCGTCATGGGCATCGCCGTGATGAACACAGGTCATGCGCACCCCAAGATCATCGAGGCGGTGAAGGCTCAGGCGGCGAAAGTCTCGCACGCGCAGATGAACATCTACCGGCATCAGCCCATGCTCGATCTCAGCGACAAGCTCGCCGAGATCGTCCCCGACGGCATGGACACGTTCGTGTACACGAACTCGGGCGCAGAGGCAGTCGAAAACGCGATCAAGCTGGCCAAACAAGCCACGCGGCGCCCGGGAGTGATCGCCTTCCAGGGCGCTTTCCACGGTCGCACCCACCTCACCATGGCTCTCACCGACTCCAACGTACACTACCGCGGCCACTTCGAGCCGCTCGTCGGCGGCATCTACCACGCGCGCTACTGCGATCCATTCCGCACGCCGGCCAGCGAAGACGCCACGGCCTACGCCATCGACGACGTGCGCCGCGTGCTGCGCGCCGAGATCTACGGTGACGACGTCGCCTGCATCATCGTCGAGCCCATTCAGGGCGAGGGCGGCTTCATCGTCCCGACGCCGGAATTCGTGCGTGAGCTCCGCACCATCGCCGATGAGATCGGCGCTCTCCTGATCATCGACGAGATCCAGGCCGGCATGGGCCGCTCGGGCAAGTGGTTCTGCCTCGAGCACTACGGTGTCAAGCCCGACATCATGACGATCGCCAAGGGCATCGCCAGCGGATACCCGCTGGGGGTGGTCGCGGCGCGCAAGGAGCTCTGGGACAAGTGCGCGGCCGGCTCCATGGGCGGCACGTACGGCGGCAACGCGGTGGCCTGCGCGGCCGGGGTGGCGACCATCGACGCGATGCGCGACGAGGGCATGCTCGAGAACGCCGCCAGGCAGGGCGACAAGCTCAAGAAGTTCTTCGAGGACATGCAGGCGACGTACCCCCGCATCGGCGAGGTGCGCGGCAAGGGCCTCATGCTCGCCATCGAGTGCGTGAGCCCCGGCACCAAAGAGCCCGATGTGGCTGCGGCCAAGGCGTTCATCGCCGCGTGCAGCAAGGAGAAGCTGATCCTCATGGGCGCCGGCTCCTTGGGCAACTGCGTGCGCTTCCTCCCGCCGCTCAACATCCCCGACGCCGACATGGACGTGGCGATGGGCATCTTCAACGCGGCCGCCAAGGTGGCGTTCGCCTGATCGAGACGCCGCTTCACGGGCAGTCCCCGGAGGGGCGGGGCGCTGAGGCGCCCCGCCCCTCCGGCGTTGCGAGCCACGCTCGGCCTCGTGCTACACTTCTGGTGATGAGCTCTTCCGAGTCGCCAGCACCCCGTTTCGCGACGCCCGTGCGCGTGCGCTACGCCGAGACCGACGCCGCCGGGGTCGTCTACTACGGCAACTACCTCACCTACTTCGAGGTCGTGCGCGTGGAGCTGCTCCGCGCTCTCGGCCACCCCATCACTTCCATCGAGGCGCAGGGCGTGGTGCTGCCGGTGGTCGAGGCGCGCCTCAAGTATCTGCGGCCCGCGCGCCTGGACGATCTGCTCGAGGTATCGGCGAGCGTCGAGTCCGTCGGCCCGGCCTCTTTCGCCTTCGACTACGAGGTGACTCGTGACGGGCTCCTGCTGGTCAGCGGCTGGACTCGCTTGGCCGTCTGCGAGCGCGACACCGGACGAGCAATGCCAATGCCGGGCTGGCTCCGCGACCTGTTTGAGCGCATCCCCGCGACGGTAGAGAACGGCTCGTGAGCAGCGTGCTCCCGCCACAGCCTCCGGATGCGCCTGAGGCGCCGCAGCCGCCGCCCGGCGACGGTCTTCCGCCAGACTTCGAGACGCGAATGCCCGACGACCTCGAGGTCAGATACTGCTACCGGCACCCGCAGCGCGAGACGGGCGTGTCGTGCTCCAACTGCGGGCGCCCCATCTGTCACGAGTGCATGATCCCGGCGCCCGTCGGCTTCCGCTGCCCCGAGTGCGTCAAGCAGCAGAGCGTGGGCGGTTCGCGCGCCAAGGTCGTCACGCGCGGCCAGATCCGCTCGCGCTGGGGCGCCGCCGGCGGCCCCATGTCCGCCGGCGCGCCGGTGACCAAGGTCCTGATCGGCATCAACGTGGCGCTGTTCCTCGCCGAACTGCTGTTCGGCGCCGTGGGCGTGATGGGCGGCGGGTCCACGCGGGTGCTCGTCAACATGGGTGCTCTCGTGCCTGGTTTCGTCGGCGTCAATCACGACTACTGGCGGCTGTTCACGGCCATGTGGCTGCACGGCAGCCTGTTGCACATCGCTTTCAATATGTACGCGCTTTACATCGGCGGCTCGTACCTCGAGATGATCGCCGGCAAAGGCAAGTACCTCGCCATCTACCTTGTGGCGGGCGTGGCCGGCAACGTCTTCGTCTACGTGCTGGCGCCGCTCACGAACCAGGCCTACACGCCGACCATCGGCGCCTCGACGGCCATCTTTGGCATCTTCGGCGCCCTGTTCACCTACAGCCTCCACAACCGCGACAGCGCCGTGGGCCGCGCCCTCAGCAGCATGGGCACCGTGATCCTCATCAACCTGGTGATCACGTTCGTGGTGCCGGGAATCTCGTGGCAAGGGCACATCGGTGGGCTCGTGGGCGGCGTGCTCTGCGTGGAAGCGCTCACCTGGTTCGGGCGACGCGACCTGCGCGCCCCGTGGGGAGCGCGCGATGCTGCCCTCCTGGCCGCCATCGTGGCCATCCTCGTCGTGGCCGTGGTCTGGCGGACCGCCAACTTCCCCCTGGCGTGAGCGTCACTTTCGGCGACCGTGCGACGGACCTGAGCAGACCGATGCCTCGGACTGACGCTGTGCAGCCGCCGCCACTCGTAGAGCCGCGTGCCACCCTCGTGCCCGCCACCGAAGTGGCGGGCCGTGTGGCCGGCCTGCAGGCCGGCCTCTCGGCACGCGGTCTCGAAGCGGCCGTGATCGTGCAGAACGCCGACCTCTACTATTTCAGCGGCACAGTGCAGCGCTCGTTCCTCTACGTGCCTGCGGTCGGAGAGGCGACGCTGTTCGTGCGCAAGCTCGCCGAGCGCGCCCGCCTGGAGACGCCGCTGGCGGGCATCGTCGAACTGGGGAGCCCGCGAGACCTGCCCGGTCTCGTGGCGGAGCGCTGCGGCGCGTTGCCGCGGCGCGTGGGGCTTGAGCTCGACGTACTGCCGGTGGTCGAATACCGGCGCTTCGAGAAGCTCTTCCCTGAGGCGGTCTTCGAAGACGTCGGCGACGACATCGTGCGGCAGCGCGCCGTCAAGTCGGCATGGGAGGTCGAGCGCATCCGCGCCGCGGCGGCCATCGCCGTCGAAGTCTGTGAGCTGGTCCCCGGCATCCTGCGTGAGGGCCTCACCGAGGCCGAGTTCGCCGGCCTCGTCGAGGCGGAGGCCCGGCGCCTGGGCCACGAGGGCATCATCCGCATGCGTGCCTTCAACCAGGAGATGTTCTACGGACAGCTGCTCACGGGCGTCAGCGGCACGGCGGCGAGCTACCTCGACACGCCGCTGGCCGGCACCGGCTTCAGCCCGGCGGTCGCTCAAGGCGTGAGTTTCAAACCGATCCGCCGCGGCGACCACGTGGTCTTTGATCTCGTGGCGGTGCGGGAGGGCTACATCGCAGATTTCACGCGCATCTTCGCGCTCGGCGAACTGCCGGGGGAGCTGCGCCGCGCCTACGAGGCCGCCTTGAGGATCGAGGCGGCCGTGGTCGCGGCTGCCCGACCCGGCGTCACGTGCCGTGCCCTCTACGAGCTCGCCGTGGCGGCCGCGGCCGACGAGGGGCTCGCCGCCTCCTTCATGGGCCACGGCGCGGGGCAGGTACGCTTCATCGGCCACGGGGTAGGGCTTGAGCTCGACGAGCTGCCCGTCCTGACGACCAGCGATCTCGAGCTCGCCGAGGGCATGGTCTTCGCCCTCGAACCCAAGTTCGTGCTGCCCGGTCTGGGGGCCATCGGCGTCGAGAACACCTGGCTGGTCAGCGCCACTGGCCTCTCGCTCGTCACGGAAGCGCCCGAGCACATCCGCCAGGTCGGCTGAGACCAGCCGCGGCGGGGAAGACTGTCGGCGGCGGGCACGCTGCCCGCTGCGAAGATGAGCAGGAGGAGACGTGGAGCAGCTCACCGCAAGCGTCTGGGTCCACCGCATCGACGCCGAGGGCTTCCCCACCGTCGCCGCGGTGGCCTTCACGCCGAAGCGCGCGTTCGTCGTCGACACCCTCATGCGACCGCAGGACATGCGCCCTGTGCTGGAGCTCCTGGCCGAGCATGCCGGCGGGCGCCGCATTGTGGTCGTGAACACGCATCACCACTGGGACCATGTATACGGCAACGCCGCCTTCCCCGGGGTCGACATCGTGGCGCAGCACGCCTGCCCGCGGCTGATCCTGGCGCAAGGCAACACCGCCGACGAATACGTGCCGCTGCAGCCGCCGGAGGGCGTGCCGCTGCCCACCATCACCTTCGGCGACCGCCTCACCTACAGCGATGAGCCCGAGACCGTACATCTCATCCACGCGCCCGGGCACAGCGAGGATTCGCTCGTCGTCTTCCTCGCCGGCGCGCGCCTCCTCATGGCCGGCGACACGCTCGAGTGGCCGCTGCCCAATTTCGCCCAGCGCGGCGGCAAGGACGCCTGGATCCACACTTTGCGCCAGCTCAAGCAGTTGCCGGTAGAACTCATCGTGCCCAGCCACGGCCCGGCGATGCGCAGGACGATCATCGACGCCAACGAGCGGTACATCAGCCAGGTGCACGAAGCCGTCGCCGCGGCGAAGAAGGGGGGCGCCGGCCGCAACGACCTCGATCTGCCGGCGGCGGCGTTCCTCGGCGACGATGTCGTGCTCGACGACGTCTACGAAGAAGTGCATCGGGACAACCTGGTCTGGGCGTGGGACGAGGTCTGAGTCGGCCGACGGGCGCGTCCGGCCAAACTGGACATTCTTTTCCACTTCGTGTACAAAGAACACATGAAGCTCTCCACTCAGGCCGACTACGCCGTGCGCGCCGTCTACGAGCTCGCACGCCACGAACCGGGCGCCGTGCTGCACACCGGCGACATCGCCGCGGCGCAGCACATCCCCAGCGCGCGCCTCGCCAAGGTCGTCCAGGATCTCGCGCGCGCCGACCTCGTGCGCACGCAGCGCGGTCAGCAGGGCGGCGTAATGCTGGCGCGTCCCGCCGCGCGCATCACCGTGCGCGACGTGTACGAAGCGGTGGAAGGCCCCATCCTGCTTTGCCGGTGTCGCCAGCGGGTAGAACCGTGCGGCGACGATGTGTGCGACACCCACGAGTTCTGGAGCGGTGTCGAGACGCTTCTCATCGAGGAGCTGCAGACTGTGACGTTCGCGGCCCTAGCCGATCCACGGCGACGAGCGCCGGGCACACGCGGCCGCCCGCAAGCGACGAGGAGGTGACAACAGATGACTGAACTCAAAGAGCAGGTCGAGCAAGCTCTCGGCGACATCCGCCCGGCCCTGCAGGCCGACGGTGGCGACATCGAGCTCGTCGACGTGAAGGACGGGGTCGTCCAGGTACGCCTTCAAGGCGCCTGCGCCGGCTGCCCGATGTCTCAGCTCACGCTGGCCAACGGCGTGGAACGGCACCTCAAGAACGTCGTGCCGGGCGTCGAGCGTGTCGAGAACATGGCGGGCTGACAGCCCGATCAGCTGCGGCGGCCGGCGAGTTACCAACGGGTAACTCGCCGGCCGCCGTGTTGTAGAATCGGGCCTCACGCTCACACATGGGGCATATACTCCCCATTCGACGACAGAAGGTCCGGAACGGGGCGACCCGGGCCGCCAAGGAGGGGCTCCATGCGAGGCACCGACAATCAATCTCGCGCCGACGAGTACCACGGCCGCGAGGCCGTCAAGCGCAGCACCGAGGCGGCTTACGAGGAGTTTTCCACAGACGTCTCGTCGGCGGCCGAAAAGGCCGACGCCGACCTGCGCGACCCCTCTCTCTACGTCAACCGCGAGCTCAGCCTGCTCGATTTCTTCGAGCGCGTCGTGGACGAGGCGCGCGACGTCAACAACCCGCTGCTCGAGCGCGTGAAGTTCGTCGGCATCCTCGGGTCCATCCTCGGCGAGTTCTTCATGGTCCGCGTCGCCGGTCTACGTCAGCAGGTCGACGCCGGCGTCGTGGAGGTCTCGGCGGACGGGTACACTCCGCAGAAGCTCCTGCCGCTGGTCCAGGAGCGCGCCTGGGATCTCATGAGAGAAGCGCGCGCCTGCTTCAGCGAGCTGCGCCCGGAGCTCGACGCCGCCGGCATCCACATGGTCGACTACGACACGCTCGACGCCTCTCAGAAGGCGGCCCTCGACGTCTACTTCGCCGAGCAGGTCTTCCCGGTGCTCACGCCGCTCGCTTTCGACCCCGGGCGACCCTTTCCGCACATCTCCAACATGAGCCACAACCTTGCCGTGCTGATCCGCGATCAGAGCGGCGAGGAGCGCTTCGCCCGCGTCAAGGTGCCGGGCTCCCTGCCGCGCCTCGTGCTCGCGCTCGCGCCGGACGGCGCGGAGGCAGAGCCGGCCGAGGATCCGGCCACGGCGCCGCAGCAATGGTTCACCTGGCTCGAGCAGGTCATCGCCGCCCATCTCCAGTCCCTGTTCCCGGGCATGGAGATCCTCGAGTCGCACCCCTTCCGCGTGACACGAGACGCCGAGCTTGCCATCCAGGAGCTCGAAGCCGACGACCTGCTCGAGACCATCGAGCGCTTCGTGCGTCGCCGGCGCTTCGGCTCGGTGATCCGCGTCACCATCGACGAGCAGATGCCGGAACGCATCCGCGGCATCCTCAGCGAGAACCTCGAGCTGGGCGAGCAGGACATCTACACGGTCAAGTCGCCCCTCGGCCTCAGCAGCCTCTGGGACCTCCAACGCATCGACCGTCCCGACCTGTCGTATCAGCCTCTGGTGCAGTCGACCCCGGCGGCGCTGGACGGCGCCGAGGAGGCCGACATCTTCGCTGCCATCCGCCAGCGCGACATCCTGCTGCACCATCCCTACGACTCGTTCGACCCGGTCGTCGACTTCGTGAGCTCGGCCGCCGACGACCCCGAAGTGCTGGCCATCAAGACCACGCTCTATCGGGTGGGCCGCAACGCGCCGGTCGTCGACGCGCTGATGGAGGCCGCCGCCAACGGCAAGCAGGTGGCCGTCCTCCTCGAGCTCAAGGCGCGCTTCGACGAAGAGAGCAACATCGGCTGGGCCAAGGCCCTCGAGCGTGAGGGCGTGCACGTGGTGTACGGGCTCGTCGGCCTCAAGACGCACTCCAAGATCATGCTCGTCGTGCGCCGCGAAGGCGACCGCATCCGCCGCTACGTGCATCTCGGCACGGGCAACTACAACAGCGTCACCACGAAGCTGTACACCGACCTCGGCTACCTCACCTGCGACGAGGATCTCGGCGCCGACGCCTCGGTGGTGTTCAACCAGCTCACCGGCTACGCGACGAGCGGCGACTATCGCAAGTTCCTCGTGGCGCCCGCCACGATGCGTCGCGGCATCGAGGAACGCATCGACCGGGAGATCGCGCACGCGGAGCGCGGGGAAGAGGCGCACCTGATCTTCAAGATGAACTCGCTGGTCGACAAGCCGCTGATCCGCCGGCTCTACCGGGCGTCCCAGGCGGGAGTCAAGGTCGAGCTCAACGTGCGCGGCATGTGCTGCCTGCGGCCCGGCGTCGCCGGCGTGAGCGACAACATCACCGAACGCAGCATCGTCGGCCGTTTTCTCGAGCACAGCCGCATCTACTGGTTCCGCAACGGCGGCGACGAGGAGATCCTCATGGGGAGCGCCGATCTGATGCCGCGCAACCTTAATCGGCGCGTCGAGATCCTCTTCCCGGTGCAGGACCCCGGCATCGTGAGGCGCCTGCGCGACGAGATCCTGAGCGTTTACCTGAGCGACAACATGAAGACTCGCGTCCTGCGCCCAGACGGCACGTGGAAGCACATCTGGCCGGCCGACGGCGAAGAGCCGCTCAACTCTCAGGAGTGGTTCGTGTCGCAGGCGCGCGAGGCCGTGCTCACGCAGGAGGACGAGTGACGCTGCGGCTGTACTTCCTGCGCCACGGCAAGGCGTGGTCGCGCGACGCCTGGCATGGGGACGACTATCTGAGACCGCTCACCGACGCCGGCGAGGCTCTCGTGCGCGCCGAGGGGCGCGCCATGAAGGCCATGGGGCTGGCCCCCGACGTCATCGTCACCAGCCCTATGGCGCGGGCGCGCCGGACCGCCGAGATCGTCGCCGAAGAGCTGGGTAGGAGTGAGCTACTGGTCGAGGACCAGCGCCTGGCCCATGGGTTCGACGCGCGCCGGCTGGCTGAGATAGTCGCGCGTCACGCCGGCGCCGACAGCCTCATGCTCGTGGGCCACGAGCCGGAGCTCAGCGCCACGGTCGCCGAGCTCACCGGGGGCGGTCGCCTGGACTTCAAGAAGGGCGGCTTGGCGCGCGTCGACATGAAGAGCTCCAAGCTCGAAGACGGCATCCTGGCGTGCCTGCTCACGCCTGCCCAGATCACGGGAGAGTGACGGCGTGGAAGTAGAGGCCAAGTACACCGTGGCGGACGCGGCTGCGCTCGCCCGCCTGGCGAAGTCACCGGCGCTCGCCGGCTACGACATCGACGCCGGCGAGCGCCGGCGCGACCGCGACACCTTTCTCGACACGGGCGACCGCCGGTTTCTTGCCGCCGGGTACTATCTGCGGCGCCGCGAGACCGGCGGCGGCGTGCGACTCACGCTCAAGCAGCTCGTCACGGGCGACGCCGGCGTGCTGCGCCGCCAGGAGCTCGAGGCGCTTGTCGCGGCCGACGTGCCGCCGGCCGAGTGGCCCGATGGCGAGCTGCGCGCGCGCGTCGAGGGCATCGCGCACGGGGCGCCGCTCGAGCCGTTCCTGTTCCTCGAACAGGAACGGCTGGCGCGGCGCGTCGTCGACGGCGCCCGCGAGGTGGCCGAGCTCAGCCTCGACGACGTGACCGTGGCAGCCGGCGGCCGCGCGCGCCGCTGGTTCGAAGTCGAGCTGGAGCTGCGCGGCGAAGGCGACGACGACGATCTGCAGCGGCTCGCGGCCGCCTTGCGGGCCGAGCCTGGCCTTACGCCCGAGTCCCGCGCCAAGTTCACGCGCGCCCTGGAGATCGTCGAGGCTGGCGCCGGCGGCAGCCTGCTACCCCCGGCCGAGCGCCCCGTCCACGAAGCGTACTCCGGCGGCCAGGATGCGCGCGCTCGTCGCGCGGCGGCTCTGCTGGCCCTCGACGAGGGCCTCAAGCAGAGTGAGGCCGCAGCGAGGGCCGGCCTCTCGACTCGCCGCGTGCGTTACTGGCTGACGCGGTACCGCGCCGACGGCATCGGCATCTACGGAACGCCCGAGCCGTCTGCCGGCGGCGACCTCTCCACGGAGAGCCTCGTCGCGGAGGCCCTCGAGATGCGCGCCGAGGCCGTCGAGGGGACCGACGACAAGAAGAAGCGCCCCGGCATCCTGCCCGCCGACACCATGGTCGAGGCGGCCGTCAAGACGCTGCGCTTCCATCTGGCGCGCATGCTCGAGCACGAGGGCGGCACTCGCCAGGGCGAAGACTCCGAGGAACTGCACGTCATGCGCGTCTCCACGCGGCGCATGCGCATGGCCCTGCGAGTCTTCGATGAGTATCTCGACCGGCAGGCGATGCGCCCCGTGCTCAAAGGCCTGCGCCGCACGGGACGCACGCTGGGCGCCGTACGCGACCTCGACGTCTTCCAGGAGAAGACCCAGCGCTACCTCGACACCTTGCCGCCCGAGCGCGCCGGCGATCTCGACGGGCTGCTCAGCGCCTGCCGCACGGAGCGCGAACGCCAGCGCGAGCACCTCGTCGACTATCTCGACGGGGGGCGCTACCGCGCCTTCGTCGAGCTCTTCGAGGAGCTCCTCGACGGGCCGTTCGAGCGCCTCTCGGCGCGCCCGCCGGCCGACCCTCGCCCGCAGCGCGTCGCCCAGGTCCTGCCCGGGGTCCTCTACAAGGACATGGCGGAGGTGTGGGCCTTCGAGGGTCAGCTTGGCGGCCTCGAGACTCCACTGCCGCGCTTCCACGCCCTGCGCAAGGGCTGCAAGGGGCTGCGGTACACGCTCGAGTTCTTCGAGGATGTGCTCGGCCCCGGCGCCCGTCCGCTCATCAAGAAGGTCAGGGGCCTCCAGGACCATCTCGGCGACCTGCAGGACGCGGTCGTCACCAGCGGCGTCCTGCGCGACTACCTCACGTGGGGCACGTGGCGCCACGGCGGCCACGACCTCCCCGGCCCCGTCGAGGTCATCGTGGCGCCGGGGGCGGCGCGCTATCTGGCCGCGCGACAGGAGGAGATGGAGCAGCTCGTCCTGACCTTCCGGGATGTGTGGCCGACGATCGCCGGTAGTGGCTTCAGCCGCGAGCTGGCCACCGTGATCGCCGAGATCTGAAGGCGCCTACGGCTCGAGCGCCTCTATGGTCAGGGTGCGCCCGAGCCCCTTCTCGACGGCTTCGCGGCGGCTCTCCAGCCGCCAGCGCTCCAGATGCCAGTCCTTGACCGGCCGGACCTCGAGTACGAGGGCGCCCGGCCCGTCCGCGCGCAGCGCGGCGTGGGCGACGGCTCCCGAGTGGCCGCGGTCCATGTACTCCGCCATGCGCAGGAGAGCGCTCAGCAGGCGCACCGCCTTGCGCGTCGGCCGGTCGAGCTCCGCGAAAGCCGGCTGTCGCGTGCCGGGCCGGGCCTTGCGGTGGAACAGCGCCGTGGCGGCCATCGTGGCGATCTCGTTCTCGTCGAAGCCCAGGAGGTCGGCGTGACGGATGAGGTAGTAGCTGTGCAGGTGATGGTCGCTGTAGCTGAGGAAGGTCCCGATATCGTGCAACAGCGCCGCGTGCCCGAAGAGCTCGCGCGCCTCGTCGCCGTAGCGATGCAGGCCCGCGGCGCGGGCGCTGTCGAACAGGTCGAGCGCGAGGCCGGCGACGTGCCGCGCGTGGGGCTCGTCGAAGGCGCAGGCGCGCGCCAGTTGCAGGACGCTGCGCTCGCGCACCGTCGGGGCGTTCAACCGGGCTTCGTGAGCGCCGCGCGCGAGATGGTCGACCACCAGGCCCTCGCGCAGGCCGCACTCGGCCACGGCCTGGATCTCGGCAAGGTCGAGGTCGTCCATGAGGGCGTCGAGGATGGCGGCGCCGGCGACGACGATGTCGGCGCGCAACGGGTTGAGACCGGACACGCTGCGCCGCTCCTCCAGGCCCAGGGAGCGCAGGAGCTTGGCGACCTTGCGCACCTCATCGCGGCTCACAGTGTCCACGCGCTGCGGCGTGTCGTCACGCAACGCCCGCACGATCACGCTGGCCACGTTGCGGATCGTGCCGGACGTGCCGAACGCGACGTCGATGCGTTCGCCGGCGAGCCTGCGCCGGATGCGCACGGCCTCCACCTGGACGCGGCGACGCATGGCCTCGTAGACCTTGCCGCTGACGGGGGCTTCGGCGGAGGCCTGGGGGAACTCGCTTGTCAGGCGGATGGCGCCGAGGCGCAGCGAGTCCAGATACTCGGCCCCCGCGTGATCGCCGAGCGCGACCTCGGTGCTCCCGCCGCCGATGTCGATGACGAGCGCGCGCCGCTCGCCGAGGTGCACGCGGCTGAGGACTCCGAGGAAGATGAGGCGGGCCTCCTCCTGGCCTGACACCACGTGCACGTCGATGCCCGCCTCCTCGCGCAGCCGGCGCACGAAGGCGGCCTGGTTGGCGGCCTCGCGCGTAGCCGACGTGGCGACCGCGACCACCATCTGGGCTCCGTGTGAGCGCGCGAGATCGGCGAAGCTGCGGCACACGATGGTGGCGCGGTCCATGGCCGCCGGCTGTAGGGCGCTTTCGGCGCCGAACTCGCCTTCGCCGAGGCGCACGGCCTCTTTCTGCAGAGTGATCGTGCTCCAGGAGTGGTCAGGCTCAAGGCGCACGACCGTGAGGCGCACGGAGTTGGTGCCGATGTCGATGAAGCCGATGGTCTGCGGCGCGGAGGGGGCCTCTGAGCGGGCGGGGCTCATGCGCGGCTCAGCGCGGCGTGGCCGGGGCCGTCACGCCGCTCACGACGAGTGCTTCTTCTTGCCGCCTCTCTTCTTGCCGCCCTTCTTGGCCTGCATCACCGTGCGGTCCTGGTTCAGCTTGTCGAGGCCCTTATTTTTGCCGTAAACGCCGATGTAGGTCTGGGCGATCTCGCACTTCTTGCAGCCCTTGCCGCAGCAGTCTTTCCACTCCTTGCGGCTGAACTTCTTCGTGAGGTCGGGCATCGTGAGGCTCCCCTGGCTAGGTCTGTCGGTCGTTCGTCTGCAGAGATACCGCAAGCGCAGACGCGCCTGCTACTCGCCGAAGGCCTCCAGCTTGACGTCGTCGGCGACCGCGTAGGCCATGTCCGTGCACGCGGCGATGTCGTCCAGGGTGTAGCCCACGGCCACTTCTTCGAGCACGAAGCCCTTGCCCGGGTAGCGGCGGAACAGCGCGCGCTCGGTGATGATCACATCGCATTCCTCCGCGCCCGTCAGCGGGAAGGTGCACTGCTTCATGAGCTTGGAGCTGCCGTCTTTGGCGCAATGTTCGCTGACGATGTAGACGGTCTTGGCGCCGGTCACCAGGTCCATGGCGCCGCCCATGCCGGCCAGCATCTTGCCGGGGACGATCCAGTTGGCGATGTTGCCTTTCTCGTCGACCTGCAAGGTGCCGAGAAAGGTCGCGTCGGTGTGGCCGCCGCGGATCATCGCGAAGGACGTCGCGGAGTCGAAGTAGCTGCCGCCGGGGATCAGCGTGATGGGCTGGTTGCCGGCGTTGGCGCGGTCGCGATCCTCGCAGCCTGGGGCGGGGGCGGGGCCGACGCCGATGGCGCCGTTCTCGGTCTGGATGACGACGTCGACGCCCTCGGGCACGAAGTTGGCGATGAGGGTGGGGAGGCCGATGCCGAGGTTGATGATCTGGCCGTCCTTGAGATCGCGGCCGGCGCGTGCCGCGATGATGGTCTTCGCGTCAGCCATTGAACTTCTCCTCCCTGATGGTGCAGTACTCGACGTTGGCGCGGACCACGGCGTCGACGAAGATGCCCGAGGTGTGGATGGCGTTGGGGTCGAGCTCGCCGAGCGTGTAGAGGTTCTCGACCTCGGCGATCACGTAGTCGGCGCACATCGCCGCCGGCACGTTGAAGTTGCGCGACGTGCCGCGGAAGATGAGGTTGCCCCAGGTGTCTCCGGCGTGGGCGCGGATGATGGCGATGTCGCACTTGAGAGCCGGCACGAGGATGTACTTGCGACCCTCGAGCGTGATGAGCTGCTTACCCTCTTCGGCGATCGTGCCGATGCCGGTCGGCGTGAGAAAGCCGCCGAGGCCGGCGCCGCCACAGCGCATCATCTCGGCGAGGGTGCCTTGCGGCGTCGCCTCGACCTCGAGGCGGCCCTCGTTCATGGCCTTGCCGATCGCGGGCGTGGTGCCCACGTGGCTGGCGACGATCTTCTTGACCTTGCCCTGCTTGACCAGCTCCACGACGCCGCGCTCGCCGTAGCCGGCGTCGTTCTCGTAGATGGTGAGGTCCTTCACGTCCATCAGCTTGAGGTGGTCGATCAGCGTGAGCGGATCGCCCTGGCCGATGAAGCCGCCGACGGCGATGCTCATGCCGCTCTCGACGTGGGACATCGCCTCCTCGATAGGTACGACCTTGTTCTTGGGCACCTTTCGCTCCTTTGCGCGGGAGAGATACCGGGGACGGGGCTCTGGAAGTGGATCGCGCGGACTCGCCAGCCTCCCGGGAAAACGCTTCTGACGGAAGAGTATCACTCTCCGTGCGCGCCGCGCCTGCACTCCGTCATCCGCATGGAGCACGAGGCTCGGTGATGCCGGCCGGTTCGTCATGCGGTCACCGCATCCGCATAGCGGACGCCTCCGTGATGGATTTGTGAACGGTCCGCGTCCCTGTATACTTCCCGCGGCGCGTGGTCCGAAGGGAGGGTGCGGTGTCGGCTGTCAAGGATTCTGCCCAGGTCGGTGTCATCGGTGGATCGGGCTTCTACGAGCTGCTCGACAACGCTCGCGAAGTCACCATCGACACGCCTTTCGGGGCACCCAGCGACTCCTACTTCCTCGGCGAGATCGACGGCGTGCCCGTCGCCTTTCTTCCCCGACACGCGCGCGGGCATCGCCTCCTTCCCGGTGAGGTCAACTACCGCGCCAACATCTGGGGCATGAAGGCGCTGGGGGTGCACTACGTGCTGTCCGCCAGCGCGGTCGGCAGCCTTCGCGAAGAGCTCAAGCCACTCGATGTGGTCGTGCCCGACCAGCTCTACGACCGCACGAAGGCGCGGCCCAGCACCTTCTTCGGCGACGGAGTCGTCGTGCACATGGGCTTCGCCGATCCTTTCTGCCCGTACGTCAGCCGGCTGCTCGTGGAGCACGGTCGCGCGGCCGGCGCCACGGTCCACGAGGGCGGCACTTACGTCTGCATCGAGGGTCCCCAGTTCTCCACGCGCGCGGAGAGCAACGTGTATCGCCAGCTGGGCTTCGACGTCATCGGCATGACCAATCTCCAGGAGGCCAAGCTG
This sequence comes from Thermoleophilia bacterium, assembly GCA_017882325.1. GTDB lineage: Bacteria > Actinomycetota > Thermoleophilia > UBA2241 > UBA2241 > CAIXSE01. Next base: position 15,338 of record JADGPQ010000019.1, read on the forward strand.
GCGCGTGAGGCAGAGCTCTGTTACGCCACCATGGCCATGGTCACAGACTACGACGTGTGGTACGAAGGGGAAGAGGATGTGACGCTCGAGCAGGTGCTGAGCAACGTGCGTCGCAACGTCGAGACCGCACAGGCCATCGTCACGCGCGTCGCCACGTCTCTTGACGAGCACCGCGATTGCGCCTGCCGTCACGCGGTCGAATTCGCCATCAACACGCCGGCCGAGCTCATCCCGCAAGGCACCAAAGATAAGCTTGACCTGCTGATAGGCAAGTACCTGCCCTGACGCGCCGCCGCCCGTTCACGGGGCGGCGCGTGCGCGACACAAGACTGCCAAGGGCATGGGGGATGCCCACGATGTCTGGGGTGGCCGCGGTGAGGCCCTGACGGGCCAGGCCGCGGACCACGTGGAGCCAAGAAAGGAGTCTGCGAAGTGAGTTCGTTCTTCTCGAACAATGCGGTAATGATCGCTGTGATCTGCGCCCTAGTTGCGGTGGTCTACGGGGTGCTGCTCATCCGCTGGCTGCTGGCTCTGCCGGCGGGCGACGAGAAGATGCGCGAGGTCGCGGGAGCCGTGCAGGAGGGCGCCAAGGCGTACCTCGGGCGCCAGTACCGCACCATCGCCATCGTCGGCGTCGTCGTCTTCGTCATTCTCGGCGTCGCACTGGGCGCCAAACAGGGCTGGGGCCTCGGCTGGGAGACCGCCGCGGGCTTCGTCGTCGGCGCTTCGCTGTCGGCCGCCGCCGGCTACATCGGCATGATGGTCAGCGTGCGCGTCAACGTGCGTACTGCTGAGGCTGCGAAGAAAGGTCTGGGCCCGGCGCTCTCCGTCGCCTTCCGCGGTGGTTCAGTCACGGGCCTGCTGGTCGTCGGCCTCGCGCTCTTCGGTGTGGCCGTGTACTACTGGTTGGGCACACAGTTCTGGCCCGAGCACGCCGTGCGCGCGCTCATCGGCCTCGGCTTCGGCGGCAGCCTCATCTCGGTCTTCGCGCGAGTCGGCGGCGGCATCTTCACCAAGGCCGCCGACGTCGGCGCCGACCTGGTCGGCAAGCTGGAGGCGGGCATCCCCGAGGACGACCCGCGCAACCCGGCCGTCATCGCCGACAACGTGGGCGACAACGTCGGCGACTGCGCCGGCATGGCCGCCGACCTCTTCGAGACGTACGCGGTCACGGCCGTTGCCGCCATGCTGCTGGCCTACCTCTTCTGGCCGCATGTCACGGCCGCCGTCACCTACCCACTGGTCCTCGGGGGCGCCTCCATCATCGCCTCCATCATCGGCACGTTCTTCGTGCGCCTCGCCGGCGGCGGCACCAACATCATGAACGCCCTCTACAAGGGTCTCGGCATCGCTGCCCTCATCGCGATCGTGCTCTTCTACCCGCTCACGAACTGGATGCTCGGCGCCGAGAAGTACCGTGTCGCCGGCATTCCCACCGTCGGGCGCCTGTTCCTGTGCGCGGTCAGCGGCATCGTCGTGACCGCCCTCATCGTCGTCATCACCGAATACTTCACGGCAACGCGCTACAACCCGGTGAAGAGCATCGCCAAGGCGAGCCTCACCGGCCACGCCACCAACATCATCCAGGGCCTTGCCGTGTCCATGCAGTCCACCGCCCTGCCGGTGCTCGTCATCGCCACCGGCATCCTCGCCAGCTATGAAGCCGCCGGTGGCGGCACCGCCGGCCTGTACGGCATCGCCGTGGCCGTCATGGCCATGCTCTCGATGACCGGCATCATCGTCGCCATCGACGCCTATGGCCCCATCACCGACAACGCCGGCGGCATCGCCGAGATGGCCAACCTGCCGGAAGCCGTGCGCAACACCACCGATCCGCTGGACGCGGTCGGCAACACCACCAAGGCCATCACCAAGGGCTACGCCATCGGCTCCGCCGGGTTCGCCGCCCTCATCCTCTTCGTGTCCTACACGAACGATCTCAAGGAGAGCTTCGGCGCCGGCGTCATCAACCAGTTCAAAGTCAACGAGCCCTGGGTGCTCGTCGGTCTGCTCATCGGCGGTCTGCTGCCTTATCTGTTCGCCTCGTTCTGCATGCAGGCCGTGGGGCGCGCCGGCGGCAAGGTCGTCGAAGAGGTCCGCCGCCAGTTCCGCGAGTTGCCCGGCATCATGAAGGGCACCGAGAAGCCCGAGTACGGCAAGGCCGTCGACATCGTCACCAAGTCGGCCATCCGCGAGATGATGCTGCCGGCCGCCATCCCGGTGCTCACGCCGATCATCATCACTCTCGCATTTTGGAATAAGGCATATCTGGTCCTCGGCGGCGTGCTCATGGGGTCGATCATCACCGGTCTGTTCCTGGCCATCAGCATGACCAGCGGTGGCGGCGCCTGGGACAACGCCAAGAAGCTCATCGAAGACGGCGAGTACGGCGGCAAGGGCTCCGACGCCCACGCGGCCGCCGTCACCGGCGACACGGTCGGCGACCCGTACAAAGACACGGCGGGCCCGGCCATCAACCCGATGATCAAGGTCATCAACATCGTCGCCCTGCTCGTCATCCCGTTCCTCGTCAAGTAGACGTCACGGCGGAGCTCACGCTCCGTCGCTGAAGGCGCGGCGGGCGGCCTTTCCGGCCGCCCGCCGCGCCGTTTGACTTCCGGGGCCTGATCAGGCCGGTTTGGCGTCCTCTTTACGGGTCCTTGATGAGCGACTTGTACGGGCTGGCAGCGGGTGCTAATCTGCCCGGGGCCGGCTCGCCTACGGTGGGCCGGCCACACTTGAATCATGCGCAGGTCACGTCAGATCATCGCCCTCGTCATGGGGGTCACCGGAGCGGCGCTCATCGTACGTGGCCTGTGGGGTGGCGTGTGGCCGCTCTCGGTGCAGTTCATCGCGGGGGTCTTCCTCGAGGTCCTCGCCGTGCTGCGCTGGCGCTACACCATCTGAAGCAGGGCAGGGGCTCGTGGCAAGGCGAAAGAAGCGGGAGGGGCAGAGCCTTCACAAGGTGCTGGGCGTTCCTGCCCTGTTCAGCACCGCCTACGGCAACGTCGGCTCCTCGATCTACTACGCCCTTGGGGTGGTCGCGGCGTCTGCCATGGGCCTCACGCCGGTCGTCTTCATGCTCACCGGTCTCCTCTTCGTCACGACCGCCTTCTCCTATGCCGAAGCGACAACGATGTTTCCGGAAGCGGGCGGCTCGTCGAGCTTCGCCCGCCACACCTTCAACGAGCTGATCAGCTTCGGCGCCGGCTGGGCGCTGATGCTCGACTACATCATCACGATCGCCATCTCGGCGTTCTTCGTGCCCAACTATCTCGCCGCGTTCTGGCCCATCCTCAAGCTGTGGCCGTACAACTCCATGGGCGGCATCCTTACCATCGTCTTCCTCGTCACGATCAACATCTTCGGTATCAAGGAGGCAGCACGCCTCAACGTCATCCTCGCGGTCCTCGACCTGGCCACGCAGGTGCTGCTCGCCATCGTCGGTCTGTTCGTCTTCCTTTCGCCCAAGATCCTCATCACGCAGATCCATCTGGGTACTGCCCCGACGTGGCATCAGCTCATCTACGGCATCTCGATCGGCACCGTGGCCTACACGGGCATCGAGACGATCTCCAACATGGCGGAGGAGTCGTCCAACCCGGGCCGCGACGTGCCCAAGGCGGTGAAGCTGGTCCTCGTCGCCGTGCTCGGTGTGTACTTCGCCATTTCGATGGTGGGCCTCTCGGCCATGACTGTGCACTACAACGTGCTGCCGGTAGACCCGCAGACGAAGATGACGCTGGCCCTTCCTGTACAGCCGGCGCCGGGCAAGATGGCGGCGACCGGCCCCTGGGTGTTCACAAGTAACCCCAAGCAGGACGTGTACGTCCGGGTAGACACGGTCGACATCAAGAACTTGAAGATCGACCCGACCTTGGCGACCGGCGCCGTCTATCGGCAGAACGGCCAGTGGGTCACCAAGTTGTGGGGGACGCAGCTGGCCACGGTCTACGAGGCCGACCCTTTGCAGGGCATCGTGCAGAACCTGCCCGGCAGCCTCGACTGGATGAAGGTCGTCCTCTCGCCGTGGATCGCCGTCCTGGCCGCGACGATCCTCATCATCGGCACCAACGCCGGCATCATCGGGGCGAGCCGACTGGCTTACTCGATGTCGGTCCACAAGCAGCTTCCGCCGATCTTGAGCCGCGTGCATCCCAAACGTTTCACTCCGTACGTCTCCATCGCGCTGTTCGGGACGATCGCGGCCATACTCGTGGCGCCCGGCAGTATCTCCGCGCTCGCCGACCTCTATGCGTTCGGTGCCATGATCTCGTTCACCGTCGCCCACATCTGCGTGGTCACCCTGCGTTTCAAGATGCCCGATGCCGAGCGGCCGTGGCGCACGCCGATCAACATCCCGTTCCGCGGAAAGAGCATCCCCGTGCTTGCCGTTATCGGTGGCCTGGGCACGGCGACGGTGTGGGTGGTCGTCGTGCTCACGCACGCCGCCGGCCGCACCGTCGGCCTCAGCTGGATGGCGGTCGGCATCGTCGTGTACATCCTCTATCGCCGCGCCCGGGGCTACTCGCTCACGAAGACCGTGAAGACCATGCCCCTGCCGGCGTCGGTGAACGAGGACATCGACTACCACCAGATCCTCGTTCCCATCGTCGGCTCCTGGATCACCGACGAGATGATGGTCCTCGCCTGCCAGCTCGCCACCGAGAAGAAGTCGTCCATCGACGGCCTCTACGTCATCGAAGTGCCGCTGAACCTGCCTCTCGACGCGCGGCTGGTCAACGAACGCGCCAAGGCGGACCGGGTGCTTGCCACGGCTGGTCGTGTGGCCGACGCGTTCAAGGTCAAGTTCACACCCCACGTGATAACCTCGAGGCAGGCCGGACGTGCTATCGTCGAGGAGGCCGTCGATCGCCGTTCCGAAGTGATCATCCTGGGGACCATGCGCAAACGCCGCATCGGCAATCTCGTGTTCGGGCGCACCGCGGATTTCGTCCTCGACCACGCCCCCTGCGAGGTGCTGTTGAATCTCGTGCCCAAGGACTATCCTACGGAGGGTTCGGGCGTCCCCGAGAGCGGACCGCAGGCCTCCGGGCCCAAGCCACCCGCCCCCTAAGCGGGCGCCAGGGCCCTCCCGCCACCAAGTGAGAGGTGACACATGCACGTAGTGATCGCAGGTTGCGGGCGCGTCGGCTCCGGCCTCGCCCGCGACCTCGTGACTCAAGGGTTCGACGTCGCTATCCTCGACGAGAGCGCCGACGCCTTCCACCTGCTCGGCGACGATTTTCCCGGCGAGTTCGTGGTGGGACGTGCGCTCGATTGGGACACCCTGCGCCGCGCGCGCATCGAGGACGCTATCGCCTTTGTCGCGTGTACCGACGGCGACAACACCAACATCGTCATAGCGCAGATCGCGCAGAAGAAGTACGGCATCAGCTGCGTCGTCGCGCGCGTCTACGACCCACTGCGCGCGGAACTGTTCGCGCAGATCGGCATCAACACTGTGTGCCCGACGCGGGACGTCCGCGTGTCGCTCTTCGACGCCGTGCGTGCCTGTCAGATCGCCTTGCCGGACCAGGAGGGCTGAGCGGTGTTCGTGCTCATCATCGGCGGCGGCAAGGTCGGCCTCAACACTGCGCGCCAGCTCATGCAGCTCGGCCACGAGATCGCCCTCGTCGAACAGCGCAGGACACGCTACGACCTGGTCGCCGAACTGCGTGGTGAAGACGCCCTCGTGTACGGCGACGGCACCGAGATCTGGGTGCTCGCGAAGGCCGGCATCGGCCGCGCCGACCTCGTCGTGGCGGTCACCGGCGACGACGAAGACAACATCATCATCTCGCAGGTCGCCAAGCTGAAGTTCGGCGTGCCCAAGGTCGTGGCGCGGGTCAACAACCCGTTCAACCAGCCCACCTTCGACCTGCTCGGCGTCGAGAACACGGTGTGCGCCACCACGGCGATGCTCAACCTCATCATGCACGAGCTGCCCACACACAAGTTCGTGCATCTGTTGTCGCTGCGGCGCGAGAAGGTCGAGGTCGTCGAGCTCGAGGTCGGCGAGAACTCGCCGTTCGCCCATACCTACGTGCAGGACATCGATCTACCCGAGGGCGTGGTGCTCGCGGCGATCGTGCGTGCCGGTCACGCGCTGGTGGCGCGCGGCGCGACCGAGATACTGCCCGGCGACTACGTGCTGTGCCTCCTTCCGCCCGGCAAGGAGAGGGAGCTCATCAAGGTCTTCCTGCCCGAAGAGGAGCCGGAGCGCGTGCAGTTCGAGTCTGAGCTCGACACCTCCGAGGGCTAAGGCGCGGCGAGCCGCCCGTCTGGTTGACCGTCCCCAGCCTCGCGGGTAGCATGGGGCGCGCTCTTCCGAGAGCCGCGTTCTCTCGGTGGCGAGGTAGCTCAGTTGGTAGAGCACACGACTGAAAATCGTGGTGTCGACAGTTCAATTCTGTCCCTCGCCACCACGTCTCCTGCACTTCGGATGGTTCTCATGGCGCGTTCGCAGTCATCTTGTCGGTGCATGTGGCAGCGTGGTTATCACATCTTCCCCCACACTGAGTGAAACTCCGGTTTGAAGCACCCGGGGTATTGATTTGAGCCTCGCTGCGCACAGGCTGGCAGACGAAATCTCGTTCTGGGACTAGGGGTCGCCGATTCAAGTCTGGCCACGCCGACCATTCATCTTGCCAGGGTTCTGGTCTCGCTCTTGAGGCGGTGTGATGGTCGCGCGCGGCCTTGGCCTTGGCGCCTCGGTCAGGTCAGCCGTGCGAGGCCAACGATCTCGTAGAGCACCACCGCGCCGTACACGGCGAGCAAGAAGAGCGCCGTCATGAGCGCGGCGCGGTGGTGCCGCAGCGCCCAGATCCCGAGGGACGCGGCGGCGACGAGGCTGCACTTGACGATCCCCGCCTGCGTCGCGCTGGCCTCGAAGAAGTACCGCATGACAGGGTTGGCCTCGGCGGCGCCTAGACGCAAGGCGATCGAGGTGAGCCCGAGGTCAAGTAGGCTGAGGAGATTGGCAAGCACCAGCGTCGCCACGAGCGCACGCCGGTGATCGCGCAGATACACGAGCGACGCGTCGAGCGCGGCGCCGTACGGCGTTCGGCGCGGCGTCCAGCGCCGTTCGAACCCGGAGCGACGCTCGCGGAGGACGAACCGGCGGGCCCGCCGCCGATCGCGTGCGCGCAGTCCTCTTGGTTCAGCAACCTCTACCACGCCTTGTCCTCGGTGCTGGCTGCGTGAGTCCTGCGTCTCAAGACGGCGGAACCATCCAATCGGGCGCGACGCGGCGGCGCTCACGCGAGCGGCGCTCGACAGCGCTCTGCGAGCGGTCCCGCCGTCGCTCGGCGATGCGGCGGTCCTTGACGACCTCGACTCCATCCCGCCCCCAGAAGAGGCGCTCGAAATGCTCGCAGAGCCGGTCGCGTTCCGGGCCCGTCACGACGAGCCGATGAACGGCAGTGTCGACATTCGCGTTCATGCAGTTGTCACACCAGCGGCCTCAGTCCACGACGCCGCGCAGACCGCCGGTAGTGGCTGAGAGCGGCGGCCGTGCGGCGCGGGAGGTGTGGCCACTATGTTGCCCGCGCGGGAGCCGAAGCGACTCCCGCAAGTACGCTATCAGACGTACCACCAAGATAGGCAGATGTTGCCGTTGCAGGCAACGGAATGGCTGACAAGGACTGGCGCGGTTGACGCTTGCTAACGCAGTCGGCCACCGTTGGGAGGGCCCGCCGAAGCCGTCGGCGGGCCCTCCTTATCGTAGCTGGTGGCTAGTCTGCGTCTGTGGGTGGCTGCTTTGCGCGGCCCCCTTCGTGCCAACATTCTTGCCAACATGCCCGTCAGAACCAGTGGAGGTTGTGGCACCGTATGGGCCTGTGCGGATGCTAGAGGGATAGCGCAGGCACGACCAGGGTCAACTGAAAATCGTGGTGTCGACAGTTCAATTCTGTCCCTCGCCACCACATCCGCTGCTTCTCTCAGCCTCCCTGCGCATCGCCTGAGGCTCAGTCGGGGAACACCTCGTCGCCGACCAGCTCGCGCACCCGCAGCATGTCGAAGACGCCCTTCACGGCGGGCGACAGGTTGCGCGCCACCAAAGGCGTGCCCTGGCTCTTCATGTCGAGACTGAGCCGTACGAAGATCCCGGTCCCCGAGGAATCGATGAACTGCACGTCCGCAAAGTCGAGGACGACGGTCTGAGCCCCACGGGCAGCCTCCGCCACGGCTTCGCGCAGATTGTCGGCGCAGTCGAGGTCCATCTCGCCGGCGAGGAACACAGTGGGCGCCGGGCCCGGGGCGATCGTTGTCCGCAGCATGCTCTCCTGCCTCAGTCGGTCTTGCGGTCCAGTAGCAGAGTGGTGCCCGTCTGGCCGGTGCGCAGCCCGACGGCGTCGAGATAGTCGAGGATGATCTTGAAGCCGTAGCCCATCGAAGCCTGCCCGTTCTTCGTCGGCGGCTCGATCCAGTTGAAGAAATTCATCCCGGGTCCCTCGTCGGCGACCACCACGCGCAGGCGATCGTCAAGGCGGCGAAGAGTCATGGAGCCCTGGCCGCCGCCGTGAAGCAGCATGTTGGTCACGGCTTCCGAGATGCAGAGGATCGTGCGCTGTCTCGTCAGACGGTCGATGGCGGACTCCTTGAGAATGACGTCGACGGCCTCGCGCGCCGTCGCCAGGGAGGCCGAGTCGTCGATCGCGAAGTGCAGGAGCTGAGCGCCTGCCCGGGCCTCCCGCAGCAGCTCAGCGTCGTCGAGGATGCGCAGCTTGCCGCAGGCGACCGCCGCGGCCAGGTTGTTGAGGATCTCCACCAGGCTGCGGCGATGGTCGCCGTGGTGGCGCTGCCAGCCGTTGGTGCGGATGCTGAGGATCTCGCAGCGATCGCCTTGAGGCACGAAGCAGAGCTCGTCGGCGACGAAGTCGCCGGCCTGCGAGACCGCATAGCACATGAACGTCTCACTGGTGATCGCTTCCACGGCGTGCGCGACCAGGTCTTCCAGGGGCAGACCGGCCTCGAACTCGCCGATGACCGCGCGCACGGTGTCGTCGCCGGCGCTGTAGCGAAACACCTGCAGCGAGGCCGGTGAATCGGCCTCTGGATCAGCCATTCTTCCCCC
>JADGPQ010000109.1 GCA_017882325.1 Thermoleophilia bacterium
GCGCTTCGCGCTCCGTCTCATGGCGGCCGTGAACGCCGACTGCGTCGATGTGTATAGGGTCGGCGGCGGTGTCATCCGCTCCCTCATCAGCCTGAGCCGTGAGGGCGTCGACGACGCCCGCTACGACACCATCCTCGACACCGCCAAGTACCCAAGCCTGGAGACGACGCTGATCGACCAGATTCCGCTCGTGATCGACAGCCTCAGCGACCCGCGGCTCACTCCCGCCGAGGTCGAGATGTTCCGTGAGTGGGGCTACGCCAGCTCGCTCACCATGCCTCTCGTCGCCGGCGGCGCCATCGTAGGGCTCGTGGACCTTTACGACGACGCCGAGCGCGAATGGGGCCTTGAGGTGGAGTTTCTCACCGGCGTGATGCAGCTCGTCGCCGGCCTCTTCGACAATGCCGTGCTGCTCAGCGAGGCCGAGGACCGCAGCCGCCTGCAGCACGAGCTCGTCGAGCTCGCCGGCGACCTGGCGAACGCCGGCTCGCCACAGGACATCGCCCTCGAGGCGGCGCGCAAGCTCCGCCAGGTCACCGGCGCGGACGACTGCGACGTATGGTGGCTGGACGAAGGTTACCTGCGCTGCCTCGCCAGCATCGACAGCAAGGGGGCCGACGAGGCCGTGCGCGGCAAGATTCTCGAGCTGGCCCTCTTCCCTTCGACCGCGCGCTCCCTCGAGGAGCGTGAGCTGCTGGTCTTCAGCTCCCTGGCCGACCCTCGCGTCACCGACTACGAGCGCGAGGACTGGGGCGCCTACGGCTTCCGCAGCGTGATAACGCTGCCGCTGGTCGCCGGCGACGAGGTCGTCGGCATGATCGACATCTTCGACACCGTGGAGCGCGACTACAACGATGTGCGCGGCTTTCTCACGAGCGCCGCGCGCACCATCGCCGACTCCCTCCAGGGCGCGAATCTCATGGGCAGCCTGCGGCAGAGCAACGCGGCCCTGAGGGAGCTCGTGGAGCTGGGCGACCGGTTCAATGAGGCGGAGGGGCTGCAGCAGCTGGCGCGCATCGTCGCCGGCCGCCTGCGCGCCATCCTCGAGGCCGAGGACTGCGACATCTGGGGAATCGAAGGCGGACGCCTGAAATGCCTGGCCAGCATCGACAGCCGCGGCTGGGACGCGGACGAAGTAGGCAGCGAACGCGACCTCTCGGCCTACGAGGCGACCATCGCCGCGTTGGCGGCCAACGAACCGCTGGTGATCGGCGACCTCGAGGGCGCCGACTTGACTGAAGAGGAGATGGCGGCCTACCGCCGCTGGGACTACCGCAGCATGGTGTCGCTGCCACTCGTCGTCGAAGGTCGCTCCATCGGGCTGATCGACGTCTTCGACACCAAGGTGCGCGACTACACCGGCATGCTTGACTTCATCCGTAACGTCGGGCGGCTGCTGGCCGGCGCCTTCGAAAGGGCGATGCTCGTGGAGCGTCTGGAGAGCGGCAACCGGGACCTGCGCCTGCTCGTGGACTCGGGGCTGGAGTTCGGCGCTACCCTGGACGTCGACGCGGTGCTGAGCACCGTGGCGGAGCGCATCGTCGCCGTCTCCGAGGCCGATTTGTGCGACGTGTACGGCCTTGCCGACGACGACGATGTCGAGATCCTCGTCTCGCTGGGGAGCGGCGTCGGCGACGTGGCCATGGGCAGGCGCTACGCGCGGGATGAATTCAGCACCTTCATCGAAGCCGCGGCCACGCGTAGGCCCGTCGTCCGGCTGGACGTCCTGAACGACCCCGATGTGCTCGACAGTGACCGCGAGGACGCGCAGCGATGGGGCTACCGGTCGATCATGACGATCCCCCTGCTGGCGGGGGGCGAGCTGATCGGCTTCGTCGAGATCTGCAACCGGGAAGAGCGGCCGTTCGCGCGCCCCGACGTCATCGTCGGCCTGGCGCAGGTGGCCGGCCAGGCTGTAGCCAACGCGCGCCTCTACCGCGAGCTCGACGAGAGCGTGCGCTGGATGACGCTCATGAGCGAATCGGCCCTCGAGCTGGCCAGCAGCCTCGACCTGCGCGACACGTTGCTTGCCACGGCCAAGCGGCTCTGCGAAAGCGTCGGCGTGCCCGAGTGCGAGATCACGGTCATCGAAGGCAACGGGCTGCGCACCCTGATGAGGATCGACCGCGGCCACGTGGACGAGGACTGGATCGGCCAGTATCTGTCGCTGACGGACGCTGCCGTGACGCGGGAGGTCATCGAGACCAAACGTCCGACGGTAGTGGGCTCGATGCGCGACCAGAGGCTCACGGCGAAGGTGCGCGAGATCAACCAGGACTTCCCGCAGAAGAGCTGGGCCACCCTGCCGCTGATCGTCAAGGACCGCGTGATCGGTACCGTAGAACTTGTCGAGAGCGGCGCCGAACGCGCCTTCACGCAGGCCGAGCTCGACACCGCGGCGGCGGTGTGCCACGCGGCCGCCATGGCCATCGAGAACGCCGCGCTGTTCGAGAGAGTGCAGGCCGCCAACCAGGAGACGCTGCTGCTCAACCAGATCGCGCGGCGCACGGCCGCCACCCTCGACCTCGAAGAGGTCGCACGAGCGGCCGCCGACGAGCTGCGCAAGCTGCTGCCGTTCGACGGCCACAGCCTGCTCCTGGCCGCCGACGGCCGCGTCGAACGGGTCATCTCCCTGGACGCCCACGCCGGCTTCCTGGCGGGGCTCACCGGCGATGACCTCGGCGAGAAGTTCCTCCGTGAGCTGGGCGAGCGGCGCGTCGTTATCCTCCGACTTCCAGAGGACATGACGCTGCCCGCGGGATCCCCGGCCATGGCCGGCCTGCGGTCCGCGGTGGCCATCGCGCTCCCGTCGGAGGACGGCATCCTCGGCGCCTTCACCCTTGTGAGCAGCGAGTCCGACGCCTTCGCGAAGGCGGACGTCAACCTGCTCGAGCGGGTCGCCACGCAACTCTCTCTGGCCATCAAGAACGCTCAGCTCTATGAAGAGATCAAGCGGATGCACCTGGGCAACCTCAAGGCGCTCAGCTCGGCTCTCAACGCCAAGGACTACTACACCCTGGGCCACGCCGCCCGCGTGGCCGCCTACACGGTGATGCTCGGCCGCCGCTTGGGCTGGGAGGAGGACCTCCTGACTTCGCTCGAGGAGGCGGCCTACCTGCACGACATCGGCAAGATCAGCATCTCCGACCGGGTGCTGCTGAAGCCCGGGCGCCTGAACCCGCAGGAGTGGCAGCAGATGCGCCTGCATCCCGTGTTCAGCGCGGACATCATCCGTCCGCTCTTCCCGGAGCCACTGGTACTGGCCGTGCGCCACCACCACGAGCAATACGATGGGAGTGGGTACCCGGATGGCCTGGCCGGCGACGACATCCCGCTGCTGGCCCGCGCCATGGCTGTGGTGGACGCCTACGACGCCATGTCGTGCCGGCGGCCGTACAAGGCAGCACTCACGTACCCCGAGTGCCTCGCCGAACTGCAGCGCTGCCGCGGCACGCAGTTCGAGCCGGCAATGGTCGACGCGTTGCTGGAGGTGCTGGAGGAGCTGGCGCGCAGGCGCGCCCAGGCTGAGGGCATCGCCGTCCAGGCGGCATCCCGGATCCCGGGCGACAAGCATCTCACGCTGCGCAGCCGCGAGGACGAGGACACGCCCGAGTACCGCGAGATCCGGGAGATCCTGCGCGAGGTGCGCGACGCCAACCCTCCCACGCGGTTCCTCACGACCCACGCGGAGATCGACAAGAAGTTCGTGATCGGCGTTGACCCGGAGGAACAGGAGAGCGAGCGCTCGCACGTCGGCGACGAGATCTTCGCCGACGACGAGCTGCCGCAGGTGCTCGCGGGCCAGAGGCCCGAGGTGAACACCCTTTTCGCCGACGAGTTCGGCGTCTGGGTGACCGGCCTCGCTCCGGTCCGCGATGCCACAGGCCGTATCGTCGCCGCAGTGGCGGCGGACCTGCCCGCCCTGAGCCGTGCGGAGAGCGAGGCACTTCGCGGCGACAGCCGTCAGACGTTCGCCTCGATGCTGCAGACGGCGGCGGTGCGCCTCGGCCGCGCCGAGATCGACGCCATCACGGACGCCCTCACCGGCCTCTACAATCACCGCTATCTGCACGAGCGGCTGAGCGAAGAGCTCCACCGCGCCCGCGAGCTCGGGCGACCGCTGACCGCGCTGTTCTGCGACCTCGACCACTTCAAAGGCTACAACGACGCCAACGGGCACAGCGCCGGCGACGCGGTGCTGCGCGAGGTCGCGCACCTCATCGAACAGTCGGTGCGCAACGTCGACATCGCCGCGCGCTACGGCGGCGAAGAGTTCGTCGTGCTGCTCGTGGAGACCGGCCGCGAGGCCGCGCTCGTTGTGGCGGATCGCATCCGCGAGCGCGTCCACGCGGCCGGCTTCACCGCCCACGGCACGCGGCTGACCGTCAGCATCGGCATCGCCGGCTACCCGGAGGACGCCGAACGACGCGAGGAACTCCTCGACAAGGCAGACTGGGCGATGTACCTGGCCAAAAGGCGTGGCCGTGACCAGGTCGCCACGTTCGCTGAGGGTTGAGGGCTGAGCCCAGCCGGTGAATGTCGCGGGGCCGACGCTATCGGCCGCCGGCGCTGGCGGCAACGTGCCGGCCTACGCGCCGGCGGCAAGATGCCGAAGGATGCCCTGTTCGGCCTCCTCCAGCGAGAGAAGCCGGCGGTCGAGTGCCTCGATCCTCTGCAGAATGGCTTCCGTATCAGCGAACGCCTTCTGGTTCACCAGGTAGTCGGCCTCGGCGCGAGCTTCGGAATGGCGGCCCTGCATGTTCTGGCCCACCATCAGAAGCGGCATCAGCCAGATCTGGATCACGTTGCTGATCAGCAGGTAGGCGACGAACGCCGGGAACGGGTCGAACGCGTGCAAGTGCAGCGCCGGCACCTTGCTCGCGAGAACGTTGTAGACCACCCAGAGTACTGTCCACGCGAAGATAGCGAGGAAGAACGACATCGTGCCGACGCGATCGGTGATCCGCACCGCCAACCGGTCAAGCGGCGAGAAGTTCTCGATCACCGCCTGGTTCGGCGGCGCCCCTGCGGCAGCCGCTTCGACGGCCGCGACATGGCGTTTGCGTTGAGAGCCGATCATGGTTCCTCCTCACCTAGCACATCCAATGGAGTAGACAAGGGTCAGGATCGCCGCCGGCGCGCGACGCGCGCGTCGCCGCGGCGCAAGGTAAGGCCCTCCCGGTCGAAGAACTCAAGGAGGGCCTGCGCGTTGCGGCGTCCGCAGCCCACGGCGTCGCGGAAGCCCGCCAGCGTCACCTCGCCGCCGCCGTCCAGCATCGCGAGCAACGTCCCGCGCGCGTCTTCCGCCGCCCCACTCACGAACCAGAGGTCCTTGTCGAGGCGCACCACCTCGCCGCGACGCGCGAGCACGTCGAGGATCTGGCCGAGCTCGCGCGGAGCGCGGTGCAGCTCCTCGGCCAGGGTGGCCAGCGTCGGCGGCGCCACGGAATCGGCGCCGAGGAGGGCAAGGATCAGTTCCGCCAGGGCCGCCTGCTCGTCGCCTAGCACGCCGGCGCCGCCGGGGGCGTAGCCGCCCTCACCGGCGACCAGCCGCTCTTCGGCCACGAGGCCCTGGAGCAGCACGTCCACATCTTGCACAGGCAGGGCTGCTGTAAAGGCCGCGAGCTCGGAGGCGCTGGAAAAGGGGCGCTCGGGGCGCGCCGCGGCGCGCTCGGAGGCGCCGGCCAGAAGTGCCGCGCGCAGCGCGACCAAGGTGCCGGCGCCGAACCAGCGCGTGGAAGCGGCGCGCGCGCCGGAGGCTACGGGCGGCAGCCGAAGGGCCTCGAGCTCGCCGACCTGTTCGGCCGCCGCCAGGGCGGCGCCGGCCTCGCCGGCGCCGAACCCCACCGCGGCCAGATCTCCGGCGACGACGCCGCCCTGACCGCTGTCGGCCGCAAGCGCGAGCATTGCGGCATGGAGATCGGCGGCGCGAAGCGCCGCGAGAAAGCCGGCGTGCCGCCCGCGGTCGTGCCAGCGACGCGCGCTCGTGGAGAGCACCTCCCCGCCACCGACAGTCGCCACTGGCGAGAGGGCGCGCAGGATGAAGCGGTCGTGAGGCTCGATGACGGCGTCGCCGTCCAGCCTTACGACCGCCGCCGCCTGCGCGCCGGCGCGGATCTCGCGCCCCTCGAGCGGCGTCACCCGCGCGACATACTGCGCCGTGCCGTGATGCAGGCGCACTTGGTCCCCGGAGCGCAACGGCCGGTTGCCGGGCACCGCACGTACCCAAGCGTCGAAGCGCCTGCAGACGCGGCCGGCCGCTTCGGGCGCGACGAGCCAGCTGCCGCGCTCCACCGCGTCCCGGTCGAGGCGACGAAGGTTCACGCCCACGCGGCTGCCGGCGCGAACGACCTCAGCCTCGTGATCGTGCACCTGCAGACTACGAACCGCCGTGCGCGTACCCCCGGGCTCCACCACCAGCGCGTCCCCCGCGCGGATCTCTCCGCGCCACAGCGTGCCCGTGACCACCGTGCCGATGCCCTTGAGAGGAAAGACGCGGTCGACCGGCAGGCGGACGAGTCCGCCCCGCCGCCGCGCCTGGACGTGCTGGGCGGCGCATTCCAAAGCCGCGAGCAGCTCAGATGTGCCGCGCCCGTCGCGGGCGCTCACGGTGACGACCTCGCAGCCGGAGTAGGGCGTCCGCGCCAGAAACTCGCGCACGTCCTCCTCCGCCATCTCCAGCAGCTCCTCGTCCACTATGTCAGCTTTGGTCAGCGCGACCACCCCGTGCCGCACGCCCAGCAATTCGATGATCGCGAGGTGCTCCATGGTCTGCGGCATCACGCCGTCGTCGGCGGCGATCACCAGCAGGAAGAGGTCGATGCCGCTGGCGCCGGCCACCATGGTGCGCACGAAGCGCTCGTGCCCGGGAACGTCGACGACGCTCAAGCGGCCGCCGCCGGGCAGCCGCAGCTCGGCGTAGCCGAGCTCGATGGAGATGCCCCGCTCCTGCTCCTCGCGCAGGCGGTCGGTGTTCTTGCCGGTGAGGAGCGTGACGAGCGCGGTCTTGCCGTGGTCGATGTGGCCGGCCGTGCCGAGGGTCAGCGGAATCGCGGGATCCCGTGACGGGCCGGTCGTGTCGGGTGCGCCCGGCACTGGACGCCCGTCAGGCGAGCGCGGCGAGCACGGCGCCGGCCAGTTCATCCAGCTCAACGTCGCGCACGGCGCGCAGGTCGAAGAGCAGGCGGTCGTCGTGCAGGCGGCACACGACGGCGGGCTCGCCGAGCCGAAGCGAAGCGGCGAGCCCGTCGGCGTCGCCGTCGACGTTCACGGCCACGGCGATGCTGGGCACCTCTGTGACGGGCAGAGCGCCGGCACCGGCGCGCGCGACGGTATCGAGCAGCGCGATGCGGTCGGCGGACAGCGTCGGCGCCGCGCCCGGACTCGTGAGCAGGTCGCGCAGGCGCTCCGCGCGAGCGCGCACGTCGGCGAGCGGCGCCGCCAGCGCCGCGAGCGTCGGCACGCTGTCGATCACGCGCGCCGGGTCCAGATAGAGCCGAAGGACCGCATCCAGCGCGGCCAGGTCGAGCTTGTCGATGCGCAGCGCGCGCGCCAGCGGGTGGCGGCGCATCGCGTCGATGGCCGCCGCCCGGCCTACCGCTACGCCGGCCTGCGGGCCGCCAAGGAGCTTATCCCCACTGAAGGTCACGATGTCGGCGCCGGCGGCGATGCTGTCCTTCAGCGCAGGCTCTTCCGCAAACAACGGCAGCGAGGCCAGGGCGCCGCTGCCGAGGTCGTCGACCAGCACGGCGTCGTGCTCGTGGGCCAGGCCGGCGAGCTGCTCGAGTGCGGGTTCCGCCGTGAAGCCGACGATGCGGTAGTTGCTGGTGTGCACGCGCATGACGGCGCGCGTGCGCGCCGTCCAGGCCTTCTCGAAGTCCTTGAGGTAGGTGCGATTGGTGGTGCCGACCTCGACCAGCTCGGCCCCGCTCTCGCGCAGGATGTCGGGGATGCGGAAGCCGTCACCGATCTCGACGAGCTGGCCGCGGGCGACGAGCACCTCGCCGCCACGGGCCGTCGCGGCCAGGGCGAGCAGCACCGCGGCGGCGTTGTTGTTGACGGCCAGCGCGTCCTCGGCGCCTGTGACCGTGCAGAGCACGTCGTGGATGTGGTCCTGGCGCGAGGCGCGTGCGCCGCGCGCCAGACTGTACTCGAGGTCGGTGTAGCCGGAGGCGGCGGTGACCACTGCGTCGACCGCCTCCCGCGGCAGCAGCGCCCGGCCGAGATTGGTGTGCACGACCACGCCGGTCGCGTTGATGACGCGGCGCAGCGACGGCGTCACCGCCGCCTCAAGAAGCCGCGCCGCCCAGGGCACGAGGGCGGCAGGCGTGAGGTCCGCCGCCTGCGCGGCGGACGACTGCGCTGCCGCCCCCGCCGCCAGGATATCGGCCCTCAGACGCTCGATGACCGCGCGCACGGCGTCCACGACCAGCTCGCGCGGGTAGCGCTCGAGCAGCTCGGCCGCCGCCGGCTCGCGCAGCACTTCGTCCACGGCCGCGAGACTGCGCAGACGCTGCCCGCGCTGCGTGTCTTCCCGCTTCCCCTTCTCAGCCATCAGCGTCATCTTCCTCGTCGTCGCCGCCAGGCCTCATGCGCAGCCCAACGACGATCATAGCGAACGCCACCAGGCCGAACGCGAAGTACCACTGGCCGCCGGTGAGCCCGATGTCCTTCATGAAGCCCGGGAACATGGTGCGGCCCGCGAGGAGGAGGAAGCCCAGGGCGGAGAACACGCCCTGCGCGATTCCCCAGAAGTGGCGCGGCTGTTGCGTGCGGAACCCATAGGTGGTGGCGTAGATCGACAGCGCCACGACGCCGGCACAGAGAAGCCCGATGAGGACGAGCAGCCCGACCTGAGTGAGCACCTCTCTGGTGGGCTTGCCGACGGCCCACATCCACACGGCACCCCGATTAGTGCCGACGCCGAGGACGAGCACGATGATCCAGGCCACGAACGCGATGACCCCGAAGGCGCCAGCGAGGATGAAGGGAATCACAGAGATCACGCGGAGGATCAGACCCGGCTCCGGCCGCTGCGCGGCCAGCACATCCTCTTCGCTCGGCTTCCAGCCGGGGTCGCCGGGCTTGCGCTCGGGGCTCACGCGGCACCGCCGGGCGGGTGTTCGGGGCGCACCAAGGCTCAGCCTTCGAGTACTACGGTCCCGGGCGGCCCGGCGATGACCTCGCCGACAGTCCACGCGCCCACGCCGCGAAGCTCGAGGCCGGCCATGAGTGAGGCGTGCTTGTCGGCGGCCACGGCGATGAGCAGGCCGCCGGACGTCTGCGGGTCGAACAGGGCCAGCACGCGCGGGTCCTGCTGGTCGACCTCGTCTGGGCTGCCGCCGGCGCCGCGCACACGCGGC
>JADGPQ010000110.1 GCA_017882325.1 Thermoleophilia bacterium
GTGGGCGATCTGCACGACCTCTTCGTGCTCCACGTGGCCGACCTCGACCTCGCCGATGCCCTCGGGGAGCCAGAAGTTCTCGAGCTCGGCGAACGGCTCAATAGTGTGGACCTCGCCGTTCTCGTACACGATGGCGGGATTGTTGCACTCCTCGATGGTCGTCCAGACGCTGAAGCCGAAGCTGATGCCCTTGGCGCCGGGGATCTCGAGGTTGCTGCCGTCGCGGATGCCGATCTCGTCGACCTCGTCGAAGAGGTGGTCGGCCGCGTAGCGCGCGAAGTAGTCGGCCATGCCGGGTTCGACGCCGAAACCGGCGAGCGCATACTTGCCGATCCTCTCGAACTCGGGGCTGAGTGCGTACTCCTCGTCGCCGAGCTTGACGCCGCACTTGTGCATGGGATCGGTGGGGTGCGGCTTGGACAGCGTCATGGCCGTGTCGAGGTAGTGCACCTGTGCCTTGAGGGCGGCCTGCAGGAGCGGCGGGTTGAAGTTCGGCGCGCACAGGTTCATGAGGATGTCGGCGTCGTACTTCTTGACGAGTGCGACCACAGCGTCGACGTTGCCGGCGTCGACCTGTTCGGCGACGAAACGCGGATCACCGAGCGTGGCGACGAAACCGGCGGCGCGCTTGCCGTCGTAGTCCGCCATGATCATCTGCTGGAGCCACTCACCCTTGGGGTCGCGGCGCTTGGCGATCGCGGCGATGGACTGGCCCACACCACCGGTGCCGACAACGAGAACCTTCATGCTGTTCCTTCTCCTTGACGTGAAGCGTTCGCGCCTGCGATCAAACGACCGAAACCCTCCACAGGCGTCCTGTGAGGGATATTGTATAACCTTTGGAGCAGATTTCCAGTGTCAAGTTAGCAATCGCGGAGGTTTCAGGAGGAACCGGGCGGCGGCAGGCGCCAACCGACCGCGGTCTCCAGGACTCCGCCACGCATGACGTTGTAGAGCACGCACTCGGCGCCCGCCGCGTCCGCCACCGCCGTGGCCAGTGCCATGAGACCGGCGTGGTCACCTGGCGCAAGCCTCTCAAGCTGCTCGCGGATCGCTGCCAGGCGCGGGTCCTCCAGAGCCGGCGGCGCGGGCAGCGCGAAGTCACCGACAGGCTCCGCGGCGACGGCCGCGGCAGCCGACTGCACCCGCCGGTCTGCGTCCTCCACGCGACCCACCAAGTCCAGGCCCACGATGCCGTCGCCGATGACGGCGTCGATCTGCCAGGCCAGCTCCTTGTCCGGCTCGGCGGCCAGACGCGCCCTCATCTCGCCGCTGAACGGCGGCTGGAGAGCCTCCTCCAGGGCCGCCGCGGCGGCGGAGTGGTCGTCGGCGCACACTCGCGACATGAACTCGTGGCCCACGAGCTCCTTCTCATCCGCACCGACAGCGCGGCAGAACGACGGACTCACGAACGTCATGACTCCAGCGCGATCGACCTCGACGACGAAATCGGTCTGCGTGTCCGAAAGCAGCTGCAGACTCTTGCGCAGGCGGCGGACCTCGTCGTGGTCGATGGTCTCCACGTCCGGCTTGCTGATGAAGAGCAAGTAGGCCATCGCCCGGGGCTCGCCCCTCTCGGAGACCGGCCCCAAGGAGACGCGCACCCAGACCTGCTCGCTATCCGGGCGACCAAGATGCTCTTCGAAGACCTGTTCGCCCTCGCGGCGAAACCCGCGGGCGCGTTCGGGCCAGCCCGGCATGACGCCCGACCACTGCCGCCCAAGCAGGTCGGCGCTGTCGCCGCCCACGAGTCCGAGGAGCGGCGCATTGAGGGCGATCGTCTTGCCGGCGTCCGAGACGACGGCCACGGGCTGCTCGAGCGGCAGATGCGACAGCACCTCGAACACGATCTCGATCCGCTGGCGCACCGCGTAGGGCAGCTGCGGCGTCATCCAGTACTCCTGCCCGAGCCCGTCCGGAGAAGGCCCATGATCGTCCATCATCATCTTGGCCCAGTCGTTCACGATCGCCTCACAAGTCCGGAGCTGCACTTACACCTGCATAGAGCTTCGGCGCGGCGTGTCCGAAGGACGATGGTACGGACGTCTAAAGAGGGGGGTACGTGCGTCTACACGCCGACCTTGTACATGGTGCGCTCGCCGAGCCCTGTGACGACCTTGGCGTAGCCGCGCAGTTCGGCATCGAGAGCGGGATCGCCCGAATCGACGAGCAAAGGCCGGCCCTCCAGGGACAGGAGCTTGGTCTGCGTGGCGATGACGATGATCCCGGCCGTGCCCACGCGGCGGATCACGGCCGGGCTGATCTGCTGGTTGCCGCGCCCCAAGATGTGGCCCTGACCCCCGATCACGGTGACCACTACGTGCGCCTCGAAGTGGGTCTCCAGGAGTCGCAGCAGGTCCCCCTCGGTGACGTCCTTGCCGACGAGAGCCCCGTCGCGCACGGCGTCGACGCCGAGCAGGGTCTTATCGAGGCCCAGGCGGGTCATGATCGTGCGCGTGGTCGTACCCGGGCCCAGGATGTACAGGGCGCCCGGGCTCATGTCGCGGATCACCTCGGTGGCGACGTCGTTGAGGGCGCGCTCTTCGCCGGCCACCCCGCCGGCCTTGGCGCTCTGCGTCAACCCCCGGGCATACGGGACCGACAGGTAGCCGTAGAGATTCGCCGAGACGCGGTTCTCGCGAAAGGCCTCCTCGTCGATGTCCATGACCTCTCCTTCACGGAGGCGCACGGCCGCCGGGCGTTCGTGGAGGAAGAGCGCCGCCACGTCACCGGCGGCGGCCGGCGTCGTGGCGTAGACGGCCGAGTGGATCTTAACGCCGGCCGGCACGCCGATAACGGGCACCCGCTGCCCGACGGCGTCACAGATGTTGCGAGCCGTGCCGTCGCCGCCGGCGAAGAGGATCAGGTCGACGCCGGCGTCCAGCAACTCGTGGGCCGCCTGCTCGGTGTCGGCCGCCGTTGTCTGGACGAAATCCTCGCAGGCGATGTGAGGTCGTTCGCCGCCCGTGCGCTCTGCCTCGCAGAGCACGTAGCTTCGGCGATCGGAGAACGAGCCGAGCACGCTCGGCTCGAAGCCGGCCGCGCGTGCCTCGTCTTCGCCCATCTCGACCGGCCAGGTGATGATCTCGATGTGTTCGCGCACTCTGGCCAGGCGCTCCAGCGCGAGCCGTGCGCGCCGGGGAGCGTCGCGCACGGCGCCCAGCTCGAGCGCCCTTCGCAGCACCTCGGGCCCATCGCTGCCCTTGAGGCCCACGCGGCCGCCGACGCCGGCGACGGGGTTGACGACCAGCCCCAGCTTCTTCACGGCCGCGCCTTCAAGAGCGCCTCTTACCACCGCGCTCCTGGCGCATGTGGGGCCCCTCCTCGTCGAGGGTAGGGCGACGCCTGCGGCGCCGCCCTACCCGTCGGCTGCCGCTCAGGTCCGCCTCAGGATCTTCTTTTTGTACGCACGCCAGGTGAAGGCCCACTCCTTCGGGTCCTCCATGGCCTCAATGCGCCGAAGCTGGTCAATGGGCTGCGCGTGCGGCGAATCGAGCACGAACTGCGCGTCGGCGTAGGCCTCGTCGCTACCCTTCTTGATGACCGCGGCCCACTCGTCCAGATCGTCCTTGCTGTAGGTCTCGCAAGGCTCCGGCGTGAACGGCTCGGGCACGACCCAGGGATGGTGGCTCATCCAGAAGCTCTGGATGCCGAAGTCGACCATGCGGTCGCGCAGAGCCTCAGTGCCGACGCCAGTGTCCTCCTTGAGCTGTTCCAGGCTGTAGCGCACCTGGTCGAGCCGGCGATGGCCTTCGGCATACGGCCGGCTCACGCCCTTGACCGCCATCAGCAGATTGTCGAGGTAGTTGTTGTTGAGGACGCTGATCTCGGCGACCTCCTTGAGACCCTCGGGACCAAGGTTGCGGATCCAGGCGTAGGCGCGGATCACGCCCATCCAGGTGCCGAGGAAGCCGCGCACGCGGCCGATGCTCTCGGGACGGTCGTAGTCGAGATGATACGCGTCCCCGACCCTGGTCACCATCGGCACCGGCAGGTACCTGGCCAGCTCGTCGGTGCACAGGTAGGCGCCGGTGGCCGGACCCTCGCAGCCGTGCGGGCTCGAGAACGTCTTGTGAAGGTTGAAGTGGCAAGCGTCGAAGCCGGCGTCGCGGGCCCGCGCGTAGCCGAGGATGCCGTTGGCATTGGCCTGGTCGGTGAAGGCCAGGGCGCCGGCGTCGTGCAGGACCTCGACGTACTTGTCGATCTGCGGGTTGTAGATGCCGGTGTCTTCGGGGTTGGTGATCATGCAGCCCACGGTCTTCTCGGACACGGCCGCCTGGAAGGCCTCGAGATCCGGATAGCCGTTCTCGTCGGGCATCACGGTGATGACCTTGAAGCCGGCTACCATCGGCGTGGCGGCGTCGCAGGGGTGCGAGAAGATCGTCGTGATCATCTCGTCGCGCTGGTCGAGCTCGCCCTTGGCCTCGAAGTAGCGGCGCATGACGCACGCGTTGGTGAACACCGCGTGCGAGCCGCCGCCCGGCTGCAGCGTAAAGGCGTCCATGCCGCTGATCGACTTCAGGTACTGGCCGGTCTCGTAGACGATCTCGAGCAGGCCTTGCATGGTCTCTTCGTCCTGCCACGGGTGCACGTCGGCGGACTTGTGCCCGCGGATCAGCTCCTCATGCATCTTCGGGCTGTACTTCATCGTGCAGGTGCCCTCGCTGATGTCGCTGCCCAGATCCATGCCAAGCGTCATCTGGGAGTAGCGCAAATAGTGACGCAGCACCTGGTACTGCGACATCTCGGGCAGGTCGGGGGCGGCCCCGCGACGCATCCCCTCGGGGATGTAGTCCGCGGCCTCACCCACCGCCGCCGTCACATCGTCTTCGGCGAGCGGCACAAGCACGCCGCGCTCGCCGGGCAAGCCCTGCTCCATGATGAACGGCTCGTCCCAGCGCGGGGCCCGGTAGTCGTGCAGCACCCCGCCTTCGCGGCGCAGCCGGCCGAGGCGAGCGACCTTCTCGTGCGGCGTCTCGCTCATGCCGTCACCACCTTGACGGCCGCGGCCAAGGTCTCGATGTCGGCCTGGTCGTAGTACTCGGTGACGCAGTAGAGCGCGCTCTGGCCGAGCTCGGGGAACTCGGCTGACAGGTCCTTGCCGCCGAAGATCTGGTGGCCGAGCAGCTTCTTGTTGATCTCGGCAACTGTCTTGCCGGTTCCGTCGAACTCGACGACGAACTCCATGAAGTAGCTCGGCGAGAGTCTGATCTGCACGCCGGGGATCTCACCGAGAAGCTTCGCCGCGTAATGCGAGCGGGCGATGCAGGTTTCGCCGAGCTCTTTGAGACCCTGTGGGCCCATCACGGCCATGTACACGGCCGCGGCGATCGTCCAGAGGCCGGACGCCGTGCCGACCCAGTCCTTGCCTTGGTCCCGAGCGCCGTAGCTGGTGCGCTCGGCCAGCGCTTCGGCGACCGCGTACTGGCCGGGGGTGGCGGTCTCCATGACGGTGTAGAGCTCGAGCGGACACTCCTGAGCGAACACGGGATCGTCGTCCTTGAAGGCGATGAACCCGGAGCAGCCGCCGCCGGCGTGCATGTGCATGCCGAGCCCCTGGATGTCGCCACAAGCGATGTCGGCGCCCAGGGCGCCGGGCGGGGCGAGCACGCCGAGCGTGATCGGGTCGACGCCGGCGATCGCGAGGGCGCCGTGCTCGTGGGCGATCTTGACGATCTCAGCGCCGTGGGCCTCGATGGTGCCAAGGTAGCCCGGGCTCTCCCAATAGACGGCGGCAAAGGAGTCGTCGAGCCTGCCGCGCAGGTCGTCCAGGTCGACCATACCGGTCTCTCTGTCCCACTCGTAGAAGCGGATCTTGGTGCTGCCCGCCATCGCCTCGGGCTGGCACAGGGTGCGCGCCTCCATGAGCCGCATCGGGCTCATGTGCGACGGCACGAGCACCTTGTCGCGTCCGGTGATGCGCCGGGCCATGCGAAACGAGCGCCCGGCGACGTCGCCCCAGTCGTAGATGGGGTTGGCGACGCCGTCGAAGTCGAGCAGCTCGCCGAGCATGCTGTTGAACTCGAAGCGCGCGAGGTACTTGCCCAGGTCGCTATAGTCGCCGCCACAGTATGCGCTGACGAACTCGGCGCGGTTGATGACCTCGTCGACGATGGACGGCACGTGGTGCTGCCAGCAGCCGGCGCCGCAGAAGTTGAGGTAGTCAACGCACGAGGCGTTCTTGTCAAGCAGGCCCTGGACGTGCCGGCGCAGGTCGCGCTCCGCGAGGATCGCCGGCGGGATGTCGAGAGGCACCTTGCAACGCAGCCGGTCGGGGATCTCGGCGTAGATCTCCTCGACGCTGCTCAGCCCGAGCTCGTCGAGCATAGCCTGCTTGGTGGCCGGCACCGAGTTCGGAATGTAGGGGTGGATGAACGGTTTGTCAGCCATTGTGCGACGCGCACTCCTTCCGATGAGGGACGAGACCGATGCCCGTGGACGAGCCGGCGCCCGCAGCGAGCACCATCTGGGTGGAGGAGCCCATCAGTCGTAGCGGTAGCCGGCCGACGTGCCGAAATCGATGCTGATGAGCGCGCCGGTGATGGGCGCGGCGGCAGGGCTCCCGAGGAAGAAGATGAGCTCGGCCACTTCCTCGGGAGTGATGAACCGCGCCTTCTTGCCCTGTGGATAGCTCGCGAGGAGCTGGCGCAGATAGCCCTTCGGATCGTCGCCGCCGAAGTCGCGCGCCTGTCCCCGGAGCATCGGCGTCATCACGTCGCCAGGGCACACCGTGACACAGCGCACGAGGTCTGGGGCTAGCTCGATGGCAAGCGACTTCGTGAGCAAGCTGACGCCGCCTTTTGACGCCGTATACACGGCCGTCTCAGGAGTGCCGGTGATGCCGGCCTCCGAGCCGACGTTGATGATGCATCCCTCGGTCTTCTTGAGCTCCGGGATGGCGAAGCGGCAACAGAAGAACATACCCTTGAGGTTGACACCGATGATGCGGTCCCACTGCTCCTCGGAGGTGGCTTCGGTGGGCCCTTCGGTCCAGACCCCGGCCGCATTGACGAGGACGTCGATGCGGCCGGCCTTCTCCGCTGCCGTGCGCATGAGGTTCTCGCACTCGGCCGGCATGCTGACGTCACAGGTGAGGGCGTGCACCGTCGTGAGCGCCGCCAGCTCGGCGGCGAGCTCTTCGAGAGCGACGGCGTTGAGGTCGCCGAGGACGAGGATTGCGCCGGCGGCCGCAAAGCGGCGCGCCACGGCCGCGCCGATGCCCCCGGCCGCGCCCGTCACCACGACCGTCCTGTCACCCGTCTCGATCGTCATGCGCCCCCTGTATACGTTGAACGGTCCTTCAATTTGCGTAGCTTACAGCGGCCGTCCGCAGCTCGCCATTGTGCCCGTCCGGCTCGCTCGCCCTAGGAGGTCAGGGTCTGGCCGTACTCACGCCGACGCCGGCGCGCGACAGCCAGCCAAGCTTCAGTAGTACAGCTCGCTCGGCCCCTTGTACTCCTGGATCGTGTTCCCCCCGTCGATCACCACGAGCTGCCCGGTGATGTAGCTGGCGTCATCGGAGCCGAGGAAGCAGATCAGCTTGCCGACCTCGGCGGGCGTCGCGGCGCGCCCGAAGGGTGTGTTCTCGGCGCCCGCGCGCTCGCCCTCGGTGGTCGACCCGGTGTCGATCCATCCCGGACCAACAGCGTTGACGGTGATGCCGTGCTTGGCCACATCCAGGGCCAGGCCGCGAGTCATCCCGAGCACGCCGGCCTTGGCGGCGCAGTACGCCGCTTCCTCCGGGTTGGCGACCACCGGCCCGGTGACAGACGACACGTTGACGATGCGGCCATACCCCCGGTCGATCATCCCGCCGACGACGGTGCGCGTGACGTTGAACTGCGTCTTGAGGTTGATGGCGATGCCGAAGTCCCAATCCTTCTCGCTCATGTGCGCGAAGTCGGTGAAGTCCTCCTCCATGCCCTCGATGACCATGCCGGCGTTGTTGACGAGCACGTCGATGCGGCCGTGGCACGTGACGGCTTCCGCCACCGCCTTCTGTACCTCGTCCAACCTCGTGAGATCGGCGACGTGTGACGAGACCGTGAAGCCCTCATTGCGCAGCTCCTCGGCACAGGCGTGCACCTTCTGCGAGATGTCGACGATGGCGAGCAGCGCGCCCTCCTCGCCGAACACCCTGGCAGTGTTGAAACCGATGCTGTTGGTCTTCGCAACCCCCGTGATGAGGGCGACCTTGCCCTCCACCCTGCCCTTGCGCTCCATACGGTCCGCTCCCTTGCTCGAGCTGCGGTCGGTGATCCGGCCGGCGACGATCGGTAGGGGAATGCTACGTCGCCGGCCGCCGCCGCGCCACGGTCAGGACCGTCGGGGCGAGCCTGGTGGTCGATATCCTCCCGAACCTACCTAAGAAGGGCCAAACGGTGGGAGTTTTAGTAAAGTTACCGCCTGAAACTGCCGATTGACTGACGTGGAGTCATGACCACCCTCGGAGAGACAACGGACATCACCTGGTTGCACGTCGCCGACGTGGCGGGCCTGCTCGGCGTCAGCGCGAACACGGTAAGGCGCTGGACCGACGCAGGGCGCATCGCCGCGTACCGTAGCCCGGGCGGCCATCGCCGTTACCGCGCCGAAGACGTCCTCGCGATCCTGTCTGAAGAAGAGATGACGGGAGCCGCCGGGCACCCCGGCGACTTCGCCGAGCTACGACGTCAGACCCAGGACCTGCGCGGCGTCGTGCAGGCAAGCCTCGACCTCACGACTCTCATCACGGAGGCGCCGCGCGACGTACCCGAGCACGTCGCGCGGCGCCTCTGCGAGCTCACCGATGCACCTCGCTGCGACATCTTTGTGCGTCAGGAGAACAGTCTGCGGCTCGCCGTCTCGATTGACGGCGGCGAGCTCGACGAGAGCCGCATCGGCGATTCGTGGACGCTGGATGACTGGCTGCCGGAGAGCGGCCCCCCCGAAACATTGTCGGCGAGTGCCTTCGCCACCGACGGTGGCCGCCAGAACGAGCGCGCGCGTCGCGCCCTGCAGCGCCGCGGATGTCGGTCGCTCGTGTGGGCGCCGATGATGGTGCGCGGCGTCTTCATCGGCGCCGTGGAAGTGAGCGATGCGCGAGCGCGCGACCTCGGGCCGCAGGTCCCCGTGGTCGCCAGTCTCGCGCGCATCTGTGCTCACGCCCTCGACCTCGAAACGACATACCGCACCCTGGAGCACCGCGACAAGGCCATTCGCGAGCTCGTGGACCTCTCTCAGGAGGTGGCCCAGACCCATGAGCTCGGCAGATTCGTCGAGCGCTTCGCGCTCCGTCTCATGGCGGCCGTGAACGCCGACTGCGTCGATGTGTATAGGGTCGGCGGCGGTGTCATCCGCTCCCTCATCAGCCTGAGCCG
>JADGPQ010000111.1 GCA_017882325.1 Thermoleophilia bacterium
CATCAGGTGAACACCGACCAGATGATGAACGCCGTCATGAGGATAGCGCAGAAACCGGCGAACGCGGTGATGATCCACCACAAAACGTCGGCAGCGTAGGTCTTCCAGGTGAGGCGTTTCTCGACGAGCACCTCGTCGAGCGTGCCCTCGCGCACGCGGCGGGCGTACTCGAGCGGACGCTCCGCCTTGTAGTGGTCCACGGGCACCGATCCAGTGAAGATCACCTTGTCGAGCGGGAAGCTCTCGGGCCTGGCGTGGGCGCTGAAGAAGTGCACGAAGATGAAGATCACGCCCATCGCCAGCAGCGCTTCGTTGGAGTGGATGACGAGGGCGATGTTGAGGAAGATGCCGGGCAGCACCTTCGTGAACCAGAGCGGGAACCACATCATGAACCCGGTCATGCCGATGATGACGGTGCCCGCCATCAGCGACATATAGTCGAACTTCTCCCAATACGTGTAGCGGTCGAACTGCGGCTTGGGGCCCTTGCCGAAGAACCAGGCGAACATGCCGATCATGTCCTCAAGGTCTTTCTTGCTCGGCATCAGCGAGCCGGGGCTGCGGAGCAGCTTGCCCCGGCTGCGCAGCACCATGACGACCATGAACGCGAACTCGAGAGTCCAGTAGAACACCGTGACGATGGCGGCGATCCGATGATAGACGCCGGCCGCCGTGACGCCGCCGAACAGGTCCATGGACCAGCGCGCCCACTCGGTGGTCTTGTACTTGAGCGGCATGCCCGTGAAGACGAGCACGGTGAAGCTCGTGAAGACGAGGAAATGCATCCAGCGGTGAAACACGTTGAACCGCCGGTACTCGATGCGCGAGCGCACCTTCTTGGGTGCGACTTCAGCCGTGACGGCTTCGCCTGTAGAGGCCATCCTTGATCCCTCGGTAGATGTACAGGGTCGTGTGCACGAAGCCGAAGGTGAAGACTACGGCGATGAGCACGATGTAGAGGGCGTAGAACGTCCAGACCGCGAACGAGGAGCTCGGGCTCCGCGGGTCGACGTGCACCATGAAGCCGGCGAAGTTCTCGTTGGCCCCCGGATGACATTGCGCACAGGTGGCGACGAGGTTCTGCTTCGACACCTTGCTCTCGGGGTTGGTCGGCGCCAGGATCTTGTGACCGCCGTGACAGTCTGTGCAGACGGCGGTCTTGACGTCCCCGAGGTAAAAGGCCTTGCCGTGGTAGCTGTCCAGGTAAGTCTTCAGCTGTTCCGCGTGGCAGCGCGCACAGAGAGAATCGATCGACGCCCGGAACGCCGGACTCTCCGGCGGGGTGATGTTGTGCGCCACGTGGCAGTCGGCGCAGACGGGCGCCGCGCCGCTCGACTTGCCGAACACCAGGTTGCCGTGGAACGAGCCCCGGTACATGTCGAACACGTCGGCGTGACAGTTCTCGCACGCCGTGAGCTTCGCGGTCACCAGCCACGCCTGCGTCTGGTCGGCCCCGTGCGGACCAGGCTTGAAGCCGAGGTGGCAGCTCGTGCAGGCCAGCTTGCCGTGGCGGGAGGCGTCGTACACCGCCCGGTCGACGAAGATACTCTTCTGCCGGCCATCGACGTCGATGGTGCGCTTCAGCGTGTCCCGCTGACCATGGCAGCGGAAACAATCGTCGTTGCTAGGGGCATTGAGCGCCGACTGGGCGGTCGGGGGAGCAGTCGAGGCAGCCGCCGCGGCGGCTGCGCCGAGAAGGGCCGCTGCGGTCAGCAGAACGGCAAGGGCCACGGCGCGATGGCGGGTCATAGCTTCACGCCTCTCTGCTCGTGGCAACGGTCACACATCGCCTGCGGGTGACACACGAGGCACGCGCCGGAGCTCAGCTTGGCCACCGCGCCGTGCGTGGTCACCCAGTCGGCCGGGTGCTGGACCTGGTGACACTGAGCGCAGAAGACCTTGGAGTCGTGGCAGCCCGTGCAGCTCAAAGGGTCCTTCTTGGCGGTAGGGCCGTGCCTGTAGCGCCACGTGTCGGAGAAATGATCGGGCGTCGGGCGCGCGTGGCAGGCATCGCAGAACTGCTTCTTGTCGTGGTGGCAGCGGAAGCACGCGGCCTGGTCGACGAGCGCCTCCTTGCCGTGAGTCTGGAGGTAGTCCTTCGGGTGGACGTTCTTGGACGGCGGAGTGATATGGCAGAAGTCGCACTGGCTTGGTGCGCCCTGGGTGTTGTGGCACATGCTGCACACCGCCATGGAGACGCCGCTGACTTTGCCGGGCTTGGGGTGGGCGACCTGATCGTGGCAATCGGCGCACGTGAGGTTGCGTAGATCCACATGCACTTCGTGTGGCATGCGGACGGACCCGTTCTGGCCGGGGATGCGGTTCAGGGTGTGACACTTGAGGCAGTTGGCGTTGCCGGGGCGCTGGCCCTTTGTGGGCACGCGCGGCATGTTGAGGTAGTCGGCCCAGATGTTGAGCCATTCGCGGCTGCGCCATTTGATGGCGTTGCTCAATCCGGGAGGGACGTGGCACTTGGTGCACGACACTTTGGCGTGCGTCGAGGTCTCCCAGGCGAGGCCGGCCGGCTTGGTGGCTTTACAGGACATGCAATACCTTGGCGTACTGGTGGCCCACACGGGGATCACGAGTACGACGGCCAGCACGGCGATGAAGCCCACGACGACAAGCGTGGCGACCCACGGCGCGCGGTACCACACCCGGGGCTTCAGCCGGTATCGGTGACCGCGTTCAGGCAAGCGACCCATCCCCCTCGACTGCAATCACTGGCAAGACGACGATGAGAGACGCCCCTTCCGCCACCACTCATCGAGCGCGGCCATTGTACCATCCCGGGTATACGGCGGCGAGTCGATCCAGCCTGTAACGCAGGCTCGGCGGCTCGGCGGCCCGCCGGCTCGACGGCGTCGCTGCGGCGGCGCCCGCGGGCCGCTCAGCCGACCAGAACGGCCACGATGACCACGGCGCCGTACAGCAGGCCCACGACGCCGTTGACGGTCATGAAGCCCATGCCGACCCGGCGCAGGCCGCGGCGCGCGATATCGACGTGCGGCCAAGCGAGGACGGCGGCGACCACGACAAGGCCGAGCCAGTAGACCCAATCGAGGTCCGAAAGCTGCCCCACGACCGCGAGCAGCACGACGGTGACGACGTGGGACGCGGTCGCCACCACGAGAGCGCCGCGCTGGCCCACGGCCACCGGCACCGAGTGCAGACCGTGGGCGCGGTCGAAGTCGAGATCGAAGATCGCGTACATGACGTCGAAGCCGCCCACCCACAGACCGACGGCGACGAACAGCAGCCATGCCTGCGGCGCCACGCCGCCCGTGACCGCCACCCAGGCGGCCGCTGGGGCGAGCCCCAGGGTGAGGCCCAGAGCGTAGTGGCAGAACCACGTGAACCGCTTCGCGTACGGGTACAGCACGAAGGCCGCCAAGGGAATGGGCCAGAGGTAGCGGCACGGCGGCGACAGGTTGAAGGCCGCGAGGACGAGCAGCGCCACCGAGACGACGGTGAACAGCCAGACCTCGCGGCGCCCGAGCCGGCCGGCCGGAAGCTCGCGCGCCGCCGTGCGCGGGTTGCGCGCGTCCAGCTCGGCGTCGATGAGCCGGTTGAGGGCCATGGCGGCGCTCCGCGCGCCCACCATGGCCACACTGATCCAGAGCAGATCATGCCAAGATGGCAGGCCCGCGGCGGCGAGGAAGGCGCCGGCATAGGCGAACGGCAGCGCATAGACGCTGTGCTCGATCTTGATGAGCCGCGCGAACAGCGTGGGCTTGGAGACGGCGGCGCCGGCGACGCCCCCGGAGCTGGCCACGGCCGCCGGCGTCAGGCGCCGGGTTCGGCGGCCGGCGCGGCGGCGGAGTCGGGCTCGGCCGCGGCCGCCTCGACGAACCCCGGTTCGTGAGCGAACTTCTCGAGCAGGAAGCTTGCCACGGCGACGATCACGGCGAAGATGCCGATCACGAACAGCACGGTGTACACGAAGATGCTGGCGGGCTGGGCGATTCCGAGGTAGGCGCTGATGGTCCAGGCGATGATCGCGACCACCCAGTTGGCCAGCGAGAGGATCAACAGGTTGCGCCGTATGTGCTTGTGTCGCACGTCCGCCTCCTCGCGGTCTCGGCCGGTCGCCGCTCTACCCCGCAGTGTAGAAGCGCGCCCCCCCGCCGTAAAGCGCTGCGCGGCAGGAGTTTACGCGAACGGCAGCCCGAACTCGTGCCAGCGCGCTGTGACGCGCTGCTTCACGGCCGGGTCCATCTCGAGCTCATCGGGCCACTCGCGGGCGTGACCCTCCTCGGGCCACGTCTTGGTGGCGTCGATGCCCATCTTCGCGCCGTAGCGCGCCAAAGGACTGGAGTGGTCGAGCACGTCGAGCGGGCCCGCGACGATGACCGTGTCGCGGGCGGGGTCGACGTTATTGAACACGCGCCAGGTCACCTCGCTGTAGTCGTGCACGTCGACGTGCTCGTCGACCACGACGACGAACTTGGTGAACATCATCTGGCCCATCCCCCAGACCGCGCTCATGACCTTGCGCGCCTGGCCGGGGTACGTCTTGCGGATCGCGATGATGGCGCAGTCGTGGAAGACGCCCTCGATCGGCAGGTCCATGTCCACGATCTCGGGTTGCACGAGCTGCAGCAGGGGCAGGAAGAGGCGTTCGGTCGCCTTGCCGAGGTAAGCATCTTCCATGGGCGGGCGACCGACGATGGTCGCCGGGTAGATGGGGTCGCGCCGATGGCTCATCGCCGTGAGATGAAAGACCGGGTAGTCGTCGGCCAGCGAGTAGTACCCGGTGTGATCACCGAAGGGCCCTTCGCGACGCATCTCGCCCTTCTCGAGGTAGCCCTCGAGGACGATCTCGGCGTCGGCGGGGACCTCGAGGTCGACGGTCGAGCACTTCGCGAGCTCGACCGGCTCGCCGCGCAGGAAGCCCGCGAACATGAACTCGTCGATGCCGGGCGGCAGCGGCGCCGTGGCGGCGTAGGTCACGGCCGGGTCGGTGCCGAGCGCCACGGCGACCTCCATGCGGTCGCCGGCCTCGCGGAAGTTGGCGGCGCCGTCGTGGTGGATGTGGATGTGCATACCGGTCGTCTGCCCGTCGTAGATCTGCAAACGGTACATGCCGGCGTTGCGGCGACCCTGGGCGTCCTTGGTGACCACGACCGGCAGGGTGATGAAGGGGCCGCCGTCCCCGGGCCAGGTGGTGAGCACCGGCAAGCGCGCCAGATCGGGGGGATCGACGACCACCTCGCGAAAGGCCGCCTTCTTGACGATCTTGGGAGCGTAGGAGGCGAGCTCACGGAGCTGGCCGAGCGCCTTGACCTTGCCGATTAGGCTGTTCGGCACCTGGAGCTCGACGAGGCCGGCGATGCGCGAGGCAAGATCGTCGAGCGGCGCCCCGAGGGCAAGCTCGAGCCGCCGGTTCGAGCCGAACTGGTTCATAAGCACGACGACGGCCGGCCCGGCCGGCCGCTGCGGCCGTTCGAAGAGCAGCGCCGGTCCGTGCGCTTTGCTGGCGCGGTCGGCGATCTCGGCCATCTCGAGGTACGGATCGACCGCGGCGGACACGCGGACCAGCTCGTGCTCGCGTTCCAGCATGTCGATGAAGGCGCGCAGGTCCACGGTCACCGCGCGGCGGGGTCAGACGGTGACGAGCTGGGAGACCGGCTCGGATGTCGAAGACGGGTGACTGGGTCGGACGGCGAGACACCCGCGTCGACCGGCGCGGCGGAGCGGAGCGGCGACGCCGAACCCGCGCCGCTCAGCGCGCGCTCCAGCGGCGCGGCGTCGCGAAGCACCAGGCGCCGTGCCTCGGCGCGCGCCATGTCGCGCATGGAGGTGGCGGCGCCGTCGGCCACGGCGGTATCGAAGCGCTCGAAGAGGCCAACGGCGGTCACCGCCGGGGTCCCTCCGCGGAGCGCCGCCAGGCCGCCCATCGTGTACGCCCACAGGGCGTCGTCGTCGGTGAACGGAGCGCCGACGCTGCGCAGCTGCGAGCAGGCGGCCATGAGGCGCGCCAGAAGCCCGACCGCGTCGGCGTCGCCGCGCGCCGCGATGAGCCGCAGACCGCGCGCGTAGAAGAAGTCGCCGGCGAGCAGCGTGGTCTCGCGAGCATCCGCCGGCGTGTCGCTGGTGCGGCTCTCGCGATAATGGAAGAGGTAGCCCTCGTAGATGAGCTCGACGGCGGTCACGTAGTCGTCGTCGCCATCGCCGTCCAGCGCGTCGAACAGCAGTCCCCAACGCAGGGCCACCGGAGTGGCCGCCGGCGGGCCGAAGGCCAGCGCGGCCGCGCTCAGTCCCGCCCTCACGGCCGCCGCGTCGACCACCTCAGGCCTGCTCCCGATCGAGATAGAACGAGAGCGACATCAGCTCGCTGGAGAGGTCGACCTGACGGACCAGAACGTCTTTGGGGGCATGCACCTTGACGGGCGCGAAGTTGAGGACGGCCTTGACCCCGGCCGCGGCCAGGCGTCCCACGGTGCCGTCGGCGGCGCTTGCGGGCACGGTGACCAGAGCGATGTCCACGCGTTCCTCGTGGCAGAAGCCCTCGAGGTCCGCGATAGCTCGCACGCGTCCCGCGCCGTAGCTCGCGCCGATCACGGTCGCCGAGCTGTCGAACATGGCGACGAGGCGGAAGCCCTGCTCCGAGAAGCCCCGGTAGCGGGCCAGCGCCGTGCCGAGCAGGCCGGCGCCCACGATGACCACGTTCCACGTGTGGTCGAGCCCCAGGCAGTGCGAGATCTCGTCTACGAGCCGCGCCACCTCATAGCCGACACCGCGAGTCCCGAACTCCCCGAAATACGAGAAGTCCTTGCGGATCTGAGCGGCGTTGAGGTCTATCATCTCCGCGAGGTCCTTGCTGGAGATACGCTCCACCCCCCGGGACCGCAACTCGCGGAGTTTGCGCAAGTACAGCGCCAGACGGGGCACGGTGACGGCGGGAACGTCTTTCTTGTCGACGTTACGCAAGGCTCACTCCCCCTTTCAGTCGGAGAAGAACGCGGCCGCGGCCGCGGCGGCGCGGGCGACATCCGCGTCGCTCAGGGCCAATGAGATCATCGTAGCCTCGAACTGCGACGGCGCCAGATAGATGCCGCTCTCGAGCATGTGCTTCCAGTAGGCGGCGAACAGCTCGGTGTCGGCCTGCTTCGCCTCGGCGAAGCTGCGCACAGGCCCCTCGCAGAAGAACAGCGTCATCATGGGGCCTACCTGGTTGAGCGTGTACGGGCGATCTGCCGCCGAAGCGGCATCGGTGAGACCGGCCGCGACGGCGTGGGCGAGCATCTCGAGCCGCTCGTAGACGCCCGGTTCGGCGAGGGCGCGCAACGTGGCCGCACCGGCGGCCATGGCGAGCGGATTGCCCGAGAGCGTGCCCGCCTGGTAGGTGGAGCCCATCGGGGCCACTGTCTCCATGACATCGCGGCGGCCGCCGAAGGCCCCCACCGGCAGGCCGCCACCGATGATCTTGCCCAGCGTGGTGAGATCCGGCACGACGCCGAAGCGCTCCTGGGCGCCGCCCCAGGCGACGCGGAAGCCGGTGATGACCTCGTCGAAGATGAGCAGGGCACCATACCTGGTGCACAGCTCACGACAGGCTTCGAGGAAGCCCGGTTCGGGCGGCACGACGCCCATGTTGCCGGCCACGGGCTCAACGATGAGCGCGGCGATCTCTTCGCCGCGCTCTGCGAACAGCCCGGTCAGCGACTCCACATCGTTGTACTCGACGAGCAGCGTGTCGGCGGTCGTCGCCTTGGTGACGCCCGGGCTGTCGGGCAACGAGAGCGTGAGCACGCCGCTGCCCGCCGCCGCGAGGAACGCGTCGGAATGACCGTGATAGCAGCCGATGAACTTGACGATCTTCTCTCGCCTGGTGGAGCCGCGGGCCACGCGCACGGCGCTCATCGTGGCCTCGGTACCCGAGTTGACCATGCGCACCAGCTCGACCGACGGCACGGCCTCGCAGATGAGGCGCGCCAGTTCGACCTCGAGCTCGGTGGGCGCGCCGTAACTTGTGCCAAGGTCCACCTGCGTGTGCAGGCGGCCAACGACGTCGGGGTGACCCCAGCCCAGGATCATGGGCCCCCAGGAGGAGACGAAGTCGACGAACTCGTTGCCGTCGGCATCCCAGATGTGGGCGCCCTTGGCGCGGGCGATGAACAGCGGCTGAGGCATGCCGACGCTCTTCATCGCCCTCACCGGGGAGTTGACGCCTCCGGGGATGTACCGGCGCGCCTCATCGAAGAGGCGCGCAGAGGTATCTGTCTTCACTCGACCCTCCCGGGGAAGATAAGCCTGCGAGAAACGTGAATATACTACGCGCCTCGTTCGGCAGGTGACTCGCTACACGATGTACCCGAGATGCGGACGATGCAGCCTTCCGCCGCAGGAGGCGTCATGGCGGCGGCGACAGGAAGACGTCGGCCGCCGCCGAAGCGCACCGTGAGCAACGCCGCGCGAACCGCGAGCAGGAGAGTGAAGCCATGGCCGTGATCATCCGCCAAGCCGGCCCCGGTGACGAGCCCGCTGTCGTGGACCTCATCCAGGAGCTCGCCGTCACCTTCGACTGTCCCACGACGATCGACGAGCACTACGTGCGTCACTTTCTGGCGTCCCCGGTGAGCGACGTGCTCCTGGCCTTCGACGATGACGCGGCCGTCGGCCTGCTGAGCTACGCCATGGTGCCCGGCCTCTTCCATGCCGCCGACTCAGGTCTGATCGAATCCCTGGTGATCGCCGAGGGCCGCCGTGGCGAGGGCATCGGGCGACAGCTGCTGCAGACCGCCGTGCGGCTGCTCGAGGAGGCGGGCTGCGCGGAGATCTCGGTAAGCACCGGGGCCGACAACGAGGCCGCTCAGAAGCTGTACTTCGACGCCGGGCTCACCGAGGCTTCGGTGTTGCTCGAGAAGCACGTCGAGCGCTGACCGCTCGCGAAGTCTCTGCCTTGACCTGAAGGTGAGTGTTCGCCGCTCGTTCAGCCGGCCGGCGGCGCGCACCAGCCGCGCGGCACGTAGGCGCAGTACGGCTCCTCGGCCATGTAGTCGCCCGTGGCCTCGTAGGCGCGAGCGCGACAGCCGCCGCAGACCTTTTTGAACTCGCAGGCGCCGCACTTGCCCTTGAGGCCGTCGAAGTTCCTCAGTTCGTTGAACAGCGGAGAGTCGCGCCAGACCTCGGGGAAGGCCTGCTGGCGCACGTTGCCGGCGACCTTGTCAAAGTAGCCGCAGCCCTGCACGTCGCCGATGTGGCTGATGAAGCAGAAGCCGATGCCGGCGAGGCAGCCGCGGCTAAGGGTGTTCATGCCGCCGTGGCTGTGCGGGTGCACCTCGAGCTTGCGGCCCTGGGCCTTGGCGCGCTGCCGCATGACGCGCCAGTAGTGCGGCACGTC
>JADGPQ010000315.1 GCA_017882325.1 Thermoleophilia bacterium
GTGCCAGCTCGCCCTCGTCGGTGAGGCCCAGCGTCACGGCGGCGTCGATGCATCTTCCGTAAGCGGCGCCGACCCCGGGGTAGCGCTTACCCCAGTCGCCCTCCTGCGAGCGCGCATCGAAGACGAGCACGTCGGGGCCGTCGCGCTCGGCGATGACGGCGCCCACGGCGCCGATGACGACGATCACGCGGCGCGCCTGAGAGATCGGGTCGGAGGCGACGGCGGCAAGGACCTCCTCGGTGACCTGCTCCCAGGAGAGTGCATAACCGACCTGATGGCCGCTCTTGCGCAGCTCATCGGACGAGGTGATCACGGTGAGCTCGTCGCGGTGTCCTGCGAGCAGCAGCTCGGCGAGCGCCGAGCCGGCGAGCGGTGCACCGGTCTGCCAGACGATGGCGCGCGGGCGGGCGGCGCTGACGGCGCGGGGTCACTGCCGAGAAACTCGGCGATGCGCCAGGCGGTTCCACCGGCAGAGCCGAGCTCGCGCG
Organism: Thermoleophilia bacterium; assembly: GCA_017882325.1. GTDB lineage: Bacteria > Actinomycetota > Thermoleophilia > UBA2241 > UBA2241 > CAIXSE01. The sequence continues at coordinate 489 of JADGPQ010000315.1, forward strand.
GAAAGCGCTGGATGCGCGCGTAGGTGTAGGCATAGGAGCTGTGGTAGGGCGAGGCCAGAGCCTCAAGGGGCACCTCGGGGCCGATTACCGTTACGCCGCTGAGCCGGGCGGCAGCGGCGGCGGCGCGCAAGATCTTGGCGTGCGAGGCGGCACCGCCGCTGGAGGAGATGGCGCGACAGGCGTAGGCGCCGCCCCACATCCAGATGAAGTCGACGGGGGCGCGGCGCTCGCCGGCCGCGGAGGGCAGCAGCCAGTCGACGCTGACGTCGCCGGCCACGACGATGGCGCGCGCAGGCGCGCGCAAGGGTGCTGCACTGGCTGACACGTGAGGGCCTCCGCTGTTCGGGGGGGAACGCATGGTCTCGCTAGCGTACCCGTGGTAGGCGAACACGACGCCAGCGTCTGAAAGCCGCCTGAGGCGGCCCGAGGCACATCTGCACAGGTTAAGAAGACGTATTCTCGCTGAGAAAGCAGGCCGCTTGCAGGCAGTCCCCAGGGCTCGCCGACGCAGCGCCGACGCTGCAGAGCGGCCAATCCTGCCTCAGCTTGAATCTCGGCCCCAGCGAGTGGGCCTTTCTGACTGTGCAGCTGACGTCGACGAGCACGCTGACTACGATGCCGTGTCGGGCTCGTCGGTGTCCTGGACGCCGCCTCGCCCACCGGGCTGCGCTGCCCGCCAGACGACACGTGCGGTCGCGGCCCGTGCTGGACCAGGCTTGCGCTCGTACATGAACTCATCGGCCTGGCGCAGCAACTCGTCCAGCGAGATCGCCTGCGGAGCGCGGGAGTAGCTCACGCCAAGCGTCAGGGCGAGGTCGAAGCCGAGACCCGAGTCCGCCAGCAGCCTAGCGATCTGCTGCTCGAGTCGCGCTGACAGCGCGGCGACGTCGTGGTCATCGCTTCCCAGGTCGGCGACGATGGCGAACTCGTCACCGCCGATGCGGGCCACGATGTCAGCCTCGCGAAAGGTAGCCGTGAGCGCCCGAGCGGAAAGGACAAGGGCGCGATCGCCGGCGTCGTGCCCGTAGGCATCGTTGACTGCTTTGAAGTCGTCGATGTCGGCGAAGACCAGCGCCTGCGGCGCCCCCGAACGCCGACTCTCCATGAGGCGCCGTTCAGCCAGGAGCGCGAAACCGCGCCGGTTGTAGAGCCCCGTGAGGTCGTCGCGCAGCGCGGCGGCGTGCAGTTCGCCCTCGGTCGCGCGCTGCTGGGTCACATCGCTGGCGGCGACGATGACGGACTGGAGTCCACCCTCGGAGTCGCGCACGGCCTTCAGCGACCCGTTGGCCAGGAGGCGCTCGCCGCCGCTCTTCAGCCAGTGGTTCTCGAAAGCGAACATCGCGACGCCCGCTCGCAGGCTCCGGATGCCGTCCGTGAACGTCTCCCGCGCCTCGGGGATCGGCAGGGTGTCGAGGAAGTCCCTGCCCCGCAGGTCTCCACCACGGTGGCCTGTGGCCACTTCGAAGGCGTGGTTCACGCGCAGGATGCGGCCCTGATCGTCGAAGATGACGAGGAGCACGTCGGCAGCCTCGAGCGCCGCCGCAAGGAGGTCGCGCTCTCCCTCGATCGTCTTCCTCGTCTGGGCGGGACTTCTCAAGGTCTCCTCAGGCCTCGAACGGTCGCGGCCGCTGGGTGCTGCTCCGTCTTCTCCTCTGTGGTCCAAGGCGGCGCTGACTCGCGCTCCACCCTGGTCCTCCATCGGGCCGCCATTACTGTATCGCAGTCAAGGCCCACACGTGTGACCAAACCCCATTCGTCGGTCCGCACAGGTTAAGAAGACCTCCGGCAGATTCATGCCCTTCGGTGGCCGGTCGTCTGCAGCGACGGTTCGAGTCTCGGCAGGTCCGCCGCAGCGCCAACGGCTGTTCGTCTCGACGGTCCTCTTGCCGGGGACACTCCGCATACCGGCCGATTCCGGCCGGCGTGTCTGTCCAAGAGAGACGCGGTTCGGTCGCCCTTGGCATAGGTTCCACCAGGAGGCACCAGAATGTCACGCATAGCATTGACCTTCCCGGTCTTGCCGGGTAAAGACGCAAGGGACATCGCAAACGAGATGAAGTCGCGTCCGCGCGAATACGGGGAGTCTCGCAAGAGGCTCGGGATCACCATGGAGAGGGCCTACCTGCAGCACACGCCGATGGGGGACTACGTCACCGCCTATCTCGAGGCCGAGGGTGACGCGTTGGAGGCGTTCGCCAAGCTGGCGTCGTCGG
>JADGPQ010000316.1 GCA_017882325.1 Thermoleophilia bacterium
CCGGGAGCGGGCAGCTGCCACGAGCGATTTGCGCACTCCCGGGGCTAGGTATCGGCTCTCGCGTACAGAGAGTTGAGCGCCGGGGCGCGCGCCTCAGGGGCGCGGAGCGCCGCCTAGTGCCGTTGGCCGAGCAGCTTCTCGAGGTCGATCCAGGCGACGACCTCGTCGAGCGGGCCACTCTCCAGCCAGTCGCAGTCGAGCGGGTCGCGCTCGTGCTCGGCGGTCGAGATGCAGTACATGCGCACCGAGCCGGCGTCGACCTTCTTGGCGCGGCGCTTGTACTTCTTGCGCAGCGCCACGGTCAGAGCCTCGGCGCGCGGGCGGCTCATCAGGTAGCACTCCATGGCTGCCTCCAGTGGTGACAGTGTCTTCTGCATCTGTATCGGACGGACCGGCCTCGGGCTTGACTTGTGAGTCGACCACCCGAGGCAGGTAGGCGTCGGCCATTCGTCGGCGGCTCAGAGAGAGTGCCTGCAGGCGGCGCGTTCCTCGCTGGTAAACACGTCTCCATAACCTGTGTAACCTTCACTCGGAAGGTCGCTCGTCGCGCGTTATGGTGTTCTGAGGCGTAGGATGCAGCAATAGTGTGCCGCGGTCGCCTTTCGCAAGCGAACGGGCGACCGCGGGCTGCACGATCCGCCTACACGGGCGGACGCAGCGCGGCCGGCAGCGACCGGCGGAGTCAGGGGAGGAACCATGGGGAATGCAGCAGGCCGCCCGCGGCGGCGATTCCACGCAGGCCGGATCGGGGCGCTGATGCTGCTGGCGATGGCGCTTGGCGCCGGGCTGATCATGGCGGCGCCGGCCTTCGCCCATTACTCGGGCAGCGATGTCACACAGTGCTTCGGCTGCCATCCCACCGTGTTCGACGAGTGGAAGGCGAGCTCGCCCTACCCGTCGGCCGACGGCCTCACCGGCCACAACGTCACCATGGCCCAGACGCTCACCAACACCGGCCACAACAGCTCCGAGCCGGTGACCGGCGAGTGCATCTCCTGCCACTCGCCCTTCTCAGCCAAGCACCAGGATCAGGCCGCGTGGACTGCGATCGGCGAGCTCGTCACGCCGCTCAACCTGGTCGGCTCCCCGAAGGGTACATGGACGCTCAAGGACCCCTATGCCACCGCTGTCGCCGCGTCCAACCCGGTCGGGTTCTGGCTGCCGGCGGCCACGCCGGCGCCGGCGCCCACCCAGGCCGCCTGGGAGGGCATCTCCTGCCGGGTATGCCACGACGACTCGAAGGGCAACCGGCCACCGACCCTGAGCTTCTTCAGCGGCCTGCCGCCGTTCGCGGCCGGCGTGACCGGGTCGTACAAGTACGTGCACGTCAATGACGCGACGGCGCTTTGTGAGTCCTGCCACCAGGCGGCGACCGACGACTCCCGCACCGCGCCCGCCGAGTCGGTGCACGCCGGCATCCCCTGCACCACCTGTCACATGACCGGACCCGACGGCACGACCATCACGCACAGCCTCAGTGCCGGCAAGCTCGGCGCCGCCCTCGCGACGACGGCCTGCAACCAGTGTCACGCCTCTCCGGGCAATCCCTCCGGCCACCCCGGCGTCACCCGGCTCGAGACGAGCTTCAAGAGCGCCGCCAACCTCGAGAAATACGGCGCCGACCCCTCCAACCTCACCTACAGCGCCGACGCGCGCAGGAACATCCACTTCCTGACCTGCGACTCGTGCCATCCGGCGAGCGCCAATGCCACCACGCCCACCGTGTTCGTCTACAGCAGCACGCCCAAGAAGGCGACGTTCAACGTCGCTGCGAACGCGCACAGCAGTCAGTTCGCTCCGGCCCGCGCCGACGATGCGAGCCACGTCTTCGTATGGACGAAGCCCAACGCCGCGGCCGGCTCGGCCTATGCGGCCGCGCCGCAGCCACTGGGCGTTACCGGGACCTACACGACGACCGGCATGACGCACAACACGAACGTCTACTTCACGCAGGCCACGGCGGCCGGCGGCGCCTTCCCCGGCCTCGGCCGCGGCACGCTGGTCACGGTCCTCGTCAAGGTGAAAGCGACGCTCAAGGCCAGCGCGGCGCGCGTCAAGCATGGCAGGTCAATAGTTGTGACCGCCCGGCTGGCGCCCAACAAGGCGGGCAAGAAGGTCATCATTCAGAAGTCACGCAAGGGGAAGCCGTGGAGGACCTGGAAGACCCTCAAGCTCAGCTCCAGGTCCGTGGCGAAGGCGACTTGGAAGGCGCCCTCGACCAGGGGCAAGTATCGCTTCCGCGTGTCTTACAAGGGCGATAGGGCCAACGCCCGGAACAAGAGCAAAGCCAAGATCATCGTCGTCTACTGAGTCTGCTTCGCGTGGGGCGGGGTCATCAGCGGGTGCCCCGCCCCACGCCGTGTTCGCCTCTCCCTTGGCCCAGCCGCGGGCGACCAGGCTGAGACCTGCGGAATGCACCGATCCCAGACGCTCTGACCCAAAACCCGCCGCTGCGTTCCGCGTCCCCGCATCGATCTTCTTCGCGGCCTCCTCCTGCATCCCCGGCATCACGTGGCCGTACGTGTCCAGCGTGATGCCGATGGAGGCGTGACCGAAGCGCTCGAAGATGACTGGAGCGAGAAAGCTGGACGGCCTTCTTGACGGTGGAGGGCTGGGGCCTCGTGCGGCATGACCATGTGCAGTGTGCATTGGGTCCCGCGCGGCTGGCCACGGCCGTGAGCCAGACCGTTCGGCGCCC
>JADGPQ010000112.1 GCA_017882325.1 Thermoleophilia bacterium
AAACGACGAAGTCTCGTCGCCGTTCATGTGAAGGACTTGGGCGTACAACTATGAATGGTGGCACCCGGACGGCGTCCCGGGCCTCCTGCCGGGGGTCTCGACCTCGGCGGGTAGAGGCCCCGGCCTCCTGCCGGGGGTGTCGGCCTCGCTGCCCGAGCCGGGCTACCGGGTTGAGGACTGGACGTGGGAGGCGAAGAGGGTGCGGAGCACGGTGTGCCACGTGGTGGGGGGCGGCGGCAACAGCGGGCCCTGGGGGCAGCGCTCATAGTCCTGTATCTTGTGTGACGAGATGGCGAGGAGAATGACATCCATGACGTCAATGCGGCTGGCCATGGCCGTGGCGCTGGCTGCGATCGTTCTGCTGGCCGGGCCGGTCTCTGCGGCAGTGGCGCTGCTGAGGAAGCGGGGGTAGGCGCGGACCTCGTGCGGATGTCCCTGCGTGTTGGCCGACTCGGTGCACGGTAGCGCCGGGCGCCTCTGAGAGACGGCGTGCGCTCCAGCTTGACCTGGCTGCGCTGGGGGAATCAACTATGCGCCGGCTCAGCCGGCGCATGGCCACCTACCGGAAGGGACGTGAGGCGATGGCGTCGTGCAGTGAGATGAAGGCCGGCGAGGTGTACGTCTGCGAGGAGTGCGGACTCGAGCTCCAGGTGCTCAAGTCGTGCGCCGACAGCGAGGAGGGAGCCTGCGCCTGCGCGGAATCGCTCACCTGCTGCGGCGGGCCGCTCGTGCTCAAGCAGTAGGGGCCGGCGATCGCCGGCCCGGAGAGCCTGCCTGTGGTCGCCTACATCCACATCACAATCGACCCCATCATCGTCCAGTTCGCCGGCTTCGCCGTGCACTGGTACGGCGTCATCATGGCCGTCGCCGCCATCGCCGGCACCTTCGTCTTCGCCTGGCAACTGGAGAGGCGGGGCATCGACCGTGACCACGCCTGGGGCATGCTGGTCCTGGCCGTGCCGCTCGCCATCGTCGGGGCGCGACTGTTCCACGTGCTGGACAACTTCAGCTTCTACTGGCACCACCCCGGCGACATCGTCACCAAGCAGCTCATCGGCCTGGCCATCTACGGCGTCGTCACCGGCGGCGTGTTGGCGGTGATCATCTACTGCCGCTGGAAGAAGCTGCCCACCTGGCGCGTGCTCGACGGCCTCGCCCTGGCGATCCCCGTGGGCCAGCTCATCGGGCGCTGCGCCAACATCATCAACGGCGACACCTGGGGAAGCGCCACCGGCCTACCCTGGGGCCTCGTCTACACGAACCCGCACGCCTTTCTGCCCGCGAGTCTCCTGGGCGTGCCGACGCAGCCGACGCCGGTCTACGAGCAGCTCTGGCTCATCGTCGTGATCCTCCTCGTCTGGCGCGTCCAGCCGCGCCTCAAGACCGACGGCACTGCCTTCCTCCTCTACCTCGGCCTCTATGCCTTCGGGCGCTTCTTCCTCAGCTACCTGCGCGTCAACAACATCCTTTTCCTCGCGCTGCGCGAGGCGCAGCTCATCGCCCTCGTCGTGTTCATCGCGGTGTTCCCCGCGGCCTGGTGGCTGCGGCGACGGGCGCACGCGTCAGAGCCAGCCACGCTCGATCCGCCGCCTTTATAGGTCGATCACCCTTGCTTCGCCAGCGTCGGACACGGTATGGTTCGTCACCGATAATGAAAACCATTTTCAATAAGTCCACCGGGGGTTGTCATGAGTAGGGTCCGCGCGCCGCATCTCCTGGCAGGAGTCATGACGGCGCTCCTGCTCATAGTGGTCGCCGGCTGCGGCTCAAGCTCCTCTGCCTCGGCCCCCCAGGGCACCCTCAAGGTCGTCGCCACGACGAGCTTCCTGCGAGACATCGCCCAGAACGTGGCCGGCAAGCAGTTCCGGGTCGGCGAGCTCATCCCCATCGGCGTCGACCCGCACGAGTGGCAGCCGGCGCCTTCCGACCTCGTGACGGTCGTGAACAGCGACCTGCTCATCGTCAACGGCGGCGGCCTCGAGGGCACGCTCCTGCAAGTGGCGCAGAACGCCGGCGGGCACGAGCGGGTCGTGGTCGCCTCGCGCGGCCTCGCACCCCGCGTCCCCAAGCCCGGCGAGCCCGGCTATGGGCAGTCGACGGAGATCGACCCCCACTGGTGGCTCGACCCCATCGACGTGGTCACCTACGTGACCAACATCCGCGACGCCTTCATCGCCGCCGACCCGGCGCACGCCGCCGCCTGCCGTGCCAATGCCGCCGCCTACATCGTCAAGCTCAAAGCGCTCGACGCCTGGATCAAAGCCCAGATCGCGACCATCCCGCCGGCCAACCGCGTGCTCGTCATGAACCACCTCAGCCACGGCTACTTCGCCGACCGCTACGGGCTGCGCGTGGCCGGGGCCGTGATTCCCAGCGTGAGCAGCGGCGAGACGGTCTCGGCGAAGCAGATGGCGGACCTCGTGAAGACGATCGACACCCAGCACGTCAAGGCGATCTTCGTGGAGCTCGACGAGAACCCGGGGCTCGCGGACCAGATCGCCGCAGAGGCGCACGTCAAGGTGATCACCAAGCTGCTCGACCACTCACTCTCGACGGCCAGCGGCCCGGCGCCGACGTACCTGGCGATGATGCGCTACGACACGCAGGTCATCGTGAGCGGGCTGCGGTAGACAGGTCGCTGCCGCCCGTCCCAACAGCGCCGTCCCTACGTCCTGATGATGCGCGGCAATTCGCGCGAGCTCCAGCTACTGGGCCAAGGACTGGACGTGGGTGACGCAGCGTGTGAGGAGCAGCGTGCGGCGGGGGTAGGCAGCCCTCCGACCGGACCGCCGAGTGTCCTCAGTCAGCCCTGCCCCAGCATCCTCATCGCCATCGAGACAAGCCCGTCAACAATCTCCGGCTTCTCCAGGTCGTCCAGTCCGCTCGCTTCGATGAGCCAAGGCTCGAGCGTTGTCCAGCCCAGCGTCATCGCCACTATGCTGGCGACAACGAAGCGATGGTCGAGACCAGCCACTTCGGGGGCCTCGCGGCCATGCTCAGGTTCGGCGGCGGCCAGTTCGAGGAGCCGCCGAAATGCGAAGCCTTGGATTCGTGCATCCCACGGGTGACCGTGAATCACTGCATGCGAGATGAGGGTTGCGTACTGCCGGCGGGGGCCGATCATGTCGGCCATCATCAGCGGCAGCGCACTGCGCAAATCGGGACTGTCCTTCGCCGCCCTGAGGATTCGCTCCTGATCGTGCGTGACGACGGCCTTGTAGATGTCCTGCTTCGAACCGAAGTAGCGGTGCACCAGGGCATGACTCACCCCGGCTCGCGCAGCGATGTCACGCACGCTCACGCCTTCGAAGCCTCCAGCTGAGAAGAGGTCCTCGGCGGCTTCGAGAATGGCCTTCATCGTCGCCTCGCGTCCCCTCTTGGACGACGGTGACGGCTCTTGCCTCTCCCCCTCGCGAATGCGTCGCCTCACCGCGCTCCTTCGATCATCCTCGCGCCGGCTGTGCTTCGTCAGACTATAGCTTGGATGAGTACGCGCCTGCTCCTGAGGACATGCCTGGGCGAGTGAGACGGGCCGCGCAAGCCGGGCTACCGAGTCAGGGAATGGAGGTTGGGGCGCGGCGGGTGAGGAGTACGGTGCGGCAGGGGTGGGGCGCTGGCAGCGGGGCGCGGTGGCGTCTACGGGCGCCGTCATCGACCGCGAGGATATGGGTCGGTCGGTCCTCGTCCGTCATGCCGCGTCGCCCTCCTTCCCCTGACCGTAGCGCACGCGGTCCAAAGGGCGCATAGAACCGGATCGCAGGGGCGCCGTGGCGGAGCCGGCTTTGCGCACTCTTCACGTCTCGCCATCCCCTCTTCACGGGCCCTTAGCGCAGGGCTGGATACTTTCTGAACGCGATGGCGAGTTTCGAGTCCAAGGCTGTACACGGTCTTCATTCGTCCGGCGCCGACGCCGGTCGCGCCGCGACTTTCTCGCAGCGAGGCCGGCGCAGGTGAGCAGCCTGTCAGCCGCACTCCTCCTCGCGGTGGGCGGAAGCGCTCTGCCGGATGGCAGCTGGGCATACGCGCTGCGGATTGGCGCGGTGCTCGTGGTGGCGGTCGTCGTCACCGTTCTGCTGGTTGGCGCGCTTGCGCGTGCCCTGGAGGCGGCACCTGGGCAACGCCCGCATGGTCGGGACGGGCGTAGTATGGAGTCCGACGATAGATAGCTGATGCGCCCGAAGGTAGCCGGGTCGCACTCAGCACCAAAACGAGCGAAGCGTGGATGGAGCGCCGGGAAGTCTGGTCGGCACCGGCGCTACGCACGTCTGAAGGGCGTCGGTTTGCACAGGTGAAACCGGCGCCCTTTGCCGCGAGGCCGCCGATGAGCATGGAGGTCGCAACATGGGCGCGCTCAGCGGGGTTGCCTTCGGCATCGTCTGGCTCGTTCTCTTCGCCGTGCTTCTGCTCGCCGGGTATGAGATGTTGGCGCGGGCACGCATCACCGTTGAGCCGGAGGCCGGCGTCGGATCCAGCCGCGGCGGCAAGGCAGGGAAGGACGCGCTCGTCCGTGGGCTGGCCTCCCGCATCGCCCGTCATGGCTACTGGCTTGCGGTGCTGGCCATCACGTTCTCGACCATCGTCTTCCTGCCTGTGCGCGTCGACTTCGCCAAGGGCCAGTGGGCGCTCCTCTATCTCCTCGTCATCCTCCTCGTCGCCAGCGCCGTTGGCGCCGCTCCCGCGATCGTCGCCGCCGTCCTCGCTTTCCTCGCGTGGGACTTCTTCTATCTCCCGCCGTATGGCACGTTCGTGATCGCCGATCTCAAGGACTCGCTGGCGCTCATCGCCTTTCTGCTCGTCGGAGTCATCGTCGGCATCCAGGCTGGACGCATGCGCGACCGAGAGGCCAGGGCTATCGCCCGTGAGAGGGAAACGGCCGTGCTCGGCCGGCTTAGCGCCGGGCTCGTCTCGGAGACGTCGAGAGAGGCCATGGCAGAGAACGTCCTCACGGAACTCGTCGGCCTGCTCGATTGCCCCTCGACGACGCTGTTCGTGGCCGGCGACGAGGGGCTGCATCGCTACTGCGCGGCTCCTCCCGGCGACGCGACGGACGCGGGGATGGCCGGGCGCGCCGACTGGGTGTTCCGCCACGATCAGCCACTGGGCGTGCCTGACGACGGGAAGACAAAGGCCAAGTCCGGCGGCGAGCAGCCCTTCCGGGCTCTCGAGGATGCGCACGGCATCTTCATGCCGGTGAGAAGCCCCTCGGGCGTCGTCGGCGTGCTCACCGCGGCAGCCCGCAGCGACGGCCGCCCATACTCGGCGGCGAACGGCTTCCTCGTGACTTCGCTGGCCAATCTCATCGGAGCGTTCCTCGAGCGGCAGCGCCTTCTGGAGGAGGCCTCACGGGCCGAAGCGGCGCGCGAGGCCGACCGCCTCAAGTCCAGCCTGCTGTCGTCTGTGTCGCATGAGCTCAAGACGCCGCTGGCGGCCCTGACCGCGACGGTGAGCAACCTGCTCGAGGGCGACGTCCCCTGGGACGAGCAGAGCGCACGCGAGGAGCTGCGTTCCATCGTCGGCGACGTCGACCGACTCAGCAGCAGCATCGGCGCCCTGCTCGACCTCTCCCGTCTCGAGTCACGCACTTGGGAGCCGCACCGGGAGCCGTTCGACATCCAGGAGATCCTGGCTACGGCCCTGCAGAGCCTTCCGGCTCACGTGCGGGGCCGTGTGAAAGTCGAGCTGCCCGATGACCTGCCCCGCGTCAACGTCGATTTCGTGCAGTGGACGCGGGTGGTCCGCAATCTGGTCGAGAACGCACTGCTCTACTCGGGCGGGTCGGCGGTGGAGGTGGGCGCCCGCGGCCAAGTCGGCTCCGTGGTCCTGTGGGTGAGCGACAATGGTCCCGGCGTGCCCGATGCAGAGCACGAGGCCGTGTTCGAGAAGTTCTACAGGTGCGCGGCCACGCAGGCGCAGGCGCCCTCGGGCACAGGACTGGGTTTGGCGATAACGAGAGAAATCGTCCGCGCCCACGGCGGTGCGGTCTGGGTCGTGGACGTGGAGCCTCACGGCGCACGCTTCGTCGTCTCGCTGCCGTCGACGAGTGACGGCAGCTCATGAGCAGGCGGAGAGGCGCGAACCAGAGCCACCGACCGCCCATACATTCCCTCCACGCGGACAGCTGCGCGGCACCCACGGAATCGAAACGCATTACGTGCTCATCGCCGTAATCTTCGGCCTTGGCGCCGCCACGAGCCTCGCCGCCAGCGCCCTGCTCGTCAACAGGCTGGCCCGTCTTGGGGAACTGCTCGGCCTCTCGGAGGCGATGCTGGGCCTCCTCCTCGCACTGGCCGCCGACGCCCCCGAGATCTCCGCCGCGATGAGCGCTCTTGCGCACGGTCAACACGACGTGGGGATAGGGGTTGTCCTCGGTTCGAACGTCTTCAACCTTGCAGCCCTTCTTGGCCTGGGAGCCCTCGTGGCCGGGCGGATCGCGCTGCACCGCCGAGTGCTGCTGCTGGAAGGCTTCGTTGCGATCTCGATCGCTCTCGTGGCCGTGGTCGTTGTCGCAGGTTGGATAGGGCCAGCAATGGGCTGCTTGTTGGCGGCCACCATCTTCGTGCCGTATGTCATCATCTCTGCGGCGCATCCGGACCGGCGGCGGAGGATGCTACGGTGGGTTCCCCGGAGGGGCTGGCTCGCTGACGCACTGGCGGAAGAGGAGGAAGACCTGCTCCCCGCCATCCATCCTCCAAGAGGGCGCCCCAGAGATGCGGCGTTCGCGGCGGCGGCGCTTGTCGTAGTGGTCGCGGCGAGCATCGCGATGGAGCGAGCCGCGACGTCGCTCGGCGCACGATATGGCGTGCCAAGCGTCATCGTAGGCGGTGTAGTGCTGGCCGCCGTGACCAGCCTTCCGAACGCCGTGGCCGCCGTCTATCTGGCATCCCGGGGCAGAGGCGCGGCGACGCTGAGCGAGGCGCTCAACAGCAACACACTGAACATTGTCGTGGGTCTTCTCTTGCCTGGGCTCTTCTTGGGCCTCGCCGAGCCATCCGGTGGTGCACTCTTCGTGGCAGTCTGGTATCTGGGGATGACCCTCTTCGCTCTGGCTCTCGCGTTCCGGCGGCGGGGGCTGTCACGCCAGGCAGGCATAGCCATCATTGCCGTCTACGGGGCCTTTGTGGCCGTCCTTGTCGTGGCCGGCTCCTTTTGGTGACGGCCGACCAGGACCTGCGGAGAAGACTAGGCTCGGACGATGCCAGGGGGAACAGCGTGCGGGGCTGCGCCTGGCAAGATCTCGAATCACGCCGAGCTGGAGCTAGCCGGTGCCGCCCGTAACGCGCAGAACATGCGGCGCCGGGACGGGTGGGCTGTTGCCCATTCCGTTGCCCTAGTTGCCGACAACCAGCGGCAAACGGGCAACAGCTGTCCGGGGCGGCGCCTGGACGAGGCGTTCTCTCAGGCTCAAATTGCAATAACCGGCAGCCGGAAACAGGTGCAGGGGCGAACTTTCAAGCCGGCGGCACCGATTTGACGCCGGTCATCCCCTTCCCGCCAGTACTGCCCTGAGTCTCGCCTCGGTTGTCTGGCGCCCATGGGAGCGACACCGCACCGTGCGTGTTGCTCATGTGAGGGCTCGCGTGTACTAAGAAGTGTCGCGGCACCCTGAGCGTGGTCCGGGCCGACTGGCGGGGGTCTCGACCTTGCGGCAGACTACGCTCGGAGTAGGTGCGTACCTTGGCGCCGGTGCGTCTGTATCGTCGTCTGCGTCTGCGTGACGGCCGACCGGCGCGAGCTATCCCGCTAGCGCTGCTCGTAGTCCAGCGTCGATCTTCTCGGCGGCCTCCTCCTGCATGCCCGGCATCACGTGCGAGTACACGTCGAGCGTAATGCCGATGGAGGCGTGACCAAGCCGCTCCGAGACGACTTTGGGATGTACGCCGGCCTTCTTGGAGCCAGGGCCGGGTCACCGGATCGGGCACGGTCAGACTTCTGGCGCGCCCAAAAACAGATAGACTGGGCATGACCGTCGAGCAGCCGCTGCCCTCCTGCCGGCGCGTCCCGCGTGGACTCCGCTGCGTCATGTGCACCAGGCCGATGACCTGGGTGACCGGCGCCGGCCGCCGGGAAACGCATCGCAGCGGCTACCTGTGCTCCTCTTGCCGGCGACGGTCGGGGCGTCTTCGGCACTCGCATTCGCTCCCCGGACGGCCCCCACCACGCCGTCAACATCGACTCGGCATGCCGGTGAGCAAGGGACTGCCGGGCGCTTGAGAACCGAAGCACGCGTATGCAGGGCCAGGACCCAGCGAACAATCACGCGCAGGTTCGCACCGCACTGCTGCTCGCCGCCGGCCTGGGTTGCCGACTGGCGCCGATGACCGACGCGCTGCCGAAGTGCCTCGTTTCCGTGGGCGGGGTGCCGATCCTCGAGCGCCTGGTCCGCGCCCTCGACACTCACGGGTTTGACCGCCTGGTCATCGTCACCGGCTACAGGGCCGAGACGATACGCGACTATCTCGGCGAGCGCTTCGGCGGCATCGCCATCGAGTACATCCTCAGCCCGTTGTTCGAGACCACCAACAACATCTGCTCGCTGTGGCTGGCGCGCTACCTGATCGACGAACCGTTCCTGCTGGTCGAGAGCGACGTCGTCTTCGACGAGCAGCTGCTGGCGCCGCTGCTGCTGCCCGACCGGATCGCCGTCTCGCGGCAACTGCCCTGGATGAGCGGCACCACGGTCACGCTCGACGGGGAGGGCAAGGTCAACGCCTTCTACCCGCAGCCGCCGCTGGTAATCAGGACGGCCTTGCCCGACGTCGGCGCGGTCTCGTCGATCATGATCTGATCCTTGTCCCTCTCGCCGCCGCCGACAACGTTGCCGGCGGCTCACATGGTGATGACGACTTTCCCTTTCGCGTGGCCGGCTTCAAGGTACCGGAGAGATTCGGGGACCTCACGCAAGGGGTAACGCCTGTCGATGACCGGTCTGAGCTTGCCGGCTTCGATGAGCTCCGTCAGGCGGGCGACATCGTCCTTCTTGAGGGCTTCCACCACAGGAATCCCATCTTCTTGCTCCCGGCCAGCGAGATCAGCGGCCCGATGAGCAGGCAGCCGACGATCCGCCTTGTAGAGCCTCCGACGATGACGTAGACGCCCCCGGGCTTCAACCATTGCTGAACTGCTGCATGTCATGTACCCTGGCGTTCCTCCCGTCCGGGCAGGGTGCTCCTCACATTGGTTCAGTGGAGGCTGAAGGGTGGGTACCGGTCGGTGACCAGCAAGCTCACGTAGGCCTGCACCCGCAGTCCCCACCTACCGACCCCGACCACGTAGTCGAAGAGTCCCCGGGGATAGCGG
>JADGPQ010000020.1 GCA_017882325.1 Thermoleophilia bacterium
ACGAAGCCGTCGCGGCGCACGGTGTGGACCTTGCCGCCAAACCGCGACTCGTCCTCGTAGAGGTGCCAGTCCACGGCCGGGTCGGCGGCGCGCGCGTCTTCGAGGACGCGCGCCGCCCCCAGCCCGGCCATGCCGCCGCCGACGATGGCGACGCGAAGTGGCCGGGCGAGGCCGCCCTGCGGCCGGTCCCGGCCCTCGGCCGCCGGGGAAGCCGCGGAAACGCCCGTCATCCGTGTGTGTGCGGGCCGTCCGGGTGGTGCAGCTGGTGCTCCACCGGCCGGCGCGCCAAGTAGTCGATCACCACGTCGGCGAGCGCTTCGATGAAGGGCGGCGAGTCGTTGGGCGACGCGGAGCGGCGGTACTCCATGCCCAGCCCCTCCATCTGCTGCCGCAACACGATGTCGAGGTCGTAAAGCGTCTCGACGTTGTCGCTGACGAAGCCCACGGGCACCACGAGCACCTTCTTCCAGCCCTCGTCGGCCAAGGTGCGCACGACGGCGCCGACTTCGGGCTCGAGCCACTCGCCGCCGCCGCGGCCCTTGCTCTGGAAGGCAAAGCGCCAGTCGCCCGGCACCAAAGCCGGCACGAGCTGCGCGATCGTCTGCTGCAGCTGCTCGACGTAGGGGTCGCCCTCCATGATGGTCTCCAGCGGCACGTTGTGGGCCGTGAAGAGAACCGCCCACTCGTTGACGTCGCAGCCGTCGAGAGCGACCGCCGCACGCCTGCTGATGGCCTTCACAAAGCCGCGGCTCGCGTACCAGCCCTCGAGCAGAGGGATCTTCTCGCCGCCGGCGGCGTCGAGCGCCTCGCGGTACTTGCCGCTCGTCAGGCGCGACGAGAACGGGCTGAGCGGCAGCGCCACCACCTCGTGGCCGTCCAGCTGCGCGAGGCACTCGGCCACGGTGGGCTCGGTGTACAGGAAGCCGTGACGCACGCGGATGGGGAAGGCGAGCTCCTGGATGAGCCGCGCTTGCAAGGCGAGCGCCTGACGCGCCGTGATGTCGGGCAGGGGAGACGCGCCGCCGATGAGCGCGTAGCGCGCCTCCACGACCTTGAGGGTCTCCGGGTTCGCGGGGCGCCCGGTCATGCGCTGCAGGAAGTCGGGGATCTGCTGCGTGCTGCCCGGCCCGCCGAAGGCGAGCAGGGCGACGTCGACGAAGCTCTCAGTCATCGTGGCCGGCCCTTTCAGATGGTCGCGGCGGACAGGCGATGCACCGCGTCGACCAGGTACTTGACGTTGTCGGGCGGGGTCTGCGGGATGAGGCCGTGACCCAGGTTGAAGATGTGGCCGGGACGTCCGGCGGCGCGAGCGATGATGTCGGCGACGCGCTCCTCGATGGCCTTGGGCGGGCCAAGCAGCGTGATCGGGTCCAGATTGCCCTGGATGGCCGCGCCGTCCAGCTGCTCCCAGGCGCGGTCGAGATCGATGCGCCAGTCCACGCCGATGACTTCGCTGCCGGCCTTGGCCACGTGGTGCAGCATGGCGGAGGCGCCGTTGCCGAAATAGATCATCGGCGCCCCGTGCGCCTTGACCCTGTCGATCACGTAGCGCACGTGCGGCAGTACCAGCAGATCGTAGTCGTAGGGGCCGAGCCAGCCCACCCAGGAATCGAAGAGCTGGACCACCTGGGCGCCGGCAGCGATCTGGGCCAGGAGGTAGTCCACGACGACTCCGGAGATGAGGCTCATGAGGCGTCCGAACCCGACCGGGTCCTCGTACATGAACTTCTTCACGTGCGCGTAGTTGCGCGAGTGGCCGCCCTCGACGATGTAGCTGGCCAGAGTGAAGGGCGCCCCGGAGAAGCCGATCAGCGGGGTGGCGTCGTCGAGCTCGTGGCGCACCAGACGGATGGCGTCCATCACGTACGGCAGGTCGGCGGCCGCGTCGATGCCGTGCACGCTCTCGAGATCCCTGGCGCCGCGGATCGGCTTTTCGATCACGGGCCCGTCCTCGGGCGTGAAGTGGAAGCCGATGCCCATGGGCTCGAGAGGCAGCAGGATGTCGGCGAAGATGATGGCGGCGTCCAGCTCGAAGCGGTGCAGAGGCTGAAGGGTGACCTCCGCGGCGATGTCGGGGCGCATGCACATCTCTACGAACGAGAGCTTCTCGCGGATGGCGCGGTATTCGGGCAGATAACGACCCGCCTGGCGCATGAGCCATACGGGCGTTGCGTCGACGGGCACGCGGTGGCAGGCATCGAGAAGGCGCATGGTCATCCCTTGGTCGTGCGGGCGGGCCGCGTCGATGGGCGTGTCATTGTAGCAAACGGGAGCCCGTGGGCTCCCGTCGGCGGCGAGAAGCTGGGCCGGCGCCGTTTCACTTCGCCGGCCTGTACCCCTCGCCCAGCGCTGCCTTGTGGCAGGTGTGGCAGACGGTCAGCGTGGCATCGCACGACTGCGGGGAGACGACGTGATGCCTCAACGCGCGCACGCCCAACTTGGCCCCGCACAACCCGCAGTGGGCGCTGTCGATGGGTCGGACGGTGCCGGCATGCGCGGCAGGCACCTCGTCGGTAGACGTTGCCTTCGGCAGTGGGTGGACAAGGCCCATCGGTCCTCCCGATGACGAGGCGGCTGCAGCTCCCGGGGCGGGGGACGCGGAGCCGGATGGTCACTCAAGTCCTGCCCACAAAGGGTCCCTGCGTAACCTCCGCGCGGCACTTCAGTCAGTCCGGCCCGCGGCCGAGTCGGGGCCATCCAGGCTCGATTTGCGCGCCCTCTTATCCCCGGCGCGCCATATATAACGTTTGCTGATTTGCAGGAACACCTTTTCTTATAGATAATACCGGGGTCGTCAGCTACCGCGAGGGTGTCCATGGCCAGGAACTTCACGAAGACTCCAGACGTGCCGCGCACCGAGAGGGGCGTCACGCTGTTTCGCAGCTGCCTGGTCTCGGCCGAGTACCCCGGCGTCGAGTCATCCACCAAGTGGCTCTTCGAGCGCTTCGGCATCGAGTACACGGTCAACCCGGATCAGACCTGCTGCACCGGTCTCGGCTACTACTCCGACCTCATGCCCATCCAGACCACCGTCGGCATCGCCGCCCGCAACGCCTGCGTCGTCGTCGACGACGGGCACCCGGTGATGAGCTACCTCTGCTCCACCTGCTACGCGATCAACAAGAAGGCGCGCAACATCCTCGACGTGCCCGAGTATCGCGCCGAGACGAACGACGTGCTCGGCAAGATCGGCCGCGAGTACGACGACCGAGTGGCCGGCACCGTACAGCACAAGCACACCCTCGAGATCCTCTGGGGCGCTCACGACAGCGTCCCGGCTCTGATCCGCCGTCGCCTGGACGGCATCAAGGTCGCGACCCACCCGGCCTGCCACTACTGCAAGGTCTTCCCCGACGAGACGCTCGGCAACAACGAGAACTTCATGGTGCCGGAGGAGATGCTGATTCCGGCCGGCGTCGTCTGCACCGGCGCCTACAACGAGAAGCAGACGCACTGCGGGGCCGGCTTTCGCCAGCGCTTCGTCAACCCGTCGCTCTCGGTCGCGGTGACGCACAAGAAGCTGCACCGGCTGGCCGAGGAGAAGGTCGACGTGCTCGTGCACATGTGCCCCAATTGCCACGTGCAGTTCGACCGCTTCAGCGACGCGATCTCGGCGGGCTCCGGTGAGGAGTTCCCGTTCGTGCATCTGCACGTCCAGCAGCTCCTTGCGCTGGCCTTCGGCGCCGACCCCGAGAAGGTCGTCGGCATCCAGTCGCACTCTCAGGACGTCGAACCGTTCCTCGAGCGCATCGGCGCCCGCCAGAAGGAGGCCGCACGATGAGGGCCGGAGTCTTTCTCTGCGAGTGCGGCGGCAACATCTCGGGTGTCATCAACCTCGAACCACTGGCCGCGCATGTCCGCGGCCTCGACGGCGTCGTCGAGGTGAACGTCAACCAGTTCATGTGCGGCACCGAAGGCCGCGCCATGATCGAGAAGGCCGTCGAAGAGCGCGGCCTCGACCACTTCGTGATCGCCTCGTGCTCGCCGCGCTTCCAGGGTCCGACCTTTGAGCGTATCGCCCGCGAGCTGCGCCTCGGCGAGAACGCCGTCGCCTTCGGCAACATCCGCGAGGGCTGCTCCTACGTGCACGGGCACGAGCCCGAACGCGCCCAGGAGAAGGCCAAGAAGATCGTCGAGGGCGCCGTCGCCCGCCTGCACCACATGAGCGACCTGCCGCGGCATCGCACCTTCCTCAACCGTTCCGTGCTCGTGGTGGGCGGCGGCATCGCCGGGATCTCGGCCGCCGAGGAACTTGCCGCCACGGGCATTGAGGTCCACCTCGTGGAGCGGCAGCAGAGCATCGGCGGCTCTATGGCTCGGCTGAGCAAGACCTTTCCCACCGAAGACTGCGCAATGTGCTCCCTGGCGCCGCGTCTCACCGGCACGGCCACCAACAGCCGCATCCACCTGCACGCGCTCTCGGACGTGACCGCGATCACAGGCCCGCCCGGGGAGTTCAACGTGACCGTGCGACACCGGCCGCGCTACGTGAACGAGAAGTGCGTCGGCTGCGGCGAGTGCGCAGCGGTGTGCCCGGTGACGTACCCGAATGACTTCGACTTCGGCGTCAGCGAGCGGACCGCCGTCCACCGGCCGTTCGCCAACGCCGTGCCGGCGACTTTCGCCATCGACCGCAAGGGCTGGAGCCCCTGCAAGACGGCCTGCCCAGTGCACACTTCGGCGCACGGCTACGTCGCGCTGGTGGCGAAGGGCCGCTACGAGGAGGCCTGGCGCGTCGCGAGCGAGCCAAACCCGTTCCCAAGTGTGTGCGGGCGCATCTGCACCCACGTGTGCGAGAGCGAATGCACACGCGGCAACGTGGAGGACCCCATCGCCATCGCCGGCATCAAGCGTTTCATCGCAGACCACGGCGCGCCGGCGGAGCTGCCCGCGCCGCTGCCCGTCTTCTACGACGAGCCCATCGCCATCGTCGGCGGAGGCCCCGCGGGCCTCACCGCCGCTCGCGAGCTCGCGCAGTTCGGCTACAAGGCCACCGTGCTCGAAGCCTTGCCGGTGGCCGGTGGCATGCTGCGCGTCGGCATTCCCGAGTACCGCCTGCCTCGCGACGTCCTGCAGGGCGAGGTCGAGCGCATCACCGCCCTCGGCGTCGAGCTGAAGACCAGTCAGCGTTGCGGCACCGATTTCACCGTCGACTCGCTGTTCAACGATGGTTACAAAGCAGTCTTCTTGGCGACCGGTCTGCACCAGAGCAAGGACCTGCCGATCCCGGGTCTCGACCAGAAGGGTGTCCTGCGCGCCGTCGAGTTCCTGCGCGCGCAGGCGCTGAGCGAGCAGATGACCACCGGCAAGCGCGTGGTCGTCGTCGGCGGCGGCGACGTAGCCTACGATGCCGGCCGCACCGCGTTCCGCTGCGGCGCCGAGGAGGTCACGCTCGCCTGCATCGAGGACGAGCGCACGGCGCCGGCCTCGTCCGAGGAGATCGAAGAAGGCAAAGAAGAGCAGGTCGCGGTCGAGTACTCGCTGGTCCCCATCGAGATCCTCGGCAGCAACGGCGCCGCCACCGGCGTCAAGTTCCAGCGCTGCACGCTGGGCGAGCCCAACGAGCGCGGCTGGCGTCCGCCGGTACCGGTCGAGGGAGAGTACGTCGAACTCTTCGGCGATACCGTGATCTTCGCCGTCGGCCAGGCGATCGTCGACGACTTCACGGCCGGCGCCGACGGCGTGACCGTGGAACGCGGCCAGATCGGCGTCGACCCCGACACGATGATGACCGGCCGCAGCGGCGTCTTCGCCGGCGGCGACGCCGCCGCGATGGGTCCCTGGACGGCGATCGAAGCGATCGCCGCCGGCCGTCGTGGCGCCCGTGCGATCCACAACTTCCTGCGCGGCGAGCAGCTCGTGCCGGTATGGGACGCCGAGGCCGACAAGGTCAAGATCCCGCACACCGAGCTCGAGCCTTTCGAGCCTCAAGCCAGGCGCATCATGAAGACTCTGGACGGTGTCGCCCGCCGAACCACCTGGGAGGAGGTCCGCCTCGGCTTCAGCGAGGAGGACGTGCGCCAGGAGGCCGAGCGCTGCCTTGACTGCGCCGTCTGCTCCGACTGCAAGTCGTGCGTCACGGCGTGTCCGGCGGACGCCATCGACTTCGACCAGAAGGCATGGGACGAGGAGATCACCGTCGGCGCCGTGATCCTGGCCACCGGCCATCAGGAGTTCGACGCGACGCGCAAGCTGCCGCTGGGCTACGGGCGCTTCCAGAACGTGCTCACGCAGAGCCAGCTCGCGCGGCTGCTGGCGGCCTCAGGGCCGACCGCGGGCGAGCTCAAGCGCCCCTCCGACGGCCAAGTGCCGAAACGCATCTTCATGCTGCAGTGCGTGGGTTCGCGCGACTGCACCAGCAGCGGCAACGAGCACTGCTCGGCGATCTGCTGCCTGTTCGCGACGCTGCACAGCTCGCTCATCAAGCAGCACTACCCCGACGCGGAGATCACCATCGGCTACACCGACCTGCGCGCACCGGGCAAAGCGCACGAGGAGTACTACCGGCTCGTCCAGGAGCGCGGCGTGCGCTACGTGCGCGGCCGCGTCGGCGAGATCCTCGAGGAGCAGGACGGCAGCCTCACTGTCCGCATGGAGAACACGATGACCGGCAGCAAGAGCGAGGAGCCCTACGACCTCGTCGTGCTCTCGGCGGGGCTCGAGGGCTCCAAGGGCACGCAGGACATCGCCCGAGTGGCCGGCGTTCAGACCGCGGCGGCCGGCTTCATCCGCGAGTTCCACCCGAAGCTTGCCCCCGTCGACACGCAGCGCGCCGGTATGTTCCTGTGCGGCACCGCCCAGGGGCCCAAGAACATCCCCGACTCGATCGCCCAGGCCAAAGCCGCCGCGGCACGCGCGATCAGCATGCTGAGCACGGGCTTTGCGATGACTCCCGCGCAGGTGGCGGCCAGCGACCTCGAGGTCTGCATCGGCTGCGGCGTCTGCGAGGCGTCCTGCCCGCAGACGGCGATCACGCTCACGGTGGGCGCCGACGCCCATTCCGTTGTCGACCCCAACGTCTGCCGCGGCTGCGGCATCTGCGCCGCCGACTGCCCCACGGGGGCGATCCAGCTCGGCGGCTTCAGCGACGACGAGATCCTGGCGGAGGCGACCGTCTGATGGCCGGCGCTACCAGCGCGGCAGCCGACCGCAAGATCGTCGCCTTCTGCTGTCGCGAGTGCGCCTACGCGGCAGCCGACGCGAGCGCCAACGCGCGCACGCCGCTGCCCCCGACCGTGCGCCTCGTGCTCATGCCCTGCACCGGGCGCGTCAGCCCTCTCCATCTGCTGAGCGCACTTGCCGAAGGCGCGGATGGCGTGATGGTCGCCGGCTGCCTGCTCGGCCAGTGCCACTACCGCGAGGGTAACTTCAACGCCGTCGACCGCGTCGCGTTCGTGCAGCGCCTGCTGAAGAGCGTCGGCGTCGAACCCGAGCGCTGCCAGATGTTCACGATGAGCGCCGGCGAGCCGCCCAGGTTCGTCGCCGCCGTGCGCGAGATGGACCGCGTGATCGTCGGCCTGCCGCCGTTGCCGCGGTCAGAGGCCAGCGGCAACCGTGAGGTTCCGCTCGCCGCCGCAAGGGGGGCTGCCTGATGCCGCTCACCCATCGCGGCCGCGAGATCCTGAGCCGCGTGCCCGGCGGCACGCTGCAGAGCACTGTGGGCGTAGGCTGCGAGATCGTTCGCCGCGAAGAGCTCTGCGTCGGCTGCGGCAAGTGCGCCACCAACTGCCCGTCGGGCGCTTCCGAGCGCGGCGACTACTTCGACGTGAACCAGCTGCTGGACGCGCCGGCGGGCAGCCGCCGGGGAGCCCTCGGCAGCGCCCTCCGGCGCCTCATGCGGCACGATCCCGACGGCCCGGTGCACGTGCCGGAGCGGGTCACGGTGTATCGGACGATCCTCTACGACGACGAGAAGTGCCTGGGTTGCGGTACATGCGCTCGCGGCTGCCCGGCCGAGGCCATCGAGGCGCTGCCGCCGAAGGCGGAAGCCGCGCCGACCGGCGCGGCCGACCCGGCCGCCGCAGGCGCACCGGCCTCCGAGGGGGTGTGCGCATGACCTTCCCGAACGGCAGCGGTCCCGACCGCCCACTCGTCCTCCTCTGCGAGTGCGCCGGCACGCTCAAGAACATCGACTTCGACCGGCTCGAGCAGCATGTCGGCCTGCACGCCGACGTCTTGCGCGGTGACCACTGGTGCAGCCGCGTCGGCCAGGCGCAGATCCTCGAGCTCATGGAGACCGGCGACGGGCGCCAGCTCACCTTTGCCGGCTGCTCCCCCGACTTCGCCGCGCGGCGCTTCCAGAATCTCATGGCGCGCGGCCTGCAGCTCGAGATCGCCGACATCCGCGAAGGCTGCAGCTGGGTGCACGGCGGCGACAGCGGCGCCGTCACCGACAAAGCTGGGCGCATCATCGACTCGTCGATCGCCTACCCCGACGCACTCGCCGACACGGTCAGCTACGCCGAGCGCCGCAACACCGTCGTCGTGATCGGCGGCGGCGTGGCCGGCACGCAGGCCGCCGCCGAACTCGCCCAGATGGGTCACGACGTGGAGCTGGTGGAGCGGCGCGCCTTCCTTGGCGGCCGCGCCGCCCGTATCGGCACCGTGTTCCCCACCAACGACTGCGGCCAGTGCCTGCCCACCACAGATGCGCAGGCCGGCACGCGCAAGTGCTTCCACCGCAACGTGGCCATCGACCACCCCGACCTCTCCATCCGCCGCCGCTCGACCGTCGAGGCCGTGACCGGTCACCCCGGCGACTTCCAGGTCAGCATCCGCACCCTCCCGAACATGGTCACCGACGCCTGCATCAACTGCGGCACTTGCGAGACCGTCTGCGAGGCCGACTCCTCGGAACCCGGCAAGAAGGCCATCTTCAGCGAGTTCTACGACGGTCGCGTGATCCGCACCATCGACCTCGAGACCTGCACGTTCTGCGGGAGGTGCGCCGAGGAGTGCCCCGTAGAGGCGATCGACTTCAGCCAGTCGCCGCGGCGGACGACCGTGCACGCCGGCGCCATTCTCACCGCCACCGGCTGTGAGCCGGCCCCCGAGAAGTACTTCGACTACCTGGGCTACGGCCACGACGGCGTCGTCACCCAGGTGGAGCTGGCGGAGATGCTCGACGACTGGGCCGCCCAGGCTTCCCTGGGCCGCATGCCCGTCGAAGAACTCGTGATGGTCCAGTGTGCCGGCTCGCGCGACCAGCGCCACCTGCCGCACTGCTCGCGGCTCTGCTGCATGATCGCTCTGAAGCACGCGATCCGCCTCAAGGCCCTCTTCCCCGAGATGAAGGTCACGATCTGCTACCTCGAGATGAGGACTGCCGGCGTCGGCTACGAGAACTGGTTCCTCGACGCGCGCAAGGCAGGCGTCGAGTTCCTGCGCGGCACGCCGCCCGAGGTGCAGTTCGACGGCCACGGCCGGCCGGTGATCGAGGTCGAAGACGTCACCGCCGCGCGCAAGCGCGTGCTGCGCCCCGATCTCGTCGTGCTCAGCACCGGCATGGTCCCGGCCACCGACACCGAGAAGTTGACGCAGACGCTCGCCATCGACCGCGACAAGGACGGTTTCGTCGAGATCCTCGATCGCAAGAACCGCGCCACCGAGACGAGCGCCGAGGGCGTCTTCGTCTGCGGCTCGGCGGCCGGCCCGAAGGCCCTCATCGAAGTCAACACCGAGGCCTCGGCGGTTGCCAGCGAGATCCACAACTTCCTCACCTCGGCCGGGCGCCGCGGCACGGCGGCCTCGCAGGTCGATGCAGCCCAGTGCGTGGGCTGCGACACCTGTTCCACGATGTGCCCCTTCGGCGCCATCATGCTCATAGATCGCCCGGAGTCGGCCCCACGCCCTGACGAGGTCAAGGACGACGGCAAGCTCGCGGTCATCGACGCACAGACCTGCCGCGCCTGCGGCATCTGCGCCGCCAACTGCCCCGAGGTGGCGATCACCCACAACCTGAGCGACGACGCCCTCTTCGGGCGCATCGCGATGATGACCGAGGGCGTCGAAAAGCCGGTCGTCGGCTTCTACTGCAAGGAGTGCGCCGGCGCCGCCATAGGCCTCAGCGGCCAGCGGCGCGACCGCTACCCCGAGAACGTGCGCCTGATCGAACTGCCCTGCCTCGGGCGGGTGAGCGCCCTGCACATCGTGGAGGCTGCCCGCCTGGGCGCCGCCGGCGTCTTCCTCGCCGGCTGCGCCGAAGGCCGCTGTCAATACCGCACCGGCGACACGAGCGCGCTCGAGCAGATGACGATCGCCGACGAGGTGCTGGCCGAGAGCGGAACGCCCCTGCCGCTTGAGCTGTGGCACCTCTGCGCCGTCGACCGGCTCAGCGTGGGGCGGCGCATCCGGATGTTCGACGCCAGGGCCGTCGGCGACGAGCTGACGCCGGCGTTGTTCGATCACGAGATGGACCTGATCGGCGCCGGAGCCGGCGCCCTTGCGGGCGCCCCCGCCGGAGCCGCCTGCGGAGGAGGTGAGGGCCGTGGCTGTGGCCGCTGACACCGCTTACCCGAAAGCCGTCGTCGACGAGTTCAAGCGCCTCGCCGAGGAGTGCAACATCTGCTATCAGTGCGGCACCTGCACCTCGAGCTGCCCGAGCGGCCGCGAGCTGTACCGCGGGCCGCGACGCCTCGTGCGGCTCATCCTCAGCGGCGAGATCGAGGCGGTGCTGAAGAGCGACGACCTGTGGCGTTGCACGGAGTGCGGCACCTGCACCGAGGTGTGCCGCATGGACATCGATGTGGCCTCGCTTTTGAGTCGTCTGCGCAAGCTTGAGCATGAGTACGGCGGCACGATCCGCTGCCCCGAGCGCACGGCCGCGGACGTCGCCGCCGCGCGTCTGCGCAAGCAGCCCCGCATCGACAACCTGCGGTTCGGCGTCGCGATGATGGTCGAGGGCCACTTCCCGAAAGACAAGGTCGGCGCTGCCGAGTCCGGCATGAAGATCGTGAAGCAGATGCTGCCCTTGGGCGGGAAGCGGGCGGCGGGCGAAGCTGTCCCGGCCGCCAGAGGCACGACGACGCTGCCGTTCTACGCCGGCTGTGCCCTGCCACAGGACCACGAACTGCACGCCCTCGTTCACGAGGTGGCCGCGGGTTTCGGCGTCCGCCTCGACGAGGCGGCGGACGCCGGCTGCTGCGGCCACCCGAGCCGCGGCACCGTCGACAGCCTGTTCTCGAGCGCGGAGCGCGTCTACACAGCGTGCCCGGCGTGCGACGCCAGCCTGGATGAGACCGGCGTCGAGGCCGTGCCGCTCTGGAACGCACTCACCGAGCGCGCCGCTCGCGCCTCCGGCATGGTCCTTCGTGCCTCGACCGGGAGCTTCGTCCCCTACGTCGGCTGCCTGGCCGACCGCGACGCGGCCCTCGCCGCGCTGGGCGTAGCCGCACAGCAGGCCGGCGTCACCATGGAGGTCGACTATCCGACCCTGCACAACGGCTGCTGCGGGGCGCTCGGCGGGATGTACCGAGGCGCCACCAAGGCCAGCACGCGGCTCCTGGAGTTCGCCGTGGAGAAGCACGCGCCGGTGGTCACCACCTGCGTGCTCTGTCGCGACAACCTCCGTTCGGCCGCACGCGAGCTCAAACTCGACGTCCCCATCCGCTTCTGGCCCGAATACTTCCGGGCCGTGGAGTACGCCCCCGAGGAGCGCACCGATGACTGACCCGAAGAAGGCCGGGGTCGACAACCCCTACGCCCACATCGCCGACGACACCTTCGCGACGACTCCGCCGCGCGACCCCGAGCTCGTGAAGCACATCCTCGAGGACCCGCGCATGCACGATCACAAGGACGGTTTCCAGAGCTGCATCCAGTGCGGCGTCTGCACGTCGGGCTGCCCGGCGGCGCGGTTCACCGAGTACTCACCGCGCGAAGTGGCCCGTCGTGCGCTCGACGGCGACGTCACCCTGCTCACCGACGACACCCTGTGGTACTGCTACTACTGCTACACCTGCCAGAGCCGCTGCCCGCGCCACAACAGCGTCGCCGTGATCAACCAGGTGGTCCGCGGGATGCAGGTCGAGAGCGGCCGCGGCCGCCCGCACGTCGAGATGTTCGCTGAATGGTGCGGCAACTTCTACGAAAAGGGCATGGGCGGCGACCCGCACCTCATGTTCCCCGCCATCGGCGAGGCCTGGGGCGAGAAGTGGACCACTTACATGGAGCACCTGCTCGAAATCCGCCAAGAACTCGGCCTCGGCGACCTCTACCCGCCGGAGGAGGTCGTCAAAGAGGTCCAGACGATCTTCGAAGAGACCGGCTTCAAAGAGCGTCTCGCGGCGGTGAGCGGCGGTGCGGACGACGGGGCCGACGTTGAGGGCGACAAGGAGTAGAGCCGGCGCCATCTGATCGAACGACCCAGCGAGGCCGGAGTGCCACGCACTCTGGCATTTCTCGCTTCAGGCGGCCCCCCGTGGAGCAGCGGCGCCTGACCCGACGTCATCTCCCGACCGGCTCGTGGGCAGCTGGAGCGGGTCCAGCAGCGCGTGCGGCTATAATCTGGGGTAGAGGGCCGGTGGACGAAGCGCCGCCGGCCCGATCATCCCACGGATCGAGAGACCATGCCCGAGCTCAACGATCTCCAGAGGGAGCTCCGCCGCCTCGCTGCCGAGCGCGACGTCGTGATCCTCGCCCACAATTACCAGCGCCCCGAGGTTCAGGACGCCGCCGACCACACCGGTGACTCCCTCGAACTGGCGCGCAT
Organism: Thermoleophilia bacterium; assembly: GCA_017882325.1. Classification (GTDB taxonomy): domain Bacteria; phylum Actinomycetota; class Thermoleophilia; order UBA2241; family UBA2241; genus CAIXSE01. Next base: position 12,710 of record JADGPQ010000020.1, read on the forward strand.
TGCCCAGAAGGACGAGCACAGCGTCATCCTCTTCTGCGGCGTGCACTTCATGGCCGAGACCGCCTACATCCTCTCGCCGCAGAAGACCGTGCTCATGCCGGACAAGCGCGCCGGCTGCCCGATGGCCGACATGGTCACCGTGCACGGGCTGCGCGATCTCAAGAAACAGCATCCCGACGCCGTGGTGGTCGCCTACGTGAACACGTCGGCCGACATCAAGGCCGAGACCGACGTGTGCTGCACCAGCGCCAACGCCGTGCAGATCGTCGAGCGCTTCCCCAGAGACCAGAAGATCATCTTTGTGCCCGACAGGAACCTCGGCGACTATGTCGCCCGCCAGACCGGCCGCGAGGAGACGATGATTCTCTGGCAGGGGTGGTGCCACGTTCACGACGACTTCCGCGCCGCCGAGATCGCTCAGATCCGCGCCGCCGACCCCGGCGGCGTCCTCATGGCTCACCCGGAGTGCCGCCGCGAGGTGCTCGACATCGCCGACGTCGTGACGAGCACGTCCGGCATGCTGCGGTACCCGGCCGGGAGCGTCGCAACGACGTTCATCGTCGCGACGGAGACCGGCCTGCTCTACCGGCTCGGCGTGCTGTACCCAGACAAGAAGTTCATCCCCGCGTCGAGCCGCGCCGTCTGCCCGAACATGAAGCTGACGACGCTCGAGAAGTGCGTCGCCACCCTGAGCGACGAGTGGGACGATGTGCTCGATCACGAGGTCACCGTGGGCGAACACATCCGCGTGAAGGCACTGCTGGCCGTGGAGGGCATGATCGCCTAGGCAGCGACAGGCCGGCGGGGCTGCGCGGCAGCCGGCCCGGCCTCAGATGCTCGAGGAGGTCTCGGCCACAGGCTCCGGCTCGGCGAAGAGCACTGTCGAGAGGTAGCGCTCGCCGGTGTCGGGAAGCACGACGACGACCAGCTTCCCCTTGTTCTCAGGGCGACTGGCGACGACACCGGCGGCATGAGCCGCGGCGCCCGACGAGATGCCCACCAGCACGCCCTCGCCAGCCAGCTCGCGAGCCGCCTGGAAGGACTCGTCGTTGCTGACCTGGATGACCTCCGCGTAGATGTCTTTGTTAAGCACCTTGGGCACGAAGCCGGCGCCGATGCCCTGGATCTTGTGCGGGCCCGGGTCGCCGCCGCTGAGCACCGGTGAGTGAATTGGCTCCACGGCGACGATCTCCACTGTCGGCTTGCGCTGCTTGAGTACCTCGCCGACGCCGGTCACGGTGCCGCCGGTGCCCACGCCGGCGACGAAGACGTCGACCTTTCCGTCGGTGTCGTTCCAGACCTCTTCGGCGGTCGTGCGGCGGTGGGCCTCGGGGTTAGCCGCGTTCTCGAACTGCTGCGGCATGAACGCGCCCGGGATCTGTGCGGTGAGCTCGGTCGCCCTCGCGATGGCCCCCTTCATGCCCTGCGGGCCGGGGGTGAGGACTAGCTCGGCGCCGTACGCGCGCAGCAGGTTGCGGCGCTCGATGCTCATCGTCTCCGGCATCGTCAGCAGCACCTTGTAGCCGCGGGCGGCGGCGACCATCGCAAGAGCGATGCCGGTGTTGCCACTGGTGGGCTCGACGATCGTCGTCTTCTCGGGCGAGATCAGCCCCGCTTGCGCTGCGGCATCGAACATCGAGATGCCGATGCGGTCTTTGACGCTGCCCCCCGGGTTGAACGACTCAAGCTTGCCGACGATGGTGGCGCCGGATCGCTCCGAGAGGCCGCGGAGTTTCACGAGCGGGGTGTTTCCGATGAGCTCGGTGATGTCGTTGGCGATCTTCACGGATATCGTCTCCTCTTTGGTCTCGATGGTCGTGGGTCAGTGGCGCCACACGACGGAAGCGCCACACAGGTCTTCGAGGTTACGTTCGCCTCCGGTGCAGGTGGCGAGGATCACGGAGCCGTCCAGCGCCTCGACGACCTCGAGCGCGGTCACCTTGTCGGGTCGCCGCGCGAAGCTGAAGCCTCCGCCGACGTCGCGATGGCTGCGCAGGATCCCAGCGCGGCGCTGCGTGGCGAACAGTTGCTCCAGAAACTGCTCCGGGAGCTCGCGCTCGCTGGCGAGGTCGACGACCCGCACGGGGCGGGGCGCCGCCGGTGCGCAGCTCGAACTCAACGAGCGCGCGGAGCGCGTTACGACTCTTCGACGACACGTGCATGGGTCTCCATGGTCCGTCCAACAAATGCGCGTAAAACTTGATGTACCCTATCAGTCTTATCAACAATCACTCTAGAGACTCCTCGGATGGGTGTCAAGAAAGGCACACGCACCATGCGAGATCCTGATGAAGCGGGCAGAGAGAATGCGTGGGATACTCTCGATGAACGCCGACCGTTGACGGAGGACAGCATGCCGAGCGTGCACGTGAGCCTTCCCGCCGTACTGACATCGCCGGAGCCGCCCGAAGTGTTTGCCTGCGAGGCCGGCACCGTGGCCGAGGCGCTGCGGGCCGCCGTGGCACAGGCGCCGCAGTACGCGCAGCGCATCTTCTACGGCGACAGGCTACTCGTGAGCGTCGTGGTCAATGGCCGGCATCTGGCGCCGGCAGCGGCGCTGGCGACCACGCTCGCCACGGCAGACCGGGTGGAGGTCATGCCGCCGGTCGCCGGCGGCTGAGGCAGCGCCCGGCACAGAACGCGTCGGAACACCGGCTTGGCGTAGCCACGAAGTGGTTGGGGTACCCTCCCTGCGACGTCACACGCGATCGAGGGGGGCACGAGCACATGTGGAGCACGCGCGAGACCCGCAGTGCGCTACTGCTGGCTTGCCTGCGCATCATGATGGGCGTCATCTTCCTCGCCGTCTGGTCGTTCAACCTGCAGAAGGGCTTCTATTCGCCGCACGGCTGGGCACACTTCGTGCAGCACTACGCCGATACGACCACGTTCGGGCCGTATCGCACGTTCCTCAACGACGTGATGATCCCCAACGCCGCCGTTGCCGCGCGCGCCCAGTTCGTCCTCGAGCTTGGCGTGGGCACCTTCCTCGTCATCGGGCTGCTCACGCCGGTGGCGGGGCTCCTGGCCGCCGGATTCCAGCTCAACCTGCTGATCGCCACGTCGGGCACGACGGACTGGCCGGGCACCTACGTCGTCATGGGCATGCTTCTCCTGGCCATCGCGCTGGGGCAGTCTGGACGGACGCTGGGCGTGGATGCGCGCTTCGCGAAGCGCCGACCGCATCCGCGGCTGCCCGTCTACTGACGCGGGCGGAAGCCGAACAGCCGCAGGCGCAGCAGGCACCAGAAGACGTCGCGAACCGCGCCCAGGGTGCCTCGCCACGTGCCGGCGATCTTGGAGCGCCCCGCGCGCGGCCGGTACCTGGTGTCGCGGACGGCGATGCGCGCGCCGACGAGGCGCGCCTTCACGAGCATCTCGGTGGGAAAAGCGTAGGCGCGCTCCTCGAGGCGCAGGCGCTCCAGAAGGTCCAAGCGGACGGCGCGGAACGGCCCGTCGTCGCTCAGGCGCAGCCCAAAGAAGATGAAGAGATTGAAGGCCAGCCAGTCGTTGCCGAGACGCTGGTGCAGCGGCATCCGGCCGGCGGCCGCGCCGTGCACGGCCTCGCGGCGCGAGCCGACGACCAGTTCGGCCTCGGCGGCGAAGATGGGACCGACGAGGTGGCGCACCTGCGCCGGGTCGTCGGTCCCATCCGCCTCCATGAAGACGACCGCGCGAGCGCCGCGGGCGGCAGCCGCACGAGCGCCGGTGAGGCAAGGGTATCCATAGCCTCGCCGGGCCTCGTGCAGCAGCGTCGCGCCGGACGCGGCGATCAAGCCGCGGCTGCCGTCGGACGAGCCGTTGTCGACGAAGAGCGTGCGCTCCAGCAGGCCGAGGTCGCGCAGCTCGGCGAGCAACGCCGGCAAGGCCGCGGCCTCGTCGAGCACGGGCACGACGATGAAGTAGTCTGGGCCTTGCGATGAAGCGTCCACGCCTGCGCGCCTACCTCGGTCTCGGCCTGCTGGCCGCCGGCCTCTGCGGCCTGGCGCTCTCGGGCGACCTCATCGTGCACATCGAGCGCTTCGTCGCATTCTACGGCCTGTCACTGGCCGGGTTCGCCCTGTTGGCTACGGCGGCGACGGCCTTGCCGATGCGCGGCGCCCTCGTCGCCGCCGTCGTCTTGCGCGTCATCTTCCTGCCGGGGACGCCGAGCCTCAGCGACGACTTCTACCGCTATCAATGGGATGGTCGCGTCCAGCAGGCCGGCGTCAATCCGTACCGCTACGCACCGAACGATCCGCGGCTCGACCGGGTGGGGTACGCCGAGCAAGCGCTGATCAACCACCCGCGGATCAGGACCGTGTACCCGCCGCTCGCCGAGGCGACGTTCTTCGGCGTCGCGGCGGCCGGCGGGGGCGTTCTCGCGTTCAAGCTCCTGTTCGGCGCCTTCGACCTCCTGACCGCCGCCGCGGTCTGGTGGCTGGCGGACGCCAAGCGCCGCAGACCGGCGACCGTGTTGTACCTGCTCTGCCCGGCCGTCATCGTGCAGACCTGGGGCGCGGCGCATCTGGAGATCGTGGCCGTGAGCCTCGTCGTTCTGGCGGCGGCGGGGCTGCTGCGCGGCCGCGACTGGCAGGCCGGCGTGCTACTGGGGCTGGCGGCCGCCTTCAAGCTGACGCCGGCAGTCCTGCTCGTTCCGGCGCTACTCGGCGGGCGGGCGAAGCCCGCCCGCTTCCTCGCCGGATTCATTCCTGCGCTGCTCGTCCCGTATGCGCCGTACCTGCTGAGCGGCGGCGCCTTCGGCTCGCTCTTCGAGAGCGGCACCGGCTGGACCGGCGGGGCACTGCTGTTCGCCTTGCTCACCAAGATCGTCGACCCCGACGTGGCGAGGATCCTCTGCGCCGCGGTCTTCCTCGCCGGCGCCGTATGGATCGCCCGCTCCCTGCCGGGCCGGGCGCACGCGGCGCCGGCCTTCGCCTGGACGATGACGCTGCTGACCCTCTGCCTGCCCGTGGTGCACGCGTGGTATTGGCTCGCGCCGCTCACCCTCGGCCTGGCCGCCGGCCTGTGGCTCCCGGTCGTGCTGGGGCTGGTCGCACCGTTCCCCGAGGCGCTCGTCGGGCGCTGGCCGGAGAAAGCGCCGCCGTGGCGGCAGTAGGCGCGGAAGTGGCTGCCACGTGCGCCGTGCCCCATACTGGGAACACGATGGAGCGGAGAGAACGCCGATGACGTCCGGCCTCGAGCCGAAGACGCAGCAAGGGTCGCGCGTCCTAGTCGTGATGGCCAAGCGGCTGGTGCGCGGCACTGTGAAGACGCGGCTTGCGGCAACGCTCGGTGAGGACGAGGCTCTGGCCGTCTACGAACGGCTGCTGCTGGGCACGCTCGCGCAGGCCGAGCTCCTGCGGGACACGGGCCTGGTGCTGGCCGAGGCGAGCGCCGACGGCGGCGGGGTGGGCCGGGCCGCAGGCCCGGGCACAGAGCCGCCGTCCGACTTGGCGGGACCGCCGTCCGATCCGCGCGCCGGCCGCTCGGACCGCTGGCTTCGCCTCGCGCAACGCGGCGACACGCTCGGCGCGCGCCTGGCCGGCGTCTTCGCCGACCTCTTCGCCGGCGGCGCCGAGTACGTCGTCGCCGTCAACAGCGACAGCCCGGCCATCCCCGTCGCCTACCTCGAGCAGGCGTTCACGCGCCTGGCGACCGTTTCGCCTCGAGGCCGCCTCGTTTTGGGGCCGGCCGCCGACGGCGGCTACTACCTGATCGGGCTCGACGCGGCCACGTGGAACGCACACGAAGACGCCCTTACCGCCCTCCTCAGCTCCTCGCCGATGAGCACCGCGTCGCTCTTGACCTCCACGCTGCGCGCCGCCCAGGCGCGGAGTCTCGAGGTGGTGCAGCTTCCGCTGTGGATGGATGTCGACGAGCCCGCGGACCTCGCGGTGCTCGCGCGCCTCGCTGGTGATGCCCCGCTCCGCGGCGATACGTCCGCGGGCCTCCGCGAGATGTACCTACATGTCACCCATCGCTGCGGCCGCGACTGTCGCCACTGCTACAACAAGGACGCCGCCTGGGACCCCGGAGAGCTCACGACGACGGAGTGGAAGGACGCCATCGACCAAGGCGTCGCGCTGGGAGCCTCGAGCTACGTGTTCATTGGCGGCGATCCCCTGCTGCGCGACGACTTCGTCGAGCTGCTCGACCACATCACCGGGATCCATCAAGCCCACGCGCGCTTCTTCTTCAACAGCTACGTGGACGAGGCTTTGGCGGCCGAGCTGAGCCGCGCCGGACGCGGCCTGTTGCGGCCTCTGGCGAGCATCGACGGGCCGCGCGCCATCAACGACGAGCTGCGCGGCCCAGGCAGCTACGACGACGTCATGGCCTCGATGGTCAACTTGCTGGCCGTCGGTCTCGAGCCGGTGGCCAACACGGTGCTCGTGCGGCCGGTTCTGCCCGGTCTGACGCAGCTCGCCCGCGAGCTGCGCGCCGCCGGGCTCAGCCGGCTCCATCTCATCCTGCCGCACCAGGCGGGCGGGGTCGCCGGCGGCAGCGCACGCGACGCCTCCGATCTGACGCCGTCAGGCGAGGAGCTCTTGGCGGCGGTCAAGGAGCTGCTCGTCACCGCCGCCGAGATCGGCCTGACGGTGGACAACATCTCCAGCTGGCGCCGTCGCATCGGCAGCCGCAACGACCTCTGCGCGGCCGGCTGCCGCGACCTCGCCATCGACCCCTACGGACGGGTGCACGCCTGCGTGATCACCGCCGGCGACCCGGCCTTCGTCGCCGGCTCTCTGCGCGAGGAGCGCCTCGAGACGATCTGGCGCACGTCCAGCAGCCTGCGGCTGCTGCGCGCGGCGCGCGCCCGCGACCGGGCCGAGTGCCTCGTCTGCCCGGTCGTCGACGCCTGCGGCGGCGAGTGCTGGGTGCAGGCGCACTACGCGGCCCGCGCCCACGGGCGGGCGGGCGGCTACTCCGCGCCCTTCCCGTACTGCGGCCTCGTGCGCCCGATGCTGCTCGAGCTGCAGGCCGCCGCGGAAGCGGCGGCGTCCGCCGCCTCGGCCGACGCCGACTGCGTCGCCGCCGGCGCCTGCAGAGGCCAGTCCGCCGCAGGCGCCGAAGACTACGCCCTCTTCGACTGCATATGAGGCTACTGACGGCGCGGGCGTGACCCGCGCTGGCGGACTGCTCAGAACCAGTCTGAGAAGCGGCGCACGTCGAGCGGTGTGAGAGGCTCGCCCCTGCCGAAGCGGGCCAGCTCCTCGCCGCTTGGCGGCGCCGCCGGCGCCGCACTGCGACAGGCGATGCCCGGCAGGCCCGCGTCCCACGCTGCCTGGCCCACAGGCTGACACGCCTCGTGAGGCACCGGCGCGGCGTCCTCATCGACGGGATAGGTCTGCGGCAGACCGATCGCCGCGCAGCCCGCGTCGCCGACCGCGTCGACGAACTCGTCCTCGGGCACGACGGTGCTGACAAGCGCCGGGGCGGCCGACGGTTCGAGGTCCTCAGGGCCATAGGGCAGACCCGCGAACCGTTGCAACACGTTGGCCCGCGCGACGCGCACGTCACCGTTGAGATAGACGACCGGGAAGGCGCCCGGTGCGTTCCAGCGGCCGCCGCGCGCCTTGGCGAACGCGCCGCTCAGCGGGTCGTCCCAAGCGGGGTCGGCGACGCGCAGGTAGACGCCGCCGCGCGTGACGAGCAGCGCGGTCACGCGGTCGTTGCGTAATCGAACGACCGGCGCACCGACTCGAGCAGCCATTCGTGCTCGTCGGCGGCGATGAGCTCCAGCATCGTCTTGCCTCTGTATTCGACCGACGGCCGGCGCGCGATCCCGGGGACGCGCGCCGGCTTGAGCCGGCGCGCGAGGAGGTCGGCGATAGCGGCCAAGGTAGCCGCCTTGGCCCTGCGGGCGGCGGGCGGCCCGTCGGCCAGCCACAGGCCTGCCGCCTGACGGGTGACGCCGAACATTGCGCCCAGCTCGGTGATGCTGATGCCGAACACGGCGCGAGCGCGCTCAAGATCCGACTGTTCGGCTTGCTGCGCGGCCGCGACCAGCCGCGTGAAGCGCAGCAGGGCATCGGGGTCCTCGAGGCGCGGGAAGGCGGCGCCCGACGGCAGCGGCAGCGCCTCGACCCCGGGCAGGAGCGCTCGCGCTCGCGCCAGCAGGTCGAGCGCGACGCCCGTGCCGAGGCCTCTGAGCTGTACCCAGGGCGAGAACGGCGCGTCGGCGGCGAAGGTGCGGAGCAGCTCGACACCCGCGCGAGAGCAGCCGCCGGGGTGCGCGACGCAGTACTCTCCGGCGTCGTCGCGCAGCACCAGCTCGGGCCGCGCCTCGTGCATGGCCGCGAGCAGCCGCTCGGTGAGCTCGCGGTGGACGACCACGTAGCGGCGAACGGCGGCGGGCCGGCCCCGCAGCGCGTCCCGCAGGGAAGCGCTGAGCCGCCGGCGCAAGCCGGGAGCGGCCGCATCGATGGCGGCGACCGCCGCCTTGGGATCGGCGGCGTCGAGCACGCTCACTGTCAGCGTGGTCATGACTTCAGCGTAGCGCAAGTGAAACGCAAGCGCAAGTGAAACGCAACTATCCGATGCAAGACGGCCCTCGGCCGCCTGGGGGTCAGCCCAGAGTCAGTCGCCGGCCACCCGCAGCACCGCCGAGCCGCGCACCCGATCTTCCTTGAGGTCGAGCAGCGCCTCGTTAGCCTGCTCGAGGTCGTACTCCTGCACGCGGCTCTTGACGGGGATGAGGGCCGCGTCGCGCAGCAGCTCGCGGGCGTCCCGGCGGGTGGAGTTGGCGACGCTGCGCACGACGCGCTCGTGGTAGATCCACGGGTATTCGATGGGCGGGATGGGCGACGAGTAGATCCCGCCCAGCGCCACGATCCCTCCCCTGTCGAGCCGCCGCAGGGCGTCGACAGCCAGGTCCCCGGCCGGCGCGAAGACGATGGCGGCGTCGTACAGCACCCCGGGGTCGTCGCCGCTCTCGCCGGCCCAGACCGCGCCGAGCTCGCGCGCCATGGCGCGGTGCTCCTCGTCGCGGGCGATGCCGTACACTTCCCAGCCACGCCAGATGGCGACCTGGGTGCACAGGGAAGCGGCCGAGCCGAAGCCATAGATGCCGAGGCGGCGCGGGCGGGCGGGCGCCGGGGCCGCTACCGCGCGGGTGGCCGTAGGCAGCCCGGCGTCATCGCCCACCACGCCGGTCAGGCGCAGGCAGCGATAGCCGATGATGCCGGCGCACAGCAGTGGCGCGGCGGCCATGGCGGTCATGCCGAGCGGCAGCCGATAGACGAAGCCGGCCGGCGCCACCGTGTATTCGGCGAAACCGCCGTCCACGTCCCAGCCGGTGAACAGTGCATGCTCGCAGAGGTTCTCGTCGCCGCGGCGGCAGAAGCGGCAGGTCTGGTCTGTCTGGTGGAGCCACGGCACGCCGACGCGGTCGCCGGCGGCCAGCGGCGGTGCGCCCGGCTCGCCACCCACCGCCTCCACCTCGGCGCCGGGGCCAAGCGCCACGACCTCGCCGACGACCTGATGCCCGGGGACGACGGGCGAGCGGTGCAGCGACAGCTCGCCCTCGAGGATGTGCAGGTCGGTACGACAGACGCCGCAGGCCAGCACGCGGAGCAACACCTGGCCTGGCCCGGGCTCAGGGACCGGCAGCTCGACGAGCCGCATCGGCGCCTCGTCAGCCGGCGCGGGCGCCCGTAGCTGCATGGCTCGCATCGTCCGGGGAAGTGTGGACATCGGCATGGTCGCAGCCTACCCAGTCAGGCCTACGAGAGCACGTCCTTGCGGCGGAAGAGGAGGTAGGCGATGAACGTCAGCGCGAAGCTCCAGGCGGCGAACGACGCCAGGCCTTTGAGGATGGGCGTCCAGTAGATCGGGTCGCGGAAGAAGCTCACGTACTCGAGAAAGTAGTTGGGGAACATCCACGGCCTCAGCCAGGCGAAGTAGCTGAAGGCGATGACGATCTGCACGACGATGTAGAAGATCACCGCTCCGATGAGCGCCGTGAGACTGGAGTCGGTGATCACCGAGAAGAGGAGCGCCAGTGACACCATGCATGACATCGCCGCGAGACCGTAGAGGAACACCAGCCCTGTGAGGCCAAGGCCGTGGGCCACGCTCAGCGTAGTGCCCGACAGCGTGGCCATGGGGTGCAGCCCAAAGAACAGCCCTCCGAACACGACGCCGCCCACGAGCACGAGAAGGAACCCAACGGCGAGATAGAGCATGGCCACGACCCACTTGCTGAGGATCATCGACCCACGCTTGACAGGGCGCAGCAGGATGATGCGCAACGTCCCAAGCTCGGCTTCTCCCGCGACCATATAGCTGGCGACCATGCTCGCCGCCATCGGCAGCAGGAACGGCAGGAGCGCCGACAGCGAGGCGAGCGGAACGTACATGCCGTTGCTCAGCACTCGGGAGAGGAACGCCGGCCCTTCGTTGGCGTTCGGCCCGCTGCCGGCCAGCTTGATGGCCAGCGAGACGAGGAACGGGATGGCGAGCATGCCGGCCCAGATGAGGTAGCTGCGCCGCTGGTAGAGCAGCTTGATCCACTCGCGGCGAAGCGGCCCCCACGCGTGACCGCGCATCTCGGGCGCCGTGCTGCCGTGGGCGCTGCCTTGGACGCTCGCCGGCAGTGTGCTCACCGCCGCCTCCCCAACACGCGAGCGATGCCTCGCCGGCGACTCTCGGTGGCAGGGTTGGCGTCGTCGGCGCCGGTGAGCTCGAGGAAGAAGTCCTCGAGGCCCTGCTCGGGCGCCGGCACGACGGCGCGGACGGCGATGCCGTCCGCGACCAGGCGGCGCACCATCTCGGGCACCGACTCTTCACCGGCCTGCACGACGAGAAAGCCGTCGTCTTCGATCACGCCGGCGGCGCCGAACTGCGCACGCAAAGTCGACGCGGCGCGGGCCTGGTCGTCGGTGAGCACTTTGACGGCGTCGTTCTTGGGGCGGAGCTCCGCGACGGTGCCCTCCACGACCACGCGCCCCTTGTTGAGGATCACGGCGTGCGTGCACACCTGCTCCACTTCGTGCAGCAGGTGTGAGCTCAGAAACACCGTGGTGCCGGCGGCGCCGAGCTCGCGGATGAGCTCGCGGACGTCTTTCATGCCGCGCGGGTCGAGGCCGCTCGTGGGCTCGTCGAGTACGATGAGCTCCGGCGAGTGCAGCAGCGCCTGAGCTATGCCGAGGCGCTGCTTCATGCCGTGGCTGAAGCCGCCCACACGGCTCTCGGCGCGTTCGCGCAGGCCGGCGATCTCGAGCACCTCGTCGATGCGTTCCTCGCTCACCGGGCCGCTCATGCTGCCCAGCAGACGCAGGTTCCGGCGTGCACTCATGAGTGGATAGAAAGTCGGGTCGTCGACGAACCCGGCCACGTGACGCAGGGCGCCCTGTAGCTGGCCGGGCACGCGGTGGCCACAGACTTCGGCGTAGCCGCTTGTCGGGTGGATGAGGCCGAGGACGAGGCGGATCACCGTCGTCTTGCCGGCGCCGTTGGGTCCGAGAAAGCCGAAGACGTCGCCACGGCAGACCTGCATGTCGAGGGCGTCGACGGC